>CAZMZI010000124.1:0-1522 GCA_964570775.1 uncultured Pseudomonadales bacterium | reverse complement strand
ATCCCTTTAATGAACTTTTAATATCGAAGTAATCTGTGTTAAGTTTAACCGTGATGTTTGGGTTACTGAGCATCTTCTCAAAAAGTTTTGTGTAACCATACTTTGGCAATGCCTGGTAGGTATCACTAAAGTACCGATCATCAAAGGTAGTTCGCACGGGTATACGCTTGAGTACCAACGCATCTAGCTGTGCAGGATACTTCTCCCACTGTTTTTTTGTATAGTTTTTAAACATTTTTTCATAAAGAACTTTTCCAACCCGAGAAAGAGCTGTTTCCTCACTGTTTTTGGGAATAGGAAAAGGAATTTGATTTTTTTTGAGCCAAGCAAGCATTTGCTTCTCAGTTTTTATCCGCAAACCCAATACTTTGTTCACTGTTGTAATATTGACTGGTACAGGAACGAGCTTGCCTTCTACTAGAGATAACACTTTATGCTCGTACGGCATCCACTCAGAAAAATTTTGTACGTACTGCCAAACTTCTTCATTATTGGTATGAAAAATATGAGCACCATACTTAGCAACTAAAATACCTACTTCATTCACAAAGTCAAAGCAGTTGCCACCAATATGTTCTCGACGTTCTATGACAAGCACTTTTTTACCTAGTGATGCATACCGCTCTGCAAGCGTTGCTCCTGAAATACCTGCGCCAATGATAACAATATCAACTTTACTCATCCGACTACTTTTATCACAAGTAGCCAAGATATGATAGATTTTCCTCCCCCCTAGGTTTAGGGGGGAGGTTTTTGTAAGATATTCAGTTTGTGGAGCGATTAGGAATTTAAGATTGATCCAGCTGCCCCAGCGAAAAGTGCAATGTTAACTATTACACTTATGAGCGCCAGAACTAGGTAAACAAGAAATAAAACCTTGTTCTCCCAATTCTTATACAGACCGTAAAACAAAAGCAGAATTACCATATATGGCAATAAAATGGGAATGACTAGAAGTAGTATTCCTATGATTACTCCCCCCCAGCCAAGATCTTCATAGATGAGAGCAAAGCTCCAAACCAGGGGGACTAGACTTGACAGGATAGCAATAACTAACACGATTGTAGGGTTCATAGGAGCACCTCCGCTCCGGCAGTCGTCCACCCTCCGAACTACCAAAAAATAGTTTATGCTTTATATCTGCACTGAATATCTTAAAGAGCTCGGTCGTCTAAAGACCTGCTAGTAAGAATTCAGACGATAAAAGCTTAGAAAAAAAAGAAAAAGGTATGAAGTAGTGAGTGGAAGTTCAACTGCCTGCCCAACTGTCAAACTTCCACACAGCACTCAATACCTTTATCTAAGTGATATATTTTGTCCTATAAAGATGTAATTTACAGTTACCAGGGGTACTGCTAACATTCAGGCTACAAGTGTTTTGACCTAGTATTAAAACACTTTCTGAGAAAAAAAGCATTGTTACTCGTGGTCTGTCCAGCGATAATAATGCTTTTTTTATTTCCCAAGCCTTTTTATTCATAACACCCCTTTTTGGTGTTATTTTTTTTGTAAAAGCCATCTT
>CAZMZI010000123.1:0-1622 GCA_964570775.1 uncultured Pseudomonadales bacterium | reverse complement strand
GTAGTGAAGATAAAGGTATTAGTATCATTAACACTGGTATCTATGTGGTGAAGTCTGAATTACTGCAGCTTATTCCTAATGTCACTCCACTCTTTTTAGAAAAAGATATTTTTCCCTTATTGTCACGAAAACGAGAATTGAGTGCCTTTGTGTTTCAAGGTTTTTGGTATGACGTTACCTCTACAGAAACCTACTCTGCCGCTGCAAAACAGTGGGAAGAGTGAGGAATGATATAATTTCCCAAATTTACTCAAGGCTACTTAACATTTAAACCTACAAAGAACAGTTCCCTCTGTTGTCCACAGAGCGTGGATTACTAGTACTGTTCACTTTTTTTGGAGTTTGCTGTGAGACCATTTTTACTTTTTTTGTCTGTTTGTGTTAGTTTGTTTTTCTCAGGTTGTACAACTGCTGGTACAGATCGTGTAGCTGGTGGTGCAGATTACAACTCCTATGTTTGTCGTGGTGGAGGCGATTACTCGTTAACACCAGGAACCATTTCAGATGAGGTAATTAGCGTACACTTCGAGTGTAATCATTCTGGAAAGATTGTTATAGACGAAAGATTTACAGGGCCCAACATGATAGCCTTCAAGGAAGCGTTACAAGAGGCCAATGACAGTGTAATTAAAAATGTTACTGTTGTAACCAGAAATGACAGTGATGAAATAATACAGATCTACCAAATTGATGGGTATGAAATTGCATACATATTTTTTTGGGATGAATGCGAAGAATGCGCGACTGAGTAGTGAGTAAAACAAAAGCCCCTCAATAAAGAGGGGCTTTTTGCTATGTATGCTGATTTGTTTTCTTGAGTCTTAAGAGAATCACTGTGGTAGCTAACCCGAGTGTAGCAAAAAGTGTCATAAGTAAAAAAAGTGATTGGAATCCAAACAACTTTAGTACTAGGCTTCCAACAATGGCAGCTGTTGCTGCAGAGAGTTGTGTTACAGCTTCCCAAACTGACCAGTTCTGAGCAAACTTGCCTTTAGTTAAATGTTTTGTATATAAGCTTTGATACGCTGGGGTTGAGATGACATATGAAATGCCAAGAATACACTGCACAATAATGAGTTGTGGTACAGTTGAGACAAGTAGGTAGCCGGAGAATCCAATGACCTTAAGTACGTATCCAAGTAATAGGTAGCTTTCTTCATTGCCGGTCTTATCTGTTTGTTTGCCGAGAATTAATAGACCGATGGCTATTATAAAAGGCATAGCAGCAAATGTTACACCAACTTGCTCAAGCGTTCCGCCGATGGATTGCACATAGAGTGCATAAACCGGACTTAATAATCCTGCAGCAAAGTGTAAAAACAGTGAAACGAGTATAAGTGTTTTGAGTGTGGTATTCATTTTTTGTGTTGATTACTGTTCAATTAGAGGAACCACTTACAGGTAGCGTCAGGATGAAGTTTGTAGCATTTCTTTATGTCTTTGCACGTGTGCTTCTTTTGTCTCCAAAGTTTGCACAATATTTTCTTTTTGCCTACTTAGTATCTTAATTGTCTTTTTGAATAGCTCATTAGTTAATGTATTTTCTTCTCCAATTTCAGCAGTTCCAGTTAGTACGTATTCTGTAAGTACCTTTCGACCCGCTTCTGTTCCAGCTAGTTGCC
>CAZMZI010000122.1:0-1645 GCA_964570775.1 uncultured Pseudomonadales bacterium | reverse complement strand
TCTCTTAGACCCCAACCATCTAAAACAACTAACACAACTGGACCATCAACAGTGCGCTTCATACACACTCCTTATCTAAAAGTTACTGTAAACGTAACTGGTATAACACAATTCCAAAACTAACTGCAACATTAAGTGACTCAGCTTTTCCTAGCCTTGGAATGGTAAAAGATGCATCGGCAAGCTTATCCATTTCTGCCGAAGTGCCATGTGCTTCATTTCCAAATACCAAAGCCGTTTTTTGTGTGGGTAATGAGTTACTCAAACCCTGCACATCCACTTCAGGCCTGGTTACTACAATTGAAAAGCCCTGAGATTTGAGTGCTTCAACCTGCGAAACAGCGTCTATCTGCACAATTGGCATATGAAACAAAGAACCCATAGTTGACCTGACTACCTTTGGTTGGTAGGGATCAGCCCCACCCAAAAGTACCATGCCACCAACTCCAAACCAGTCTGCGGTACGAATCATCGTGCCCAAATTTCCTGGATCACGAACATCTTCTAACACCGCTACAAGTGAGGAAACAGAAATTTCAGGTACTGTGTGGCGCGGCATTTCTACAACAGCTGCAACTCCCTGTGGAGATGCCGTGTCTGAAAGCTTCGCAAAACTTTCATCATCTACGGTTGTAACCAAACGATTCGCAAAAAATGATTTAAGTGTAGTGTTAGAAAAATCTCCATTTTGTCTTTGAAAACTTCTGCTGAGTAAAATATCTGTAATACGAGCACCAGCTGCCACTGCGTCCTCAACACCACGCTTGCCTTCAACCACAAAGCAACCGTACTCTTGGCGGTATTTACGTTGTGCCAACTTGGAAATAACCTTTAACCCATACATTACTGTTGTTTCTTTTTTCTGGTGCCCGTTAACACTGAGATGAGCTCTGGAAACTCTTTCTTAGTGATCGAGTGGAACAAAGGCTGGTCTGCACGTTCAAGCTGTTCAAGAATTGATTGTTCTAGTGAACTGGTACTTACGTCTTTAATCATGCGCTCTAGTTCTTCATCTACGTCTTCAGTAATCTTTAATTTTTTATGAAGCGCAAGCTGCATCTTTAAAACTTTAGTAATTTCTTGTTCTGCTATCAGGTTAACTCGTAGGTTTAGTTCATCGCGCAGTGTGGCAATTTGTGCACCACGATTTTGAGAGACTAACACAAAGATTGACAAGAAAATTGCTTCAAGTGAAACAGCCATGGTCAGAAAACCAAATGGGTAGGGGTCAAATGGCGTAAAGCCGGGGACCAAACCACTGTTAAGTGCTATCCACGAAATAAATACAAATGCATTAACAAACAAGAATGTAGGAGTGCTTGAAAGCCCCGTAAGTTGATCTGCTATTCTTGTCGTCAATGGTCTGGATCGGAGCGACTTTGCCTCGAGTGTTCTAAAAAAATACCGACGCATTTTGGGAGCGTCTTGTACGGTTTGTTCTGATTTATTTGGTTGATTTTGGGTAGAAGTGTTTTCTGCCATACACCAACTAGTATACTGCTTTTTGTGTGAGGTTGCAGGTTTACTTGCCAGAGAAACATTTTACAATAGCTATATGTGGAGGGGTCGCATAGTGGCCTAGTGCAGCGGTTTACTAAACCGCCGTGTCGCAAGATACCGGGGGTTCGAATCCCCCCCTCTCCGC
>CAZMZI010000121.1:0-1692 GCA_964570775.1 uncultured Pseudomonadales bacterium | reverse complement strand
CCAGTAAACATACTCGACATTTTTACCGGGTCTATCATCTGTCATTAATGATATCACTGCTACAAGAACCAGCGAAGTACTAGAGTTGAGAAAAGGAAAAGCGAGCACCTTCAACTATGCCCCATTCTTCTACCTTGCCTGCTGGAATCTCTAATACAAGGGAAGCAGGAGACTTTGGTGAATATTTTGGCAACAACACTACATTCTCTGCTGGCTTTGGTACATTCTTTGAGATATCAATCACTCTGTTACCATCAATCCACACCATATCAAGATCAAACCGCATGTCTTTCATCCAAAAACGCGGAATTCCTCTTTGAGGAAAAATAAATAACATGCCATCAGCCCCAATAGTGTCTCTACCACTTAAGCCAAGTGTCATACTTTCCGGAGAATTTACGACTTCAACAGATAATGTTTTTTCACCTAGAGTGATGGGAACAATACTTCTGTCTGGAAATGCTGGAACTGGAGAAGTAATTATTGTCAGTTCTTTTGTCTGATCTTGCTCAGCAACAAGAGGCTGCCTTGTTGTTAGCAAATACATTCCTGCTACTAGAATTAAGCTCAAAACAACAATTAAAAATTTGTTTCTCTGTTTCATACCTGTTTTCTTTTCACTAACATAAAAAGTAATACAACTACCATTCCTGCTAAAACCAATTGGTTTACACCAAGTTGTGCAAGAACAACCGGTCTATCTATTCTTAAGAAATCAAGCAAAAATCGAACAATACCATAGTAAAGCAAATACCACACGGTAAAGGTCCCCACAGGCAAACGTTGTTTCTTTTTCGCAGACCGCCGGATAACCGCATCCCAACTCCACAGACCAATCCCAAAGAGTACCATTGCGGCAGCTTCATAAAAGAAAAGTGGGTGATAATATTGGACTTGGGAGTAACCGGGAAAACGATTCTGAGGGCTAATGTAGATCTTGAATATACCCGTAGAGGGTAAACCATATAGCTCTTGGTTTACATAGTTTGCAAATCTTCCTACAGCTTGTGCAAATGGTAACCCAAATACTGCAGCGTCTAGCACTTCTGGTAGTGTAAGCGATACTTTTTTTCCTCGCCTAGACCATATGTACAGAAAGAGCCAAACTGCAAATATCCCACCGGCAACTCCACCTAAGATACTCAGTCCACCATTCCATATATAGAACGCTGCAACAATATTAGTACGATATAAGTGAAAATCGGTAGCAACATGCCATGCTCGTGCACCTATAACTCCCCCCAAAAGTGCACTGTACACAAGTGGCCAGAACTCAAGTGGTAACGAGTTTAGAGTACTCTTGAGTCGTTTCTCGACGAGCCACACAGCAAGAACTATCGCACTACCTATAATTAAACCATAGGTGTGAAAAATCAGCCCAAAAAAAGTAACCTCACTTGGCATACTGCTAAAAAGGTAGTTGATATGTATTGCCAGAAAATGCTTGACCTAAAACCAGCACGCTCACTAACAGAAGAGCCCAAAATACACCAAAAACTGCTGTTATCGATGTAATTTCTGACGCTACATATTTTTTCTTTAATTGAGATAAAAATCTGGTGTTAAATGCATCGACATTGTTTCTATTAAGTAACATTTCAACAAAGATTCCTGTAACTAAACCTAAAATGAGTCCTATACCTAACGAACTTCCCGTTGATGTAAGCAAGTAAATTCCAAGAGGTACTAACA
>CAZMZI010000120.1:0-1720 GCA_964570775.1 uncultured Pseudomonadales bacterium | reverse complement strand
GAAAATTCAGCATCTTCTGCGCTTTTCCCTATTGAACCAGCCCCCATATAGACATTAAATCCTCCCACTTTGGTAAACAATGATTTTTTAAACGCCATATTATTTCCAAATCCAATATGTTCCCAATGTTTTCCGGGTTTTTGAATAACATGTTCTTTGTCATTAACACTGGTGAATGTGCAAGGACATATGTTGCCAACATGTAAGTGCGGCTCAAATGGTTTTGTTTTTCCAAAAACTCCATCAATTTCACTGTAATCTGCAAAACTGGTAACAATACAAGCCAACCATTCTTTATCTACAATGCAGTCATCATCTGTAAACGCTAAAATTGGAGCTCTAGCTGCAGCTATACCAACATTCCTTGCATACCCCAATCCTCTTGCTCTTGCTTTTATATAACGTATGTTTAAGTTCTTTATTTGCAAAGCCATCTTTCTCGTATCATTTTTAGTGCTTTGATCTACCAAAATAATTTCAAATGGTTTGAAAGTGCTGTTTAGTAGAGAATCCAAACAATTCTTAATTGAGTGAGGTCTATCTTTGGTACAAATTATCACTGAAATCTCTGGATTTTTTTTGCTTTTTTGTTGATTCTGCATGAATTGAGATATATAGTACCATAACAAAGGAAAGCTTATGAAAATTGCAATTGTATCTGACACCCATGACAACACTCCTGCAGTTGTGGAAATAATTGAGTACCTAAATGCACATGCTATTCCATTGTGCTTCCATGCCGGAGATATTATTAATCCTGGAGTTCTGAGACGCTTTATAGAACACTATACCGGTCATCTTCATTTTGTATTTGGTAACAATGATGGTGAAACAGCACTACTGAAACAAAGAGCACACGACTCAAAAAATGCTACATGCCATCTTACGGAAATGCAATTAACAGTAGAGGATCGAAAGCTGTTCATGAACCACTACTCAAGTATTAGTGAGTTAGTTGCAAAATCTGGTACGTTTGATGTTTGTATTGGTGGTCATGACCACCAGTATAGAGTAGTACCTCATGGAAATTCACTCTTTATAAATCCAGGAAATGCCGTCACTAAAGATAAGTGGTTGCCACAAGGTGCTGATGCTATTAGTAGTTTTGTTGTTCTTGACCTGGCTACACTGACTCATGAACAAATTGTGATATGAACGAAAAACTCCCGCCTGAATGGAAACGTCATAAAGATTTCAACCTCAATGCCGAGATCACAAAGCTTTCTGCGTACCCAATTATTGAAGTTGGTGGGCCAACTGAATCTGGTTTTCCTTTAGTTACTTGGGAAGAAGTTACAAACACTTCATACGTTTCAAACATAACACCAGGTAGCCCAACATATTCACAAGATTGTGAACTCTCACATTACTATGGGAAAGTTGACTTCCAAGCTGATGCAAAGAAACTACCACTCAAAGAAAAATCAGTTGGTATGCTGATGAGTGACTCACTTCCCCCTGAAATTCTAGATAACTATATTGACGAGGCAAATAGAGTACTAGTTGACCAAGGTATATTACTGATTCAAGGATTAAATGAAGACGACGTACTGTTTATTACGAAAAATAACTTCGAGTTAATGCAATATAAGTTCAAAGATGGCAGCATTTACTATGCTGTGTTTAGGAAAAAACAAATAACCAATGGTCAGTAAACTAACTATCCTAACTCCTTCTTTAATTTTTAACCCAAACCCTGCATACTAGCCTTTGTGAACAT
>CAZMZI010000119.1:0-1725 GCA_964570775.1 uncultured Pseudomonadales bacterium | reverse complement strand
CCAAACGAAGCCAAAGCAATAAATGCCAACAATAGTAGGTACTCTGGATGCAACAAACGTGACCTAAAATTATTGGATCGTCTTGGGTGAAATAGATGAGCAACGGATCGTTTAAAAGACATATAACGACCTCATTATGAATACTTCTATTCATTCTTGCAACGACAGTAAACCAAGGTCTCTGATGTTGCCAAACATATCCATTACTGCAAGAGGTGTAGTGGTATCCACCCACACACTTTCAGGCTCATGGTATCTTTTTATAGGGTAAGGAGAAAATGCATTATTTGTATCATGTAGCAGACGTGGTGCAGTGAGCCAAAGTGGATTACTCCATGCATAAACAGAACCAGTATTTACTAATGCATGTACTTCAGTTGGGGTAGCTTCTTGAGTAAGAGTGACAGAATCTAATTGACTATCTGGCTGCCAAAAAAACTGCGAGTGAGTAGTGGTATTTCCTACAGTATCCTTAATAACGGTTACAAAACTATAGTTATCTTTGCTATTAGGTTTGTACTGCCATATGGTATCTTGAACAGGCTGCCACTCACCTTGCGTTGATGTAGGTGGTATGGCAGTACTATCCTCAGTCCTTGCAAATAACTGCATATCTTCAGCTAAAAATGCCCTTGCGGTACTTACACCCGTCACGTGTGCTTGATTGTCATCCGGAAATGACGACACAAAACTAAATGTATGTGAACCCACTACAGGTGCAGTAAAGGGTATGTGAATAAGTGCTGGCTCTTGACTCACCACTTGTGCTGATGAAAGTTGGTATAGCAAGTCTTCATCTAAAAAGATTTGTAGTTGCATTTCTGGCACTAACTCAACTTCTCCAGAGTACTGTAACCAAAAACTAATACCTAGTGGGGGTTGAGAAAAACTCACTTCTTGCTGGATATCTTGTGAGCCTGTTAAAACAAAATCCTCAATCCTAACTTGCTCTGCAAGTGATCGCTCCCCATCTGCTTTTTGTATATAAAACGATATGCTCGGTGCTTGCCAATCTGTAGTGTGAACCCGCACCGCTTGTTGGGTAACACTGTGTGTGAATGTTGCTCGTACTGGTGTCGTGACACCAAACAGTGCAACAGACATACTGACAACAAGAACTAGCAAACACCGATACATACTTAAAGCTCCGGCCAGCTAGACTGCTCTTCAGCTTGCTTGGCTTCCACTGTTACTAGAGAAGTAAACACTGAGTTCATGTACTCGTTACCCACTTCAGATTTAAGTTGTAACGTGGCAAGGTACCGAACAACCTCCGCTGGTTGAACAACCTCCAAATTACCCGCATCTCCTTGTGGACTAAAATACACAAATGTATCCAAATCTACTGGTGTTGGTACCAGTTGCCAGCCACTACCTGTATCTCTTTGTAGTGAAACTACATCAAACATTTGTGCATCTAGCCCTGCTTGATCCCAACTACCACTAAAGATTGTTCGCAAATGTACGGGCACGGTACCTGTGTTGGTAACTACTACCTCCACCTCGGTAGTACCACCGGGTAGCATGTTAGCAATTTCACCATCAGATGCTGATACATCTATTTCTGCGTACCCGGTAGTAAAGGTACCCAGGGGAGTATTTGACCGGTATGAAAAATAAGCTATAGCTACCGCCACTGAACAAAAAAATGCTAAGAAAATAACTAGGGCAACATTTTTCCTGCGCATGTATCCTTTCTGTAGAATTACTTGCACAAGAATACCT
>CAZMZI010000118.1:0-1732 GCA_964570775.1 uncultured Pseudomonadales bacterium | reverse complement strand
CCTCTGATACTACTTATGCTGCTATTTTCCAAGGAGGTAACGTGGGGATTGGAAACACTGCACCGTCTCAAAAATTAGTTGTTGATGGTGGTTCAGGAAATGGTTATTTCGGATTTGATGTCTCTACTCCAAATCCAACTCTATATTTGCGTGGCGACGCAACTAATGGTTATTACCCAAATATTGACTTTGCACCACAAAATAATGCAGCTTTGGGTGGGGTAATCCAGAGCAATAGTGTAAATGGTGGTTTGTATGTAGGTAATCGTGGGGTTAACGGAGCTTTAACGGTTACAAATGACGTAAGTAATCGCACAAATACAATTTTAGATGAGTTAGTAATTAGCCACAACACAACAGGCACTCCAGCTGCCAATTATGGAACTGGAATTTTGATTTCAGGAGAAACCACTACTACTGCAGCTCAGGACATGTCTAGAATTGCTGCATACTGGACTGACGCCACTCACGCCACAAGAACTTCTAACCTTGGTTTTTCTACAGTGAATAGTGGCACAATGTCTGAGAAGTTAACTATTCAAGGTTCTGGCAACGTCGGCATTGGCACCACCGGCCCTGACCGCAAGCTAGATGTTTTAGATGCCTCTAACCCTCAACTTCGTCTTACCCAAGCTGACGGAACAGTCTACTCTGATTTACAAACAGATGGTAGTGGAGATCTCTCACTCCGAGCTACCGGAGACGACTTCTTATTTCTTGATAACTCTTTAGGCAGTGGTGCAAAATTTGCGCTCAGTGATCTTTCAAGTAATGCTATTTTTGACCTTCAGGTTTATAGAAGTAGTGCTTATGTCAGTAGATTTTTAGTTAATAACCTTGGAATCGTGACTGTAGGAGATGCTGCCGGAACGGGTAATGGCACTCAATTATTTGTTAACGATTCAGGGAGCGATATCTCCTTACAAGGAGTTGATCAAGTTTCAATCGGTGATGGAAATGGTTCTGCCAGCAGTCTTTTTGTTAAGGTTAACAATACAAGCCAGCAGATTAGTGCAGATTCAGCTGCAGGTACATTTTTAGCTGGAGATGTAAACGGTACTGGAGCAAACGATATATTATTTACCATAGATGATCCAAACCAAAAGTTTACTTTTGAAAACGGTAGTGTTGGTATTGGCACCACTGGCCCAGATGCGAAACTTGAATTAGCAGGTAGTATGACTCAAGCAGCTTGGGGTCTCAATGGTATTCAATTGCAGGCTACCGCTTCAACTTATACCGATTCATCAACTGCAGTTTCTGGAACTGCAACTAATGCAGTGTTTAATAGTTTTGCACAACCAACTTTAGCGGCAACAAACGCTACGGTTACTACAACAAATGCTTCTACTGTATACATTGCAAATGCTCCTGCGGCTGGCACAAACCAAACCATTACCAATGCTTATGCGTTGTGGGTAGACGATGGAAATGTTCGCTTCGACGGCAACCTCACAGTCACTGGGACTTGTACTGGTTGTGGTGGGGGATCTTTCTCTGGAGAAGTAGATGATACAACTAATGATTCTCTAACCTTTACTTCAGATGATGCTTCAGCCCCAGCAGGAACAGTAAACTCTATCTTCAGAGACAACACTGGTGACATGAACATAAATACTGTTACTGGAAAAACTCTCAATGTTCAAATTGCAGGAGCTGATGAATACAACTTCTCAGCTACCGCCCTTGCCATGAACTCCAACAACATCACAGGTGTTGGTACTGCTATTAC
>CAZMZI010000117.1:0-1735 GCA_964570775.1 uncultured Pseudomonadales bacterium | reverse complement strand
GTTGAATATCCATTATATAAAACTACTTTAACAAACGGAAACGGTAAGGAAGAGCAAAGTCCTGCAGTAAAACACCGAGTTAAGGTTGGTATTCCTATATCAACATTGGACAAGCAGTATTCGGAAAAATACCCTCAGAAAGCTAATTGGGAAATAAGAAATGTAGATGATAGTGAACCTGTCCCAGTTGATGAAGAGATGAAGCTTTTTATAGATGGCAGTACAAGGTTATTAGAGTTTCTATTGGATAGTAAAATGGCCGGTGAGGATTTTGACTACATTGTAGCCTTAGATAAGTCTGCGAGATTACCTCTCTTCTTTTTTCTAACTTTTTGTAAAGCATTAATGCAAGAAAAAAAATTGCCTTTAGACTTTGAAATGCCAAAAGTGAGATATATCAATATTGGCATGACTGATGAAATTCCTGAATATATTACAGGGACAGGTGGAAAAATTGCTGACACATTTGCTGCTGGCTTGTCGAAAAGGT
The DNA here is from genome assembly GCA_964570775.1 of uncultured Pseudomonadales bacterium. Classification (GTDB taxonomy): domain Bacteria; phylum Patescibacteriota; class Microgenomatia; order UBA1400; family PJMF01; genus CG1-02-43-31. Next base: position 1,245 of record CAZMZI010000117.1, on the reverse strand, counting down.
TAAGAGAAATAATAGGGAAGAAAATTCTGATAATAGACGAGTATGTGAAGGGGGGTACTAGTTTGTCATATGCTACTGATTTTATGCAGAGTCATGGTGCGCAAGGAACAACTGGTATTCAAATGATGACGCATTATGGGTATTGGTGGAAAAAACCTGATATTCAACAAACTTCAGATCCTCAGATTACAAAAAATGCCAGAGAGTTTATTAAAAATAACTTGGAGTTTGATTCAGGCTTACTGACAATTTTCCGTAGTGTTGCTAATCTTGCGAATAATGTGGATAAATTAAACAAACTTGCAGAACAAATCGATGAAATACTCTATGAAGAAATAGAAATAGATCAAACATTGCCAGACGAAGTAAAATTATTAATTACAGAGTGTAGACAAAAAGGTTTAAGTAATTTTGATGTCAAAGGTGTTCTTCATTATATTAAGTCGTATGGTGGTTTAAGCTCTATCAAGCAAGAGATTGGAACAAGCTCGATGGAACACAGAGAGTACCTAAAAGATTTAGCAATTGCAGTTGCACAAGACACGGAGATACATCAGTTGTAATGTTTTCTTTTCTTCCTCTTTTCCGCCACAAAAACACCAATAAGAATAAGCACAAGGGCAGCCACCTGGACCATATGGAGTTTGTCACCAAGAATAACTACTGCTAGTGGGATATATACAATTGGCTGCAGGTAACTAAATAAACTGGCCTCGGATGCTTCTATACCATCTTGTCCCTTGATGTAAGCAGTCAGTCCAATAATTGAACCAAAAATGGCCATATAGCCAGCGGCAAGCAACACACTTGGTGCTTGGAGCTCTACAGTAACTGCGCCTAAAAATGCTGAGGTTGAAAAACCAACTTCCCAAAAACTGAATAGAATAAAACTCACGGCCCCAACAATAAAACTGAGAGCTGCCACAAGTAGTTTGGGTAACTTGGCATAGTGTTTTTTGGCCAGCACAAAGTAGAGAGCAGTTACTATATTTTGGCCCATGATCAGTATGTTTCCCTCGAGTGAGAGTGATTTTAATGAGTCCATCCCCAAAAGTAATGGCAATGATACAAGCAGAACAGTGCCAATAAGTGCTAGCCCCAGACCCATTAGTTCATGTCTTTCTTCACGTTCACGTAAAAACCAGGTGCCAGCAAGTACTACAAATAGTGGGGAAGTGGTAGTTAGCAGACTTGCTTCAAGTGCACTAGTTCGAGCTAGACCTGCATAGAGTAGCGCCAAAGCAA
>CAZMZI010000116.1:0-1759 GCA_964570775.1 uncultured Pseudomonadales bacterium | reverse complement strand
GTGGAAAATCTAATATTGGGATTTTCTTTGATGACATAAGTTCGTTGACTGAATGCAAAGAAGTACCGTAATGTTTTCCGTAACTACTCCCATGGTGTAAAAACTGATTTGATTGGGCTAGCTTTAGAAATTCTTCTTGCGAAATAGATACTTTTGACGTGTCGTCATCTCTGATTTCTCTTGTGGTAACTTGCAGTGGTGCTAGAAAGTCACTTGACTGTTTCAGCAACTCTGTAATAATTGTCGTTTTTCCTGCAGCAGATGGTCCCAACAAGAGCAACATGCTTTTACCAGGATGAATGATCACTTCTTTTTTTGGGGGCAAAGAAACTTGTTCAGCAAGTGGTTCGTGGCGATTAATACGTTTTTCAAAAAACATGATTATGGTTTTCTGATAGTTTGCATTATGTGCAGCCATTCTTCAATTTGTTGTTTAGTTTCTGGTTTTAAGTTTGTCGTTACACCAACTTGCTTTTCTAGAAGATCGCATGAGTTGGCAAAGAGCTGTTTGGGGTTATGTGGAAAGCTTAGATCATCAAAGTTGATTTGGTGTGATCTTTCCAGCTGTGAAACTGGTTCTGCGGTTGTTTTGCCATTTTTATCTACAGTTGGCCAGTACTCTTGCGGTAAAGAATAACCGAGATTTTCAAACCAATTTTTTTGTTTAGTTCCTCTGAAATGATAGTCATTTTCTATATCCCTTCTCTTCAGAGACATTAGAGCTCGAAGTGAGTTCCAGTCTGTTAACTCTCTTGGGGTAACATTTTCTGAAAGCAGATTAACTTTCTTCATTGGACTTTTTCTAGGGTACTGATATAAAAGACAACCGAAACTATAGCTATCTCTAGGGTTCTCACCGACTACAGAATATTCAGCAGTGGCGAACGAAATAAAACTAATCATGTTTTTTAACATTGACAGTTCTGTTCGGTTTTGAACATCAAAATTAGTTAGATCAGTATTTACAAGGTACGCTATGTTATACAGTCCTAGAAAAAATTCTGGCCATGTTCTAAATTGCAGTGCATGGTGTACCAAATCATGAACGTCAACAGTAGGTACTCCTCGTTCGGCTAGTATCAGGTAGAAGCTTCTTGCACTTAAAACGTAGTGATCAAGTTTGCCTGCGTCAACATATTTTTGACCTTCATTAAATAGTGCAGAATAGGCATAGTTGATATTACTATCGACAGCAAAATGCGCAATACTTGCTTCCCCGAACAAAAGTGCTGAGGCCCTTCTTAGAAGATTATCTGATATTGTTTGGTCTACAGCCAATTCACCACTTAAAATACCTAAAAGTGAGAGATGCAGTGCATCTACATGCATTTGATCTGAATGTGTTACTTCCGAATCTAGGGTTGGTGACTCACTTTGGAAGACTGTTCTAGGCAGAATAGGGGAGAAGAGTCTTTGAGGAAGTTTACCTTCAAATGGTGCAGATGGTGACAATTCTACGGTGACACGTTCATTATGGGTTGTGTAGCTAGGAGTTGCTTGTAATATTTTGCTAGTATATGTTTTCTCCAAAATATGAGGATTGAGAGCTAGAACTGTTTGTTGTCCTATATTAAAAAGCTGGTGGGCCTCTTTGCTGTATGTAGCTGGTGTTTGTTCTTTTAGTCTATTTTTTGACATATAGGTCTATTAATTACTTAGCATGTATTGATGATTAATACCTAAATCATAAATAAAAAAGCTCACTAAAAAGTGAGCTCCTATTTGTTTAAAGCCTATTTTCCTCTGCACCAGCACCTCT
>CAZMZI010000115.1:0-1774 GCA_964570775.1 uncultured Pseudomonadales bacterium | reverse complement strand
AAGTATGTTTCTTGAAACTGCACTAGATTCTATTCGCACCTCAATTAAAAACCAAAGATTTTTTCCTTTACTTCTATTGTTAGGAGGCTGTTGCGTCTCAGGATACGGTGTTTGGGCAGTGTATGCTGCACAAAATACAGACACTGGTGTAACTCAGGTTGTAACCTGTTCGGATGAGGTTACTCATGAAGTTAACCGAGTGCTGTCTGTAGTAGGTGCAGTTAACAACCCTGGTATATACCACTTCAGTTCAGATATACGAGTTGGTGAAGCACTAGAGAAAGCAGGTGGGTTATCGTCAGAGGCTGACATATTACTTATGCAGAAAACCACCAACTTAGCTCAAAAAGTGGCAGATGGTGAAAGTATATTCATCCCGTCTGTTAAAGAGAGGGATATTGAACAGTTTTGTGCTGCAGTTTCACATCACAAAAGTGGCAACTTAAGAGTAGAAACAAGTAGTGCTAACACTACTGTTTCAATTAACACTGCGACGGTACAACAACTGGAATCACTTCCAAGCATAGGTGAAAAGCGCGCACAAGCAATTGTTGAAGGTCGGCCATATACCACAATTTCAGAACTTGTAGACAAGGCAGTCATTTCAGATGTTCTATTCGAAGAGATAAAAAGCCAGCTTATTTTATAGATATATGAGACCCCACTATAGGATTAAATAAAAAAGTGATACAAGCTATCCTATTAAAAAATCTGTAAATGTGTAATTGACAAAAATTGAACACTGACATGAATTTATTTTTGATACAAATACTATCAAAATAATGACTTAATTATATTAATTAAGAGATGCTAAATGATATAGAAAGACTTTTTTTTAATAATTAATAAACGAGGGTAAAAAATGAGTTATTATTAATTTGTATAAGTTACGGATGCTATAAAAGTCCTATATGTGTGGAGCGGTGCATAATTAAGCAACTAAGCTGCATAATTTAGATGAAAAAGGATTGTTTTCCCACTCATACACCACCAGATTAGTTAACGCAAAAAGGCCTGGAGGCAACAACTTTAAGAGTTAATTCACTCAATAATTAGCAGAGTAATAGTATAGAGTGATAGGGCATTTTTAATACTAAATTATATTGATATATGAACATTTTATCGTAATTTATATTGAATTGGTTCGATTATGGTTCGGAATGACTTTTTACTTAGTTTTTTTGCTCATGCAAATACCTGGTCAGAGGAACAGCTTTTTAGTTTTCTCGAGTACGAATCTGGCGGTTTAGCAGCAAGTATGTTTTTAGGCACTGACATGGATAACAACCAACTACTCTACAAATCAGCAAAAGTTATTGGGATCTTAGATATTTTTTCAGTAAGTGGTATGCACGTTACCAGTTTGTGGTATGTTAGTACCTTTCTAGTAGCCAAATGCTGTGGCTCAAAGAGAGTACAAAGCACACTTTCGTTGCTAGTACTGGTGGGTTATTTTTTACTAGTTGGGATGCAGCTGCCAATTATTAGAGCAGTTTCTATGAGAGTGATGCCAGTTGTTGTTCAACTCATTTTGGGACGACAACTTTCACCCTTGGTTGTGTTATACCTACTTGTTTTTTTCTACCTTTTTTTTCAACCAGTGGTTTTTTCAAGAATTTCATTTCAATACTCTTATTTAGTTACCTGGCTTGTGATTGTATATGGCAAGTCACCAACTGAAAATTTGTCTCAACTCGAGCTACCACAGTTAGAAGTTACCACAAAACTGAGCCATTTTCTCTTTTGGGTAAGGTCAAGTTGGTTTAGTTCTTGG
>CAZMZI010000114.1:0-1812 GCA_964570775.1 uncultured Pseudomonadales bacterium | reverse complement strand
TATTTTCTTCACCATTTCGACCAATTATAGCCGATTATTGGTGACTAGCCCCAAAAGTAATAGCATGTAATCCTGGAACACCCATAACATAGGTCACATAGTCCTCTTGAGCTTGAAGTACTTCTGGATCATAACAGTTGTCTAAATTATTGTGGCCCAAATAGGTCTCTGAAAGAAACAAAAGTGGGTCTTGGTTATATGCATCCAAAACAGTATTTGTGTCTGCAATTAGACCTTCTAAACCATTTGGCCACGCATCTAATATCGTACCACCCATGTAATATCGAGGATAATAATGAAAAGGCAGAACATCAAAAAGAGGACCTTCATGTATCTCCGCTGCTGCTTCAAGTGCATCTTCTAAAAATCCTAAAGATGTAGAAAATCCTCCTAAACCATTAAAAGCTATAAGTAAGTTAGGATATGCTTCTTTTAATGCTGGATACACTTGAGCCAAGAATCTACCATATAATGCACCACCATCTGCACCAAAACATCCCATTATTTCGTCATCCGGTACACCCAGAGCATTTACCTCTAATTCATTCCCAATAATTACCATTGCACCATCTACTTGGTCGAGACCGGCTTGAACTATAGCGTCTTTGTAAAACTGCACCATGATAGGAAAATGTTCTTCTTTTACAGGTTCACATTTCAAACTTCCTTCAGGTCGCAGATGTTCAGGAAATCCATGAAAAATAACAACTGGTTTATTACCACCATCAATCACGGACTGAATTCTCCCCAAAACTACCGCAACATCCCCACCCCACATATAGGTGCCGTCTGGTCTAATAATTTGGTCACCTCGTAAACTGTTAATCACTCCATAGTGATCCATAACTTCACCTGCGTTTTCATCATAGGTCCAAAAATTTACCCCACTATAGGGACCAGTTCTGGGTTTTGAAATTAAGGGAAAATATACTTTTTCTGTAAGACTCTCTGTTTGTGGAGCAGCTTCTTGTGCCTGTACTCCTGGTGCACTAGCAAACCGTGCCATCTGCGATAGCAAAAACAATTCTAAACCTGTCAGAGCAATTTGAGAAAGAGACTGTAAAGACCAATCAGATTTATGTGTTTGTTCTTTTCGCATTAGTGTTTAGACTCACATCTTTCCAGTTCCACCACGTTAGTTTCTCTGGATCATGCTTTTTTGTTGAGGCGTAGTATACAGCACACCTAAAAACATAGAGCATGCACCTATCTACGTGACTTCCCACATGAAGCATGAGTCTTTCATACAGTTCTTCGGGATCTCTATTTTTTAATTGGTTTACAGAAAAAATGCCAATGCTTTGCAAATCTTTTGCAATGCTTGGTCCAACACCAGGGATTTGTTGAAGGGGGAGTTGTTTCATGTAGAGCGGGCGAAGGGAGTCGAACCCTCGTCTCAACCTTGGGAAGGTTGCATATTAGCCGTTATACGACGCCCGCACTCTTGGTGCATTTTACTGCAAGTAGCACCACTTGAATAGGTGAGCGGTTGTTACTCTTTAACAGCTTTGTACACTGGCTGGCCATCCTCAAAACTAAATGCAATATAGTTGCCACCCGAGGCGAAATTAAGTAGGGAAGCAGCTACCATTCCTTGAGCAAATTCTCCTCTAATTCCGAGTTTTGCCAAAATCTGTTTCACTTCACTTAATGGAATTGCTTGACCTCTTTCGGGAATAAAACCCCTTTCGGCTAGCCTTTGCTTTAACAATTCTGCCTCTTGCTCACCAACAGATGATAAACCTCCCCAAAAATCTTGTTGTCTTTTTGAAAGTTCTGATGTATCAGTCATATGTACAATGTAGTATACAA
>CAZMZI010000113.1:0-1880 GCA_964570775.1 uncultured Pseudomonadales bacterium | reverse complement strand
TGAGCGTTATGTTGACATTGCTTATTAATGATAGAGAACCACAAGATGGCAGATGATAAAAAAAAAGCAGGGTTTTCTGGTATTGCCGATTTGTTTTCGGAGTACCAAGTAGTTGAAAATAAGTATATCAGCAAAGAGTTTCAGGATTTTGGATATCAACTAGCAGTTAAACTAAATGATTTAGCCCATAAATCACTTTATATCAAGCTCGCAAAGACTGTTGATCGAGGTATACTAGAGCGAGCGCTTTCCTTTGTTTCCGATGCTGCTTCGGCAAAAAGCAAGGCAAGATTGTTTATGTGGAAGGTTGGTGAACTCAAAAAAGCAAAAAAAATATGATGGAAACTGAGCTCGAATTTTCTATGAATCAAGATTCTTCACAAAAAAGTTCTCCTGTAGCAACGTATGTCTTGATGTTTGTATTAGTCATTCTGGTATTTTTAACAGGGTATAACTACTTTTTTAAACCATTTGCTCAACTGCCAGAAGATTTGGTAGTTCAAGTTACCCCAAGTCCGACACCAGCTGTGGTTGAACTTGATTATCGCAATATGGTTGAAACAATGACTGCAGAAGAGAAAATTGCACAGCTAATAGCAGCACCAGTTAATCTTGACGCTTTTGTGGCAAGTGATTCTGCAGTAGCAACAGCAAGTGCGTTTGTTCCTAGTGATGCCTCTGCATCGCTTATCGACTTTATAGCCGGTGGTGGTGTAGTACCAGAAAAAGAAGCCGCCTGGGGCTCTGTCATACTCTTTGGTATTAATGCTGGGTATGAAGATACTCTTGCCGCTATTACTGCCCTAAAAGCGAGTGATGAAGAACTGCCTCCACTCATATTAGTTGACCATGAGGGGGGGACTGTTCAGCGGCTTAGTGGCGATGGTTTTACCAAATTACCTAGCTGGAAAGAAGCGTGTACTTTAACTTCGGAAGAGCGAGGTGAGTTATGGCAAAGGTCTGCTGATGAGTTGCAAAAGGTTGGTGTTGATTTGGTATTGGCGCCAATGCTTGATATATCGGCAAATCACCCGGTTCTTAAAACAAGGGTATGTTCTGATGATCCGGAAACTATTGCAGTAGCAGCGGGTGAGTTTGTGGCAACGTTTAATGCTTTCGGAGTCAATGCAGCTATCAAGCATTTCCCTGGCATTGGTCAAACAAAAAAGGACTTACACAAGGCCTTTGATACAGTTACCGTTACAGAGGATGACGTAGAGCTCTACAAGCTGATGCTTACCGCGTATCCTACCACTGCAGTTATGGTGTCACATGTGGGTGTAGTTAACCAAGATGAAACTCTCCCATGTTCTTTAAGTGCCAGTTGTGTTGGTCAAATTCATGAACTGTTTCCCGGAACATTACTTATTTCTGATGCCTTAAACATGAAAGCAACTGGTGTAAACGAAACTACACAGCCGCTAGCATTGACGGCACAAAAAGCATTAGAAGCTGGGGTGACTGTACTCTTATTTGAACCAGGTGTAAGTGAAGCTGATTTACGACAAATACAAGATCAGCTAGTAATGACATATGAAGGTTCATATGAGTTTAGAGAACAGGTGAACAGCGCAGTAGAGTTGTTGCTTAGATATAAACTAGAAAAAGCTACATGAAAAATTACCAAGAGAACGCAGTAAAGTTTCTTTCTCCCATTTTGTTTGGTTTTTTCTACTATCTGTACCCCGCACAGTTTGTTGATAACTCATTGCTTGATACTTTGTTTTTTACCTTTGGTGGTTTACTTGGGCAAGGTCTACTTTTTGCAGATGAAAAATATTTTTTTGAGCGATACCAAGAACAAGGTGTTGAAAAAAATGTGCTCATTACTCGGTCAGTACTGTTTATGGGCGTGTTGGTACCACTTGGAATTTACTTGC
>CAZMZI010000112.1:0-1975 GCA_964570775.1 uncultured Pseudomonadales bacterium | reverse complement strand
CATCTGCCATCTTGTGGTTCTCTATCATTAATAAGCAATGTCAACATAACGCTCACCGCAGCAAAAAGAAATAATGAATTCCAACCTAAATCAATGATAAAGACTAACCCAAATGCAGCCCAAAAGAAAAACGCTGTAATGCTCATCACCATTTCCCGGTACACAAAGTAAGAAAGCGCATTTCTGCCCTTACTTCTTCTCATTAGGATCATGTCGAAAAATAACCAGTGAAAATTAGAGGTAAGACGGTCAAAAAAGTCTACTAAAGCAATTCCTAACACACCCAGCAACTGTGTGCGTACCAACCATATTAGAGATAACACACCTCCTGAAAAAAGATATGGCCTTTTAGTAGCCGCTTTATCAATATAGGTACCTAAAAAGAAGCTAAACTGCATGGCCAAAAAAAGTGACGTCGTATACAAGTAGCCTACTTTGTCAACCGAACCCAACACAATATACACATACAATGGCCATAAATAAATTGCTGCATCATTAATATATCTCCCCGCTATTGAAACTGTGAGCTTTCTAAACCCTGACTCCTGCAGCCAAGACCAAAATTCTTTATAACTCACTTTATCGAAAGTGTATCGAACCCCCATTGGTAGTGAAAAAATAAAACCGAGGATTGTGCCTGCCATTGCAATCAGAAAAAGCGATGATAATCCTGAAGTAACAGCTATCAAACCACTCAGCGCAGGACTAACTACGCCAACTAACTGCAAAATAACTTGGAGTGCACCTAAGTTTCTACCCATATGCTGTTTAAGTGAACTCTGAGACAAAACTGTGTGATAACTTGTCCAAAACATGTTAGCCTGAATACCATCTAGAATGGCTGCAGGAATAATAAGTAGTGGCACACCAAATGATAAGTATAAACAGACAAAGCCAATCAAGTGCAGCAAGTACGAATACTGCATCATCTTTTGGTGTCCAACTCGTTGCAACCAATTTCCTAGTGGTACCGCAGTCACAAAGACAATGAGTCGTGCCAATAAGTAATACGCTGCTATGGAAACCATACCGCGCTGTAAATCACTAAGAGGCAATGAAACAAATAACCCACTTCTAATACCAAACTGATACAAGTAAATGGGTAAGAAAAACAACGATAATTTATTTACTAAGTCACGAATAACACGTAGTGCAAAAAGCGAAGAAAGATTATGCTTACCATTAGACTCAATAACCACATGGGGTAAATGAAGGTGATATTCGCTTATTCTGGGCATAGGTATATGGTAGCAAAAACTACTTGGGGAATCGAGTTAGAAAGTCTGGGAGTAGTTTTGTTTCAAAAAGCACTCGCAACTGTTGTTGTTCATCTAGAGTAAATTTTTGCAAAACGTAATTACTTCCCGGCATTGTCCTGTCTCCAGCTCTGTTGTCTATTCCAATACGTACGTGCCAAAAATCATTTGTCTTTAAGTGCGCATTTAAAGACAAAACCCCATTATGGACTTTAGGTGCAGTTGCCTTTTTAATTTGATAGGTTCCAAACTCTAGGTCTAAATCATCATACACTGCTATTGTGTTTGCAGGGAAATCAGCCTTAAAACTTTCTTTGTAAAACTCAATGACTGCTCTAGCCGCCTTGCCTGAATCGTTCATAAAGGTCATTGGTTTAACAAAGAGATAGAGATCTGATTTGCTGAGTTCTGCCTCAACGTTTTTTTGCAATGCAAAAGATGGTGCGGCAAGGTGGGAAGTGATTGCGTCCAAAAACAAAAAACCAGCATTGTGCCGAGTTCGCTCGTACTCAAAACCAGGATTACCTAAACCAACAACCATATACATAGCGTTATTGTAGCAGTGCTGTATACTATGTGGGTGAGAGACATGCCTTTTTTTTCAATTGTTATTCCTTCATTAAACGAGGAAAAATACCTCCCCAAATTGCTTGAAGATCTAGCCGCTCAAACATACACACACTTTGAGGTAATTCATGTTGATGGTAATTCTGAAGATG
>CAZMZI010000111.1:0-1986 GCA_964570775.1 uncultured Pseudomonadales bacterium | reverse complement strand
GTGATATGAACGAAAAACTCCCACCAGAATGGAAACGTCATAAAGATTTCAACCTCAATACCGAGATCGCAAAGCTTTCTGCATACCCAATTATTGAAGTTGGTGGGCCCACTGAATCTGGTTTTCCTTTAGTTAGTTGGGAAGACGTTACAAACGCTACATTCACCTCAAACATAACACCTGGTAGTCCAACATACTCACAAGATGGAGAACTCTCACACTACTATGGGAAAGTTGACTTCCAAGCTGATGCAAAGAAACTACCACTGAAAGAAAAATCAGTTGGTATGCTTATAAGTGACTCACTTCCCCCTGAAATTCTAGATAACTATATTGACGAGGCAAATAGAGTACTAGTTGACCAAGGTATATTACTGATTCAAGGATTAAATGAAGACGACGTACTGTTTATTACGAAAAATAACTTTGAGTTAATGCAATACAAGTTCAAAGATGGCAGCATTTATTATGCTGTTTTTAGGAAAAAACAAGCTACTAATGAATAGCACTCACATCAATACGTTACTAAAAGTATTTCTTGTTCTTGCAGTAGTATTCCAAATCATTGCTATAACACAAGGTTTTTACTTTTTAGGTGACACCAATAACTACATTGAGCACGCGCTGCAAGGCAGTCCACTCACCACCTTTTTATGGCATCATCCCATTTGGCCACCGCTAACTGCAATTGTTTTTAACATACTATTTAACGTATTTGGTGTTCTAACTGGCATAAAAGTGTATTTAGTCGCTTTGTCAGCTATTGCAATTTTTGCATGTTACCAAATTAGCAAAAGTGTTAAACTTCAAAAACCATCATCCATTTTACTTCCGATACTGCTTCTTTTTTCTGGGCAGCAGTACTTGCTTTGGCAAACGGCACTATCTGAGCCACTGTTTCTAACACTCTGGCTCGTTGCTACCTATCTTAGTTTTGCATACATAGAAACAGAAAAAATCAAATACCTTGTGCTACTAACAATCGTCACAGCACTGTTGCCACTTACGCGCTATCTTGGTGGTATTGTTTCACTATCATTTTGGTTTTTTTTTGTACTATATATAGTCAAAACAAAGAAGACTGCCAACCTGCTACTCATCATTCAAAGTGCAATACTAAGCTTTGTACCAATGTGCTTTTATCTTCTTAGAAATAAAATACAAACTGGCAGCTTTATGCCACTACGTGATACCAGCAATGTTTTGGCAACAGTCATTCCACAAAGCTTAGAACTGCTAATAACAAGTACCACTCAAATTGGAATTTGGTTACTTATTGCTTTTGTAATGGGACTAACCGTTTCATGGCGCAAAAGATACTTTCCATTTCTTGCTTTACTTATCATCACCAGTGTGAGTTACATAATTGCTCTGCTGGTCTCAACAAGTAAGTACCCTGTCTATGAGTACATACCGGGAAGATATATTTCATCTTCATACCCATTTCTTATTTTAAGTAGTTTTTTTGTTGGTAGTTTATTAACTCATACAAAGAAACTGCAATTTTTTGAAAAAACAAAAAAAGTAGTTATAACTGCAACACTACTTCTTCTTCTCATTTCTTTCGTCACAAAATTACAAAAATTCTACCTTTCTAACACAAGTTTTGGATCTCCATTTAAGGAAGTAGCTTATACATCAAGTCTACGGAGACACTGTCCAAACTATGTTGTCATCCACCCACATTCAAGAAACTGGGTGGGACAAAGTCTTGGTTGGCTTTGTCAAACAACCATGGTTCGGGAGTCACAATTACTTACACTTGCACCTGCCCAAACGGTACTTAGCCCCTATATACTCTCAATTGTAGGTGAGGCCAAAGAAATGAATTATGCAGGTAAAACACTCTTTTTATATAGTGCGGCTAATTCTCAAACAATAGAGTTGCAACCCGTTTTTGATACACGAAAGCCCTTAGATTAAGTCAAAAACTAACTCCTTCTTTAATTTTTAACCCAAACCCTGCATACTAGCCTTTGTGAACAT
>CAZMZI010000110.1:0-1989 GCA_964570775.1 uncultured Pseudomonadales bacterium | reverse complement strand
TACGGGTAGTTTTTACCACAGAAATTCTCAAATCTTCTGTTACGCCTCCACAGACAGTTGGAGTTATTGACTCATTTCAAGTGAAGAGAAATGTTGAAAACGAGTTTGGTGTTTCAGTTTTACAAAAGATATCCCAATCAGGCGCACAAGCAGATCAAGCAAAAGGTAGAACAGGGAGGGAGTGTCCTGGGTTTTACATACCGATACTTTTTCATGGTGAAGACTCTCGGATGTCTAGGACTTCACATGAGTACTGGCCAGTACCAGCGATACTACAGGAAGGTATTATCTCGGTTACATTAAAGCTAGCAGCTGTGGGGATGGATATTCGTACCGCAAAACTACTTGATAGACCAGATGATGCAAAAATTGCTCGATCTGTGTATCGCTTACAGAGCATAGACGCGCTTGATGAAGAAGGAAAAATAACACCGTTTGGTAGAGAGTTACTGCGTTTTTCTCTATCACCAGAACACGCTCGGTCACTGTTCGAAGCAAAGGAACAAGGTGTACAACCAGAGACCATGATTGCTCTTGCTACGGTGGCTGAAGAAGGTACCTTTTTCCTACCTGCAAGAAGTAATAAAGAGATAGTGCAGTCGGAAGAGCAGGTAGCAACCGCACTAAAGTTACACATCACCAAAAAAATGGGCATACGAACTCAGATACGCTGTATCAGGCAATGCAGATAGTAAAGAGCAGTTTGTACAAAAATTTAATGATGCTCAGAAAAAAGAGTGGGGGAAAGTTAGATTACAATTCACTCATGCACAGTTAGAAAACATGGTATTTCCCAGATACTTCGACTCGGATCAAGCTAATAAGCTCATTCTTAATGCAGAACACCTACAAAAATACACGTTAGATGAGCTATTAAGTGAGTATCTTCGCGAAAAAGTCTCCACGCAATTGTTTAGACTCCAATGGGAGTATCCAGTGTCTCAGGAACAACTGCAAAAAAAGTTAAATGAAGTGAAAAAGCTACTTAACACTGAGATAACCAAACACGATGGCGCACCACTAGCTATGAGGTTTGATCCTGATGTTTTGAGTTCTTTACCTTTCCCCCTTGATTACCAGACACTCAAATCCTTTGATTTAAAAAATGCATTGCAGTTCCAAACAGAAAATGTGGATGATGATTTTATTGAGTCATTCCATATGCGTTATGAGAAGGGGTATTTTAAAATAAAGACAGCTACCAGGGACACTAGTAGACCGTTTACCTTTTTTAAAGATGTTTTTTGTGAAGAACTAAGCAGCCGAGATGATAATGAGTATGACTACCGAAAACAACTTGCTGCCGGGCAGTGGAAGCAGTTCTCTTTGGACGGAGCAGGTGCAGCTACAAACTCTGACTTTGTGGCGTGTGTTAATGCCTATAGAGAGTATAGAAAAGCTAAAAGGCAACTAAATGATTTTGAAATGCGTTTGTGGTGTCAGGCAAACAGTTTGAACTATTTAAAAATGAAGGGTGTGGATCAAAGAGTAGGATTTTTGTTAGATGAGACAAAGGGTACTTCACTTGATGTGCAATCACCACCTAGTCAGGACAGGGTTTTTTCTCCAGATTCTCTTACCAAAGCAATGCTTGCAGGTTTAGTGGAGAACATATCTTTTGATGGTGCAGGTCCTAGAGCAAGTAGCATTAAAGTTTCATCAAACTCAGCTATGGGAGATAAGCGTACTTTCCTGTTTGGTGGGATTAGAAAGTCGGAACTAAAGCAACGGGGAAGTAGTAACGATATATACTTTGCAGAGCTGTGCGCACCCATAGAGATCCCTTGGCTGCATGAGGTTTCTCCTCAGCTTTGTGCGGAAAAGAGAGTAGATAGCTCAGCGTATGTATCTTGGAATGGTAAGGTTACCTTTGAGTATGAAAAATCTTATTTCGGATATAGATATGATACCCAAACGAGAGAAGCAAGTGGCAAAGTGGCAGAGATTGCATTAGCTACTTTTATTTTTAACGGAAGAATTGCTCATCCG
>CAZMZI010000109.1:0-2021 GCA_964570775.1 uncultured Pseudomonadales bacterium | reverse complement strand
GTATCTGTGTAAAAATTACTTAGTTATTACAGCATATAATTCAAATAAATCTCCAGTTGCAGTAGCTGTTTTACCTTCAGATGTAGTTTCAAGTTCTTTCCAGATGGAACCATCCCAACCCACAATGGTGAAGGTGCCCTCTTCTTTGGCACGAATGGTAAGCGTGGCTTCTCCTGAAAGTGTTTCGGAAGCAGTTAACGAATAGAGCTCAGAAACAAGAGTGCCTGGCAGTTCTTTTGGTGCACCCGCCGTGTTAAAGACTACAAGATACGCAACACTAGCTAAATCGGGGGATTCTATATGAAAAAGTGAATCTCTCGAGGCAAAACCGGTTTCTTTAGCGTTGTTTTCGAAATACTTCCAGTCGGACTGAACTGCGTAGTTTTCAGGTCCTTCATAGCGAGTAAGTAGCGAGCCACCCTTAACCTCTTTATGATAGGTACATGCTCCACCAGCGCTACAACTTCCCAGCAGTATTTTTTCACTGGCTGGAACTGATTCTAAATCAAACTGACCAAAGGCACCTTGCAGAAGCGTACCTGCTTGGTACTCAAGTTCATACTCAACACCAGTTGCCTCTTTATTAAGCACTTCAACGGCTATAGATAGGTTTCTGCCATCAGCATGTGGAGTAATGGTAATGTATGGTCTTTCGGAGACCGGAATAACGTTTACGGGCTCTGAAACTTTCTTTTTTTGTGGCGTTTCTTCTTGAACTGCAGCTGGTTTTTTTGTGTACGAGTACACACCAAAGCCAATGAGAGCAAGAACAACGAGAGCTCCAATGATTGGAACGGTTTTCTTCATAGGTCTTTCGTTACTTTGTAAACAGACTTTACTGTACCACAGTACCCAGATATGCTTCAAGTTTATCTAGTGACACACGCTCTTGCTTTGTGGTATCTCTATCACGCACCGTGACGGTGTTTGTTTCGAGTGTTTCAAAGTCAACAGTAATGCAAAATGGGGTACCAATTTCGTCTTGATACAGATATCTTTTTCCTATATTTCCACGAGAGTCCCAAGCCACTGGGAGTTTTGTTTGTAATTTTTTGTATACCTCTTGTGCCTTGTCAACAATCTCTGGCTTGTTCTTAAGCAGTGGAAAAACAGCGGAGGTATAAGGAGCTAACGAGGTAGGTAGTTTGAGAACCACGCGGTTATTTTCTGTATCTTCCCAATAGGCACTACACAACACTGCTAAGAAGAACCGGGCAATACCTGCTGCAGGTTCAATGACATGAGGGATAAATACTTCACCCGTTTGTGGATCACGGTACTGTAGGTCCTGTCCAGAGTGTTCCATGTGTTGCTTCAGGTCATAGTCGGTACGATACGCAAGACCCCACATCTCACTCCAACCGAATGGGAAGTTGTACTCTAAGTCTTGTGTCATTTTGCTGTAGAAGCTCAGCTCTTTTGGTGTGTGGTTTCTCCAACGAAGGTGTTCTTCAGATAGTCCCAGTGTTTTGCTCACAAAGTGCCACATGCTCTTTTGCCACTCCTCAAAAAGTGGTTCCCAAGCTGATTGTGCTGGGTTAAAGAAGTACTCAATTTCAGCTTGTTCAAACTCCAGTGTTCTAAACACAAACTGTCCAGTAGTGATCTCGTTTCTAAAGCTTTTACCAACTTGACCTACACCAAAAGGCAGCTGCACTCTGGTGGAGTCCAGAATATTGCTAAAGTTAGTAAAAATTCCTTGTGCTGTTTCACCACGCAAGTACACTTTGGCTTTTTCACCTGCAACCGTACCAATTGCGGTCTCAAACAGTAAGTTAAATACCTTTGGGTTGGAAACAGGATTGCCGTCTGGACTAAGTACGTTGTGTTGGGTAATAAATGCACCCATATCCTCTATGGTTAAGTCTTCTAGTACCACTTCTGGTACTGGCTTTTGGGCTTTTTGTTGTGACTCAAGCCATGCTTTAATCAGATGGTCTGCTCGGTATCTCTTTTGTGTCTTAGTGTCTTCAACAAGTGGATCGTTAAATGAATCTACATGACCGGAAGCAACCCAGGTT
>CAZMZI010000108.1:0-2033 GCA_964570775.1 uncultured Pseudomonadales bacterium | reverse complement strand
TCACCATAGAAGTTTGCCCATCCCAACTGTGATCTTTCCTTACGCAAAATCTCTACAACTTGTTGGCCTAAGTTTGTGGCAACCTCACGGTATCTCGACTCTGCATTATTTTTAACCGACGAAGTAACACCTGCTGCAACAGCAGTAACAATGGTTCCCACAATCATCATGGCAATAAGTAACTCAACTAGTGTAGAGCCCACTTGTAAGGGTAGTTTCTTTTTCATAGATGTTTTTGTAGTGTTATACACAGTCATCACTTGTTGCTCCTGATACAAAACAACCTTCTTCAATTTCACCAGATTCTTCAACTCTAAACATGTAGAACACGTTGCCACCATTAACTCGAATCTCATTATCAATTGGTGTAAGTACCTCGGCAGATCCCGCAAGGGTATAAAAGTTTATAGACATACTAGAAACAGTTATGCCACTGGGTACCGTGTAACGAGCACGCTCAACACCTACGTTTGTGGAGAATTTACTTGAACCACAAAGCAAGCTCATGGTAGCCAGCGCACCTGTTGTAGTTACTCTATATCCTTGCAAGGTACATCCCGCTTGGTTGGGGTTATCACGAACTCTTGCCCGTGTTTGTGCACTTTTAATAAACTGTCGTATTTCACTTGCTGTTGCCTGTATCCTCTGACGGTCATTAAACCGAATAAATGCAGCTAACCCACCTCCAAACACAATGAGCACAATAGAAACTGTAATAATCATCTCTAAAAGTGAAAAACCTCGTGTGTTGAGTGTGGGCAGTCTCATACGTTATGGATTTTGAACGCAATACAGCATTGGCGTTAAAAAGCTAGGTCCACAGCTTGTTGTAGCTTGGTTCGCAATATCGTCATCTTCAGCGTAGGCACATAAACAAAAACTATCGCCTGCAGCTGGGGCATAGTAAGTATATTGGTAGGGTGCTGTATTTTTAGGATCATCTGGCTTTGGGTTACTTAAATACCCACCACTCACCAATGTTGCAGTCATGGTTGTGTAGTTAGCATTGTTACCACTAGTTCCAGAAGGATAAGTGTTACCATCAGCTTTGTAGAGCACCAATGCTTGTCGTACAGCCTCTAAATCGGCTTTGCGCTTACCATCTCGTGCACCTTTACCAGCTGTAGTAAAACTGACTAAACCAATGGTTGTAATCACAATAATCACTGTTGCTACCACAAGGAGCTCAATTAAACTAAACCCTTTTTGCATGTGTTTTCGTTGCATGAGTACTCCTATTGTTGGTTCTTAATACAGAAATACTGTCCACTTCCAGCACTTAATCCCGAACACGCAGCGTCTGCTGTAGCACTGCTGTTACCTTCAGTGGTACCAACCGGCTCGAGCGTTGCACAAACGCAGTAGGTGTTGTTTACTGCACTAGGGACACATGCATATGCAGCACCTGTTTTGGGATCTGTTGGTAACACACCACCTTGTAATGCCGCACCCATAGCTGCACAAGTATCTTCATAGCTACTATCATTTGTTGCATAGTATTGCTCAAAAGACTTAGCCATTGCATTCACATCACCTTGTCTTTTAGCATTACGTGCCTTTTGTTGAGCAGTAGTAAACGCAGCGGCGCTAATAGCTATGAGAATACCAATAATAGAGATCACCACCAATAACTCGAGGAGAGTAAACCCGCGATTTCGTTTTTGAAGTAGTTTGTGCATCTCGTTATTCCTTGCTATATACACCCTCATTCTAGGCAGAAATGGAGTCAAAAAGCAAGCGGGGAGCAGATTACTCTACAATAATGGTAACTTTGCTGATATCTGAAACAATAGATTCAATGCCCCAGTTATCTAACAACTTGAGTGAAGCTGGATACTCGCACCTACCGGTTGTGCAGGTATAGGTATGACTAGCTGTTGCATTATCACCAGTTAATTCTTGGGTAGCACCGTCACCAAAAGCAAAAAGAGCTTGTACTGTAGAACCGCTAGGCACATCTGCCACATAGGTAAACTCTACTGTTTCTCCATTTCGTAGTTGTAGTGTCCTTTCTTTAAAGTCAAAGAACGGAT
>CAZMZI010000107.1:0-2223 GCA_964570775.1 uncultured Pseudomonadales bacterium | reverse complement strand
AAGCTCAGCTTCACTTTCGATTTTCCAAATATCTAAGTGATAAAACTTGCCTGAGATGTCATAGCGAGTATAGTCGTACTCTTCAATATAACTATATGTTGGTGAGGTAATAGTTTCACTAATTCCTAAGAATGTTGCCAGGCCTTTGGTAAACACCGTTTTTCCAGCACCAAGTGGTCCATTAAGTCCAATGATTAGTCCAGATTTTTTGCTTGCATTCCAATGCTGCAACAGTAATTTTCCTGCAAGATCTTGAGTTTCCTGTGCAGTAGTTGTTGTGACGTGTTGTGTTTTCCCATCAGTAATTCTTTTTTCTCCCTGGCGTAGGGTAATGGGAGTAGAAAGAGTGGTGTCAATAACGGTTGAAGGAGGATTGGGAGGAAGGGTACCGGCATCTAAAATAAGATCAATGCACTTTTTTTGTGCACCAGAAAGATTGTTTAAGACATCGGATATGGTGTAGGGGCGTTTTTGATTTGATGCGTTGGCTGAAGTTGCTGTAATTGGCTTACCATATGCTTTGAGTAGCTCAAGGATAAAAGGGTAGTCGGGAATACGAATTCCCAGTGTGCCAAACTCAGAAGCAACTCCAGGTGCAACAGATCCTTTTGACTTACATACAATGGTGACAGGACCAGGTAAGAACTGTGTAGCAAGGGTCTTTGCCTGCTGGTTAAGTTCGACATACTTTTCAGCTTCTTCAAGTGTTGGAACTGCAATAGAAAGTGGCTTTCCTTCTCGTCTGCTTTTGTAGCCGAGAAGCTTTTGTACAGCTTTTGGATTTGTTGCATCAACACCAGCACCATAGGTTGTTTCGGTAGGAAACAATAGCAAGCCGCCTGCGGCAAGTACTTTGCAAGCAACGGCAATAGCTTCAGTTTGGGTGGTGTCTTCAAGCAAAAGAGTTTGCATACTAAAAGCACTATTATACGTCACCAAGACAAGTGCCAGATACCCGTAGTATAATGGGCGCATTATGACAGATGTAGCTGGTTTTGTGCCCGAGCACACCCTTTCTTCAAAGTTTAAGCTGTACCTCAAAGTTAGAGAAATTAAGCAGATCTATAAGATAGTACAAGAAATTAAGTCACTTTCGCCCTCACAGCGCGAAAAATGGGTTGAAGAGTATGGTGACTATATTCATGATGCAATTGATACCTACGTAGAAGACTCTGACTCAACACTAGGTGAGGGAGTACTTTTTGATGATGAACTCATGGCAATGTCACAAGAACTTGTGAGAACATTGCGAGATACTATCACCACCGTAGAGGACATGCTCTACGAAGAAGCCTCACTAGAGGGATAAGCCTGCGCCATGCTAGCACACTACTTTACACTCCTGATTTATCAGCCATTCTTAAATATTTTGGTGTTTACCTACTGGGTATTGGATAAGCTAACTGGCGGCAACCCAGATATGGGTATCGCAGTCATTATCTTCACCGTTTTTGTCAGGGTTCTACTTTTGCCACTCTCTTTAAGCGCTGATCGCTCCGAATCTGAAAGGCGCGATATCATGAAAAAAATTGAAGAAGTTGAAAAACATTTTTCCTCAGACCCAATTGCACTTGCCCAAGAAAAAAAGAAGGTGTTGAAAACAAATAACAGAGTGCTTGTCTCGGAATTTATTAGTTTAGCAATTCAGGTGAGTTTGGCATTGATGCTGTGGAGAATGTTCAATACCGGACTAAGTGGTGAAGACTTACACTTGGTATATGGTTTTATGCCGGACGTTCAAACCCCATATAATTTGGTTTTCCTTGGAAAACATGATTTAACCCACCCAAGTTTTACGTTAAATATCATCCAATCTATTCTTATTTTTATTGTAGAAGTTTTGGCAATTTTTTACTCCCCGTACAAAGTGAGTAGAGCAGAAGTTGTTCGTTTACAGTTAGTGTTGCCTATTGTTTCATTTTTGATATTCATGGGTTTACCTTCAGGGAAAAAACTGTTTGTGATAACAACCTTATGTTTTAGTGTGGTGTTGTTACTAGTGAAGATAATCTATCGTCAATTTAGGTTGTATCAGGAAAAGTTTGAAAATAAAGAAAATGATCAACTTGATAAAGAAGAAAAAATTGTTGTTGGTATTAAGTAGTAGCTAAGCGTAGACTTTTGTTTTTCCCAAAATCGCTATACAATGCAGGTTGGACACAAAAAATATGGAATTTGATAGATTAGTGGTTTCGTTTTTAGTAGATGAAGTTGTTGGTGGAT
>CAZMZI010000106.1:0-2255 GCA_964570775.1 uncultured Pseudomonadales bacterium | reverse complement strand
GTTAGTACGTATTCTGTAAGTACCTTTCGACCCGCTTCTGTTCCAGCTAGTTGCCGGACAGCATTAGATGCACGATCAATTTTTTGACCTGGAGGGCCCCATACGGTTACAGTTACTTGTTCAGTAGGATACCCTTGTTTTTTGAGGTATTCAAAACACCGATGTTTGAAAGAAGTAATCCGTGGTGTGTATATAGGAACTTTTTTTTAAGAATAACAAACTGCCTAGAGGTGTCATATCTAATAATATCGCGTTCTGTAATGTGTGGCATGTTAAGTTCTCGAGCAAGCTCAAGAATGTGACTAGACAAAGCTGCTTCAGTTTTTTTATCGTATTCTTGAAGTGTTTCAGATTCTAAAAAAGGTGTTCTTTGAATCTCATTGGCTTGCTCTATGCCTTGCATAATACGTCTATCTTTGTCAGATCTTGGTTCTATTTTTGGTACTGCGCCAGCAGTTAAGTCGTTTTCCATTGCTAACATACCACCACCCATAAAAGAGATTGCCATCTCATGAGTCGGCTTGTGAGTATCACTCGTGTACTTTATAGGTATAAAATAATCCCTCATCTCTGGGAGAAGATCATGTAGGTAACTTAGGGTTACTCCTTTAAAAGTCTGGCCATTGCCATCTCTTGTGGGGTGAATAAGGACCCCAATAACAAAAAGTGCTGCTAGCATTCTAAAAGCAGCTTCTTTTTTATCTCTTCCTTCTGGTAATGCCTGAATATCTTGGTACCATGAATCGATAGTTGCCATGTAACCTTCAATTGCAACTTCTGCTGCCTCATTACTTGGCATAAACTCATCTTCAATTTGAGCCCTAGAGTCACTGAGTACTTTACCTTCTGAAAGCAGTTTTTTGTAATCTTCTCCTGATATATTTGAGAATCCCTTAAAGAGACTTGCTCTAATTAATAGAAATCGTTCTTTAAAAGTGAGCCCGAATGTTACAGGCAACACAGTTTGTTCGAATTGGTAGTGGTTAATTGCTCGTTTTAGCCGGTTTTTTGGTAAGTCGGTGTCTACCTCTGGTTCAGATTTTTTGCTTAAAGCGTTCGACTCCACCATTTGATTTTGAGTGTCTATTTGTAAAGCCTCTAACGCTGCTGACATGTGTTAATAATAACACTTCAAGTACAAGAAGTTGATTTAGATTGAAAAGAATTAAATCAAGTGAATGTAACCATGCACATGGAGCGAGAGACGCAAATTATTTTGAACTCTTTTTCGACTCCATCAAGGCTCATTTTAGTAGATTAATGGAAGCGTTTCAACCTAATGGGCGAATATAAACCCAAAACGTTCTTTCACTGCTGTGAAAAGGTACTTAAAACTTTTTTAGACCCTGTATTAAGATCAAGAATATAATACGAATAATCAAATGTATTATATACATGCTCTGCAATAACTACCCGGTGGCCATCAATCCATTCAATACATTGAGAATACTGCACACCTTTCTCGACTTCATTTCCATCAGGCAAGGTAAAAATATAGTAGCCACTATATCCTGAAGCACCAATTGTGACACATCCATATTTCTCACCGTGTGCTATTTTTGGGTCACTCACACTATCCATACCAGAAAGCGGAATTTTATATGTTTTCTCCTGATCGATTGAAGAACCGCGAAGGTATGGTTTTAATGAAAGTAGAAAGTATTTTTGTTCAAATAGATCATTCGATGCTAACGAAGCTGTTCCCTTGGCAAGCATGAATGCTTGGCTGGGATATTCAACATTTTTCTCTACTGTTTCAGGGGTTGGCAGATTGCTCGGAGTAAGTACTCCAATTGCCTGATTATCGTTATCCACTTTCTGTGATCTAAGTTTACTAGATATATCTGCTATAAAGACACTAGCGACAATTAATAGAACCAAAAACGACAAAGCAAAGATCTTGCAGTAATTTCTCTTGATGGATTCGGGAATTGGTTCAATTGCTGTTTTCATAGCTTGATTGATTTTATAGTATCACAATCCAGTCTACGTTAGATAAAAAAGCATCCCATCTGGAGCGGGAGACGCAAATTATTTTGAACTCTTTTTCGACTCCCTCCTGGCTCATTTTAGTCGATTAATGGAGGCGTATCAAGCCAAAGAGGAGGAAATCGATGTATAACTCCTCACTTTATGACGAAAAGACGTTTTATAGGCAATTTACAAAAGATTTGTTTGGTTGCAGGCAGGAAGTCATTATCGAAAGCCCTTTTATAACCAGTGAACGGACGAAATTGCTATACCCGATTTTTGAG
>CAZMZI010000105.1:0-2258 GCA_964570775.1 uncultured Pseudomonadales bacterium | reverse complement strand
GTCGAGTACTGTGCCGGATCATCAAAACCTGCTGCGTTTGTAAAGTGTGAGTTAGTCATACCAATTTTTTCGGCCATTTGGTTCATTCGATCTATAAACACAGCTTCACCTTGAGGGTAGGATCGTGCTAACGTTAGTGCTGCATCATTTGCCGATTGAATCAACATAGCTTGCAACAATGCTTCTACCGTAAAAACTTGGCCTTGCTTTAATCCAATTTTTGCCCCATCGAACACTAAACTAGGCACAACGATGGTGTCATCTAAGTGATACTCAGATAACACTACAAGGGCAGTAAGTAACTTTGTAGTTGATGCAGGTGATCGTTGCAGCAGTTCGTTTTTTTTATACAACACTGAGCCACTCTGAACGTCTGTAATATAAACAGACTTTGCAGTAACTGCTAAATCGGTAACCTTTGCAGATGGACTTGCAACTAACACCGGGATAGTGTCTACCGGAAACAGTGCGACAGGATATCTAACCACTTCAGGTGGAATTAATCTTTTTTGCAGCAAAAAAACATACCCTACTCCTAGTATGATGCACACAAAAACCACTATGAACTGTTTGTTCATCCTTGTATTGTAGCTATAAATGTTTGGCTAAACCATTACTTCTTGGCTGTTTTGACTACTTTGAGGTGAAGTTCCTGCAATTGCTCCTCAGAAATTGGACTTGGAGCATCCATTACCGAAGTTCTGCCAGAGGAAGACATGGGAAATGCTGTTACTTCCTTTAGAGACTGCTCACCAGCCAAAATCATTACTAAGCGGTCAAGTCCCAGTGCAATACCACCATGAGGAGGAGTGCCAACCTTGAATGCTTCAAGCATATGACCCACCGATTCCTGAATTTCTTTTTCACCATATCCCATTATTTCGAAGGTTGCTTGCAACACAGCTGGGTTGTGTGCACGAATACTGCCTCCGCCTGCTTCATAGCCGTTGCAAACAAGGTCATACTGTGAGGTAAGAATGTCAGCAATATCTTTTTTGGCTAGGTGAGACTCAACACATTCTGGTAGTGGTGCACTAAATGGATTATGTGTGAATGTCCAACCACTCTTACCATCGCGCACTTCTGCAATATCGGCCTTGTCTACTTTTTTGAAGAATGGGAACTTAACAACCCATGCAAATGAAAGAACTCCAAGTTCCTTTTCTTCAGGTGATCTCAGGTCAAACTTATCTGCACCAAATTGTTTTATTGCTTCGTCGTAGGTATACACTGGGAAAGTGGTATCTTTAAGGACTCCACCAACAGCAAGTACTGCCGACTTAACTGTTTCTTCAACAATACGCATAACATCTTGTTGATCTACAAAACTCATCTCAACATCAAGTTGTGTAAACTCAAAACCACGATCAGCACGTAAATCTTCGTCTCTAATGCATTTAGCAACCTGAAAGTAACGCTCAACACCTGCGGTCATGAGTAACTGCTTGTACTGTTGTGGAGACTGAGGCAGAGCATAAAACTTACCTTCTTGGAATCTAGAAGGAACCACAAAATCTCGTGCACCTTCTTTTGTGGACTTAGTAAGCAGTGGTGTTTCAATTTCTAAAAATTTTTGGTTAAACAACTCAGTGCGAAGTGCCTGAATAAACTGTGAACGCAGCTTAAGAATCTTGTGCATACGTTCTCTTCGCAAATCCAAGTATCGATACTTAAGTCGGACTTCTTCACTCAGTTCTCTACCTTCACCGGCTACAGGAATCGGCAGTTCTGTGGCTTTGTTGAGCACTTCGTACGACTGAACTTCAATCTCAATTGTTCCCGTTGGTTGTTCTTTATTAACCATCTTTTCTGGGCGAGCTTTCACTAAACCAATCAACTCCACAACAGACTCTGGGGTTACTTCACCCATCATCTTGAAGCCAACACACTGCACAACACCAGTTGTGTCACGAAGATCAATAAAGGTAACTTTGCCATGGTCACGCTTATTTGCAACCCAACCATGTAGAACCACCGTTTGACCTACTTTTTCAAGTGCATCCAAAATATATGTTCTGTCTATGCTAGATTTCATAGCTTTTTCCTTTACTGATATACAAAAAAACCCTCACTCATCCACAAACTATGGACAAGTGAGGGTCTTCAAAGTGAACACGGTGCCACCTCACGTCGTGTGCAATTGCACACCTTGTTACAGCTATTACAGGCTTACCTGGTGTGGTCTAGTTTGTAGTTGTGCTACATTTCTTCACACAGCGTTTAGCAAAAGTTGCCAATTATCTGTTGTTTGCAGATTC
>CAZMZI010000104.1:0-2327 GCA_964570775.1 uncultured Pseudomonadales bacterium | reverse complement strand
CCATTGGTCCAGCAATTGACGATGGATTTTACTATGACTTTGATTTTTCCCAGCCTCTCTCAGAGAGAGATCTGCAAAAAATTGAGCAGAGAATGAAGGAACTGGTAAAAAAGTGGGAACGATTTGAGCATCGTGAAGTGAGCACCCAGGAAGCTTTGGACTATTACAAAAACAACGAGTACAAATCCGAACTAATCCGCGAGTTTGCTGGAGAAAACAAAAAAATTACTTTCTTTACTTCAGGAGGTTTCACAGATTTGTGCAGAGGTGGACACGTTGAAAATCCAAGCAAAGAGCTACGTTACTTTAAGTTGTTATCTTTAGCTGGTGCCTACTGGAGAGGCAGTGAAGAGAATAAAATGCTAACTCGTATTTATGGCACTGCATTTCCTTCAAAAGAAGAACTAACCCAAGACCTTGAGCGAAGAGAACAAGCAAAACTAAGAGATCATCGCAAGCTCGGGAAAGAGTTGGGGTTGTTTGTGTTTTCTGACATTGTTGGCAAAGGTTTGCCGCTATGGACGGAGAAAGGTACTACAATTCGCAGAGAACTCGAACGGTTTGTGGTGGATGAAGAAATCAGACGCGGCTACAAACATGTTATGACACCAGACATTGCTAACCTTGATCTCTACAAAAAATCTGGTCATTACCCGTACTACAAAGATTCAATGTATGCGCCAATTCAGATTGAAGAAGAGCAGTACATGCTCCGTCCAATGACCTGCCCCCACCATTTTGAGTTGTATTCTTCAGCTCCACACTCATATCGTGAGCTGCCAATGCGTATTGCAGAGCTTGCTAAGTTATATCGTTTTGAGCGGTCGGGGGAACTTTCAGGCCTGATTAGAGTTCGTAGCTTTTGTTTGGCTGACTCGCATATTGTGTGTAGCACAAGGCAGGCTAAAGACGAGATTATTGGAGTACTTGACCTCATTGAGTACATGGCAGGCGTGTTTGGACTAGAGCCCGGCAAGAATTTTTCGTATCGCCTTTCATTGGGTGACCGATCTGACGAAACGAAGTATTTCAAGGACGATGCATCTTGGG
This sequence comes from uncultured Pseudomonadales bacterium, assembly GCA_964570775.1. Taxonomy (GTDB): domain Bacteria; phylum Patescibacteriota; class Microgenomatia; order UBA1400; family PJMF01; genus CG1-02-43-31. Next base: position 1,277 of record CAZMZI010000104.1, on the reverse strand, counting down.
ACTTTGCTGAAAGTGTGCTTCGAGAGGTTCTACAAGAGCGCAAATCCCATTTTGTTGAAGCAGAAGGTGAGGCAGCATTCTATGGTCCTAAGATTGACGTGCAGATGCGCAACGTAAATGGCAAAGAAGACACAGCTTTCACGGTTCAGTACGACTTTGTGATGCCAAAACGCTTCGATCTTAAGTTCACTAACGAAAAGGGAGAAGAGGAGCAGCCAGTGGTTATTCATAGGTCGTCGATTGGTGCTATTGAGCGTAGTATTGCGTTCTTAATCGAACACTATGCGGGCAAGTTCCCGGTTTGGCTTGCTCCTGTGCAAGTAAAAGTATTGCCCATCTCTGACAAATTCTTGAGCTATGCAGAGAATGTTGTTGCTCAATTGCAACAACAGGGAATTAGAGTGGAGCTTGATTCTCGCTCAGAGCGTTTGCAGGCAAAAATCAGAAACGCACAGATGGAAAAGGTGCCTTATATGCTAGTGGTTGGTGAAAAAGAAGAGGCAGAGGGAACGGTGGCAGTGCGGGAGCGAGATGGAGCTATCCAAAGTAAGAATACTAAAATTTCTGATTTTTTATACGCACTTAGGGATCAGGTTAATTATAAAAAATAAAAGAATGTCTGAAAAGAAGTTTCCTTTTGTTAATGTAGTCTTTTTATGCCACGATGGAAGAGGAAACTTCGTAATGTCTCTTCGGGGTGAAGGGTCAAGGGATAATGTTGGTTATTGGGATCCAGGATCAGGTCGAGTTGAGCGGGGAGAAAAAACCATTGATGCAGTTGGGAGAGAGGTGTTGGAAGAGTATTCAACCCAACCATTAAGCGTAACCTTTTTAGGGGTTCGCGAAAATATTACAATTGATGGCCATTGGATATCTTTTGATTACATAGTATTAATCAATAGGGTGCTAGTAAAGAACAATGAACCGAAAAAATTTGAGCGTGTCGATTGGTTCACATACAAAGAGTTAGCTGAGTTAAAGTCCCACCCACTTTTTCCTCAATTTCTAGAGTTGCACAAAAATGAAATAAATTTACTTATTCAAGATACCCAATGATTTCTTGGACTGCTTTTTGCACATCTCCCTCGCGGTTGACGATAATAGCATCAATAATTTTTTTGTTCTCAGCTATTGAGTAAAACTCTTGCATTGAACTACGAAGTCTAGTTAGTGTATTTCTTTGTGAGGTTTTAATTCTTTCGTACCACTCTGTGAGAGTATCAGGCAGTATGTAAAACGTAATAAACTGTATTGTTGGGTTGCTTTTTCTAAGTTCT
>CAZMZI010000103.1:0-2340 GCA_964570775.1 uncultured Pseudomonadales bacterium | reverse complement strand
TTTTTGCATTAAAAAAGAGTAACAGTGCAGGAACTAAAAACCAAATAAATAGTGGAAGTAGTTTTTGTCGATATTCTTTTACTACACAAACAGCAACAGTGCTTAATAACAAACCAGCTACTGAAGGCCAGTACCAAACACCGATTCCACTTCGAAGATACAGTGCGTTCTGCCAAAATGCAGTTTCTTGTGTAGATGAACCTGCTACACCACGCAAACCAATTTCAAAAAAATGATGATATAAAAAGTGTGAATCTAAAGCTGTGTTGTAAATATACCAGGGAAGTGTAATGGCAGCCAATACTGCTGCAGAAAGCACTAAAGATTTCATAACCTTTTGATTATTTATCTGCAATAACAGTGGCCATATCACAACAAGAATTGCTGGTATAAGCGTTACTCCAACCACGGTTTTAGTTATGAGCGTTAAACTGAAAGCAATGGTAAGCGGCAGTAGTTGTTGCAATGCCATAAACTGTTTTTTTCTTGTAAGTAGCTATGCATTTGTTGGCCAAAATACATTGTGATTGTCATGAAAAATACCAGCGGAACATCTAAGTTTCCAGACCGAGCTCTCAACATAAACCAAAGTGATGTCAACAAAAAAAGTGATGCTACTAATCCAATCCACCATTTTTTTGAAAGGTGTAAACCCATTTTGTACACTAGCAATACTGTTGCAATCCCCATTACTGTTGAGGGAAATCTAACTACAAATTCTTCAGAGAAAAATGAACTAAAAACTTTTTGAGAAAGAGACATAATCCAAAACTGTAGTGGTGGATGGTCGGTAAACCGTACCCCGTTATAGTGCAGTTCAAGTATATTTGAATGCTGGGTAACCTCACGAGCAATAACCGCATACCATGCTTCATCAAAACTTTGCAGTGATGAATAATCCAAACGGTATACTAATAAAAAACTAGTCACACAAAAAAGGAGTATAGCTATCAGTCTTGAAACTCTCATGTTACTGCACCTCTTTTAAATACTTTGAATAAAAATATCCGTATCATAAAATAGGCACTAACCTATATACCCAATCATCACCCTCTTTTGCTGTGCCTCTACTATCTCTATTGCTCGAGGTGAAATAAATAAAACCATCCGGACCTTCAACAACATCTCTCACACGACCTACAGTGATACCTGGGAGTTTTTGGTAGGACACTACTTTTCCTGGCTCCGATTCATCAAAGATAACTTGCAAAATACCTTCACCCTTTAACATGCCAAACAGGTAGGTATTTGTAAACTGCGGGAAAACAGTACCTGCATAGAACATTCCTGATGCCGGCGCAATTGCTGGCGTAAACACCAGTAGTGGATCAACCATTCCTTCGCTTGACTCTTCATGCGAAACAACTGGCCATCCATAGTTCGCACCTGGTTGAATGAGGTTCACTTCGTCCCCACCTCCTGGACCATCAAAACCTGAGGGCCCATGCTCTGTTGCAATAAGCGTTTGTGATACAGGATGCCAGTCAAATCCTTGTGGGTTTCTATGACCAAAACTATAAATATAGGTGTTTGGATAGGGGTTATCTTTAGGAATTGAGCCGTCAGGGTTGAGCCGTAGCATTTTCCCTGCAAGGGTACTCAAGTCCTGCGCTAGCTGTCTATCCGTGGCGTCCCCTGTAGACACATAGAGTTTCCCATCCGGACCAAAGCGTAATCTACAACCAGCATGATACTGAGCTGCAGGTATGTCGTCTAACAATATTTTTTCTTCTTCGAGTGTTCCATTTTGATCGGTAACTCTGATCACTTTATCAACAGTACTATCACCAGAGTCATAGGCAATACAAAGGTACAGGTACTTATTCTGCTCATAGTTTGGATCAAGAGCCATGCCCATCAATCCTTCTTCCGACTTGTTTGAAACTTCTGAAAAAACTGCTAATGGTTTTGGTTGCAATTCGCCACTAAGGACCTCGCGAACTTTTCCCGGTCTTTCAGCAACTAACATTCTTTCGGGTGAAGTGAAGACAATACTCCATGGTACTACTAAATCACCTACCACTTTTTCTACTTTGTACTCTACAGGCTGAATACGTTGTTGAAGTTCTCCTGTGGTTTCTGTAACAACTATAGCCTTCCCAGGCTCTAAACCATCGCTAACTCCCATTTGTAAATAGTAGCGCCATACCCACCAACCACCACAAGAGATAAGAAGTAACAGAACTAGCAATAAAAGTGTGCGATTCATACAGCCATTGTACGGTTTGCCACCAAAAAATGGCGAGGGAAAAACAATAACCCCCGATAAACGGGGGTTATATATTTACTTGCTTAACTAACTATAGGTGATGCCCAACTCGAGGATCTTTGCTTCGAGCT
>CAZMZI010000102.1:0-2344 GCA_964570775.1 uncultured Pseudomonadales bacterium | reverse complement strand
TATGGTTTGTCGGTTGGCGCGTTAGCAGAAATAATTGAGCAGCATGCTCCGCAGCTGATTATCACCGTTGACAATGGTATTGTTGCGCATGAAGCAGTTACCTACGCTAAAAAACACGGTTGTAGTGTAGTAATTACCGATCACCATCAAGCAGATAGTGATACAAATCAAGCAGATGCTGTGGTTCATACAACACAGCTTTGTGGGGCAACTGTCGCCTACATGTTGGTTTCGCAACTTATTGGTAACACTAACTGCTCACCACTATTAGATCTAGCTGCTTTGGCAACTATTGCCGACCAGGTTACGTTGTTAGATGCCAATAGGTCTTTTGCTTTTCATGGAATTCAGGTGTTACGACAAACCCCAAGAAAGGGGATTAAGGCACTGCTCAAAGTAGCCGGTGTTGAGCAAGAAACAATCACTAGTGAAACTATTGGTTTTAGTATTGTGCCAAGAATTAATGCGATGGGAAGATTAGCACATGGTCTTGATGCGCTTAGGTTGTTATGTAGTAGTAATCAAGAACGAGTAACCCAACTTGCGGGTGTACTATCACAAACCAATACGCAACGACAGTTACTTACCAAAGATTTAACAGATGCGGCTTTGGATGAAGCTAAGTTACAAATGGATGAGCATGTAATAATTGTGGCATCAAACAATTACCACGAAGGCATTATTGGTTTACTGGCTGGTAAATTGGTACAAGAATTTTCCAAACCAGCCATTGTGCTAAGTATTGCGCAAACAACAATGAAGGCATCCGTACGCTCAGTTCCAGGTGTAGATATTGTTACGTTCTTGCGGAATTTTAAAGAATACATGACTTCACTGGGTGGGCATAGCATGGCAGCTGGCTTTGGAGTTGAGATAGCGAAGTGGGATGCACTACGTGAACTACTTTTTGTTGGAGCCAGTACACAAATCGATTCAGCTTTGTTACAGCCAATGCACAACGCAGATTGTGTGCTAAATCATGCATTAGTAAGCCTAGATTTAGTTGACACACTTGAACAGTTTGCTCCACATGGTCCAGGCAACATGTATCCCACTTTTCTTATCAAACAGATGACTGTTGAGCAGGTGAAAGCGGTGGGTAAGTTTGGTGGTCACTTGCATTGCACAGTGAAGCTGGGGGCTCTAAAACAACCATTAAAGTTAGTTGGATGGGGTATGGGAACACAAAGTACCAGCTTTAATCCTGGTGATACTATTGACTGTATTGGGCAGTTACAAAAAAATACTTGGCAGGGTAGAACAAGTTTGCAATGTATTGTTAGTGCTATTCGACTGTCTGAGTACTAGCCTTTTGCCTGTTGTGCCAGCTTCCCAGGGTTCTGTATGCTTATGATATGGAAAAAACAACGCGTGTAGTAATAGTAGGTGGTGGGTTTGGGGGAGTTGCGTGTGCACTTGCGTTAGCCAAACAAAAAAATCCTTCTATCAAGATTACCTTAGTAAGTGACAGCCCTCATTTTGAGTATCATGGTGCGTTGTACCGCTTGGTTACCGGAGGTTCCCCTTTTGAAGTGTGTCTACCCTTGTGGCAGATTTTTGAAGGGCTAGACGTAGAGATTTGTCAGGACAAAATTTCGTCCATTGATAGTGAAAAAAAGGTTGCCCTAGGAGAGTCTGGAGCTAATTACAACTATGACTATGTGGTAATAGGTGTGGGGTGTAAAACCAGTTATTACAACACTCCAGGTTTGGAAAAATACTCTTTTAGTATGAAATCGATTAGGGAGGCCTTAGTCCTTAAACGACACCTGCATAGCATTTATGACTCTTGTGCTGCGACCACAGCAAAGGAAGAGCAGGTATGTAAGGCTCATATTGTGGTTGTGGGTGGTGGTCCAAGTGGGGTTGAGTTAGCTGGTGAGTTAGCAGTGTACGGCAAAAAGTTGGCACTTTCACATGGGGCAGATCCTTCTATGACAACCATTGATCTTATTCACTCACCCTCAAGATTACTTCCTGGTTTACGTGAAGATGTTTCTGCAAAGATTGAAAAGAGGCTTCGTAGTCTTGGTGTTAACGTATTTTTAAACAGACGGGTGATAAAAGAGGATATAGATACCGTGTACCTTCAAGATATGAAGATGAAAGCTAAAACATTGGTATGGACTGCAGGTGTGGCTTCACACCCATTATTAGATACTATGCCAACAATTTCTCGAGATGATAAGGGTAGAGTTGCGGTAAACACGTACTTACAGTCTCCAGATGATAAATCAGTTTTTGCAGTAGGGGATGTAGCTGGTACTAAGTTTAGTGGTATGGCACAAACAGCACTGACTCATGGAACATTAGTGGGTGAAAACATTGCCAGAATGATTGCAGG
>CAZMZI010000101.1:0-2347 GCA_964570775.1 uncultured Pseudomonadales bacterium | reverse complement strand
GAGTCCGATGGATTTTCTGGAAATTTAGAAGTGGTAATGAAGGAAGTGGGCTACACCTACAGTTGGGTGCATCACAACTCATTAGTGGGTCCGCTTTCTGCAGAAGCAGCGCTTACAGCCTGGCTATCGGATGCAAAGCAGGAGGAGGCCCTGTTTAATGAAAAATTTACAGAAATTGGTCTCGCAACTCTTGTAGAAGACACCAAATTTATGGGTAAGGCTGGAGTTATTGTGCAGCTGCTAGCACAGCCATATATACTTCCTGCAAGCAGTTCAGCTGGTGCAAATCAAACAAAACCAAAACCACCAGAAAAGCTACCAGAAATTGGTGATTATGACGTTTTTACTGCCCTGAATGTATATCGACAGTCACATGGGGTACATCAGTTGGTAGAAAACCAGCACCTGTGTACGTACGCCCAAAAGCGAGTTGCAGATTTAATTGCATTTGGGTCTTTGGACGGCCATCAGGGATTTGTGAATGACTTTAGGGGATCTGAACCTCCTGTTGGTATAAAAGACTATCCAGGCAAAGGAATAGGTGAAAACTTGGCATCTCAATATTGTCTGAATGGCACGACAGGAGACGTCATTATGGCAACAACACCACAGCAGTTAATTGAGTGGTGTTTTGACTCATCGCAAAAGGGACATCGTGAGGCTCAACTTAATCCAAAGTACAATAACGTTTGTGTTCGACATGGCAATAATATGTACGTAGTGATTTTTGGTGAGTAACTTTTTACCTATTGTATGCTGTTAATAAATCTGTGATTATTACCGTATGACAAGTAAAAAAAGCACTTCTAACTTAGTACTCAGTATTCTTTTTTGTGCAGTGGCAAGTTTAGTCCTACCACAAAGCGCCTTAGCGTTGACAATTGAAGTTTTAGATTCTGGTAGAGTCTCATTTTATGAAGATGTAGTGCTTGGTGAGGAAGATAGTATTTCTCAAGATAAAAACTCAGAAAAGATTGAAAAATATCAAGCTGAAATGATGGAGCAAAAGCAGAATGGTACAGAAAGACGTGAGCAACTTAAAGAAATAAGGCCGAATGAGAATAAACAAATTGAGATGCGCACTGAGGGAAGTGAGGTAAAGATTGAGTTACGAAACAAAGACCAATCTAAAGCTGGCTTTGAAAAGTCAGAAAAACTTTCTGTTCCACGTGTTGAGCTAAAAGCCCCAGCAGGATTGAAAGAAGAACAGCTGAAAGAAATCAAACAACGCATGCAGAAAGACTCAGAGCAGTTAAAAAATGAGTCTATGGAACGTAGAGAAGAGATGATGGGCAAGCGAGCAGAACTGAGTAAAGAAGAACAACAAAAGCGTGAGGAATATATCAATAAACTTAAGGAAGAGCGTGCAGAGAGAAAAGACGAACTCATGGAGATTAAGAGTCGACAGGAAAAGGGTGAAGCTCACTTAGAGTTTAAGTCTCGCGATGTTACCGCAAAATCAAAACAAGGGGCGGATTTTTCATTTGATCCTGAAACAAATGAAGTATCTGTTCTTACACCAAGTGGTGAGGAGCATGTACTTAATCATCTACCAGACCAAGCTATTACTAAAATGAGAGCTGCTGGTGTATTGAAGGAAAGCGACTTTGAAGAAGAGACAGAAGTTGAGATTGAAACCACCGAAGATGGCGTTGTGCAGTATAAAACTCAGGGGGTAGATCAAAAGAAAATCCTAGGTTTATTCCCAATAGATATAGAAAAAGAAGTATTACTTGATGACGCTACTGGTGAAGTAACTGAGACAGAGAAACCAATTCAGTCACCATTTGCTGCCTTACTAAGGCGACTAGCACTCTAGATTCTTATTCATTTACCACAATCCTTCTTGTTTCATAAAGCAAGTGTTTGTGGTGAGGTGCAATTTGTTTTCTTGGGCAAATTGTATAGCTTCCTGGGATTCTGCTCCAGGTTGCATCCATACTTCTGGTATGCCAAGTTCTTTGCAGGTGTGCAATACCTGTACACCTATTTGAGGTGGAACAACAATAATGACTAGTTCTGGTGCCTGTGGTAAGGATTCTAGGTTTGTTTCTAGTGTATGCCCCTTTACCGTGCCACCTTTTGGATTAATACCCACAACAGTATATCCAGCTGCTAGCAAGTCAACCATAATTTTATGACCATACTTTTGGGAATCCATTGATGCGCCAACGATAGCAATAAGTGACTGTTTAGGGAAAGACATTGTTTCTTTCTATGTTTTAGAGCCGTGTATGCCAGTATACCAAGACGGCCACCCTAAGGTGGCCGTCAGAGTGTTCATACTAAAGAAACGTTAGTTTCTGTTGTAACCACCACGGTTGTTGTCTCTGCCACCGCCATTACC
>CAZMZI010000100.1:0-2378 GCA_964570775.1 uncultured Pseudomonadales bacterium | reverse complement strand
TTCCTTGCGGTATTTTACCGCTCCTTAGTGGTGCACTTCGTTTGCGAACTTAAGCAGTTTGTTGGTATTGCATCAACAAAGTTGTCATAACCGTTGGGATAAGTCCCATTAAAAAATAAGAGGTGAAACCGTGAAATTTCTTAGTGAAATCCGCCCAACGTGGATGGTGATTATTCAAGCACTCACTACGCTTTTAAGCGCGGGTGCATCCACTTCATCGGGTTCGTTACTGTCATATTGCACGACAATTTTTTGTCTCTCAACACTGGTAACAACCACTTTCCTTTACTCGTTAAACTTCTACAGAGCTAGGAGCATTCAACGAAGTCGTTTTGTCAAAAAACCCCTCTCATGAGGGGTTTTTCATTCAAAACAAATTCTTTTAAATCAACTCTACATCATCCCTGGCATGCCGCCACCCATTCCTCCAGGTGCCGGTGCTTCTTTTTCTGGCGTATCAGTTACTAAACACTCTGTGGTAAGAATCATGGAAGCTACAGATGCTGCATTTTGCAATGCTGCTGTTGCAACCTTTGCTGGTTCGATCACACCAGCTTTAACCATGTCACCAAATTCGTTGGTAAGTGCGTTGAAACCAAAGGATGCATCGTTCTTTTCCATAACTGTGCGGACTACCCAACCGGCATCTTCGCCAGAGTTCTGAGCAAGCATTCTGAGAGGTTCTTGTGCAACTGACCCAATAAGGTCGACACCAACCTGCTCATCATGTGATGCAGTCTTAATCTTGTTAAGCACCTTAGTAGCCTGAATAAGGGTTACACCACCACCTGGGATGATACCTTCTTCAATAGCGGCACGGGTTGCTTCTTTGGCATCCTTGACGCGCTCCATAAGGTTCTTCATTTCAGACTCTGTAGCAGCACCAACTTGGATCACAGCCACTCCACCGGTAAGCTTTGCTTTGCGCTCTACAAGCTTCTCTTTGTCAAAGTCAGATGTTGAAAGTGAAATTTCTTTGTCAATTTGAGCTACACGTGCGTTCACATCATTCTTTTTACCTTTGCCACCAATAATGGTGGTGGTGTCTTTGGTAGATTTCACCATGTCTGCTCGACCAAGATCTTCTACAGTGGCTTCTTTAAGAGACATTCCTTTATCGGTAGCAATGAGTTCTGCACCAACAAGTACTGCAATATCTTGCAACATTGCTTTACGTCTGTCACCAAAACCTGGAGCTTTTACTGCTAGTACGTTGAAAGCACCACGAAGCTTGTTTACTACCAAAGTGGTAAGGGCTTCACCTTCAATTTCATCTGCAATGATAACCAAGTCTTTACTTACATTCATGAACTTTTCAAGTAATGGGAGTAAATCTTGAATACTACTCACCTTACCGTCAGTTACCAAAATGTATGGGTTCTTAATTTCAGCTTCCATGTTTTCACTACCTGCTGCAAAGTAAGGGGATGCATAGCCTTTATCAAAGACCATACCTTCTTTATGCTCAATGGTAATATCCATGGTCTTGCCTTCTTCAACCTCAATCACTCCATTTTGGCCTACTAGCTCTAGAGCCTCTGCAATTTTGGCACCAATGACTTCATTTTGAGCTGAAATAGTGGCAACTTTTTCCCAATCTGACTTTTTGACTGGCTTTGCAAGGCGGCGAATTTCTGACACAACTGCTTCAACAGCTTTGTCGATACCCTTCTTCATCATCATTGGGTTAGTACCTGCTGTAACATACTTCATACCTTTAACGGTAATCTGTTGAGCCAACAAGGTAGCTGTGGTTGTTCCATCTCCTGCAGCTTCATTGGTTTTTTCAGCTGCTTGTTTAACCAGTTGTGCACCCATGTTCTCGAATTTGTCTTCGAGTGTAATCTCTTTTGCTACTGTGACACCATCATGAATGACACTTGGGGCACCCCATGATTTGTCTAATGCAACGTTGCGTCCCTTTGGACCCAATGTTGTTACAACAGCGGCTGCGAGCTGATTAACACCCGAGACCATTTTTTGTCTTGCATCATCACCAAAAAGTAATTGTTTTGCTGGCATAGTTCCTTTCGAAATATAGTTAGAATTAATACGTTATTTAACTTCCGCGAGTAAATCTTCAAACTTCAAGAATTGGTATTCTACGTCACCAATCTTAAAATCATTTCCACCCCATTTTTTGTAGACTACGGTTGCACCCTTTTTTACTGGGCACTCAACCTTAACACCATCCACCATTGCTGCTGCACCAACGGCAACCACCGTACCATACTGTGGCTTTTCACTGCCACTTTCTGGCAAGTAAATACCAGAAACAGTTTTAGTTTGGACCTCAGCTGGCTCTACCAGTACGTACCCCGCAAGTGGGGAAAGTTTTGAAACAGAAATCGATGTTGGCATATACCTCCTTGATTTAG
>CAZMZI010000099.1:0-2392 GCA_964570775.1 uncultured Pseudomonadales bacterium | reverse complement strand
TCTGGGTATTTTTCCCAGTCTAGGTCATGTAATAGGCCAGTTTGGTACCACAACTCTTCGTCTTCACCAAGTTCTTTGGCATATGCTGCCATAGCACGTGCCACCATTTTGCAGTGGTTTTGCAGTGCTTGGTCTGCAATATATTCATCGAGCAATGCTTCTGCCTTTGCTCGATCTGGCATTTCCACAGCTACAGTAGGCTCACTCTTTTGAGGCGCAGACTTGGAGGGAGCTTCTTGTGTTGGTTTTGCCACAACTGCCACGCTTTCACCAGCTAGTGGTCGGAGGGTTGGGAACGCAATCACTTCTTTAATACTCCAGGTGTTGGTTAAGAACATGACCAGCCGGTCAATACCCATGCCAATACCACCCAGTGGTGGCATACCGTACTCCATAGCTTCCAGGAAGTCTTCATCTAGTGGATGTGCTTCGGTGTCACCATGACGCATGTTGCGTTGCTCGGTTTCCCAAATGCGGCGTTGGTCCAAAGGATCGGTAATTTCACTCCAGCCATCTGCAAGTTCTTTGCCGCCAATGTAGGCTTCAAAGCGTTCGGCAAGTGCACTTTCTTTGCGATGCATTTTAGAAAGTGGACTGATATCACGTGGGTAGTCAATAATCCAGATTGGAGCAATGAGTTTTGGAGTAACGAGTGCATCAAATAACTCAAACAAAGCCTTACCACGGGTAAACTCACTCTTAAGCTTGATATTGTGCTGTTGCAGTAATGTTTGGACTTCTTCATCCGAGAGTGTAGCAAACTCAATGTTTGCATGTTCAAGGAGCGCCTGGTCCATACGGACTCTTGGCCATTTGGCACCAATATCTACTTTTTCTTCACCAACGGTAATGGTGTGGTTGCCATATAGTTGGAAGACCAAGTGTCTAATTAAATCTTCGGCAACGTCCATCATGCGGTGGTAGTCTGCGTATGTTTCGTACCACTCAATCATAGTGAACTCTGGTTGATGGGTTTGATCGAGGCCTTCGTTTCTAAAGTTACGGGCAATCTCAAATACCTTGTCATATCCGCCAACAATGAGGCGTTTTAGGTAGAGCTCTGGGGCAATTCGCAGGTAAAAGTTGGTATCCAGTGCTTCCATATACGTAGTAAATGGTTTTGCATTAGTGCCGCCATATAACGGTTGTAGAATTGGCGTTTCTACTTCTACAAAGTTGTGTTGATCTTGTAAAAAACGGCGTAGTTCTTTTACCAATAGCCAACGGGAATCCAACACCCGTTTGGTTTCTGGGTTAATGAGCATATCTAGATAGCGTTTGCGAAAGCGTGCTTCTTTATCTGCTGCAGCATTCCATTCTGTTGGAATTGGGCGTAATGACTTACCTAGAAATTCGACAGTAGTTGCCAAAATAGTAACTTCACCTGTTTTAGTAGTGGTGACTGAACCAACAACACCAACATAGTCTCCGCGGTCTACCAAGGTTTTGAGCATCTCAAAAAGATCTGCAGAAACTTCGTCTTCACGAACCATTACTTGAATGTTACTGGTGGAATCTTGGAGATCGAAGAACACTACTTTACCATGTGCCCTAATGGACATGATCCTACCGGCAGTGTGTACTGTTTGGTCTTGGCTGTCTCGGCACACTGCAATGGTGTGCTTCTTATCAAAAGAGTATGGATGAACAGCAACGCCCTTCTTCTCAAGCTGGGTTCGTTTTTCAATTTTTGCGCTGATTGCTTCGTCCATGCGTGACATAGCGTGTTCCTCCAGATTTATACCGTGGCTATTATAGCAGTCTAGGGAGCTTCTGTGGCCCAGACAATAAGCCGTTTACTATCCAAAAAGCCAGTACATGTGTACAAGATGAGATCACCCTCTTGTAGTGCCGACACTTCCCGAGGGCTTACCACCTGTTTCTTTTGAATATAAAAGACTTTTTTAGTGTTATCAGAAAAAGTGAGCTCTACCTTGTCACCAATCTTGGTTTCTTTGAGGTTGCCAAACAAAGAGTTCCAGTTGTGGCCATATAAAATGGAGCGGGCGGTGGTGTTAATGGTTTCTGGGTTTGAAAGGAGTGAAATGGAGGTATCTGACGTCTCCCATTGGCCACTAGTAATGAAGGCTGGGGTGATAGGGGCTGATATTTCTTGTGAGGAGATAGTGATATGACTTGGAACAGGTGCATCTGTTGGGTTGGTTTGCTGGGTGGTAACTGGCAAGTGAGTGAGGGGGCGTTGGTGCTGCCACATCAAGAAACCTGCAGCCCCAAATGTACCGATTGCAATCATATACAAAACCACGGAAAGTGTGTTGCGAAAGGTGTGTTTCATTGAGGGCACCACTTACTTAGTGCGCTTGAGTTGCGTTGCGGAGAGGAGCAGTAATAGTCCAACAGCAATAAGGCCAACGATGTAGAGCATGGTACC
>CAZMZI010000098.1:0-2410 GCA_964570775.1 uncultured Pseudomonadales bacterium | reverse complement strand
TTAACTCGTTTTGAAGAAAACCAACGGGTGAAAAATGAGCTACAAAAAATTAATCAAGGTGATGTGGATAGTGCAGATTTGGCACAATCTTTAACCAAACCAAACCAAAAAGGAGTGCCTGCTCCAGAAATTACAGTAGGAGGCGAGTGGTTTAATAGTGAGCCATTAACTATAGCCGGGCTAAAAGGTAAGGTGGTGCTAGTCGATTTTTGGACATATTCGTGCATCAACTGTATTAGAACACTCCCGTATTTACGAGATTGGTGGAAAAAATATGCAGACTTGGGATTGGTAATTATAGGGGTGCATAGCCCAGAGTTTGAGTTTGAGAAAAATGCTCAGAATGTACAGAAGGCGCTATCTGATTTTGGTTTGACTTACCCCGTAATGCAAGACAATGATTTTGTAACTTGGCGTGCATACAATAATAGATATTGGCCAGCTAAGTATTTGATAGATGCTAACGGAAATATTCGCTACACCCACTATGGTGAAGGTGACTATGATGAAACAGAAGCTGCTATTCAGGCATTACTTGCAGAAGCACAAGATGGTGTGGTGTTGCCACCAGTGCAAAATGCTCCCTACACTATTTACTCTAGAACCCCCGAACTGTACTTGGGCTCAGCAAGGATGGAACACTTGGCTTCTCCAGAAAAAGTAGTAGACAATGTTGAAGTGACATTTTCCGTACCTACAAATTTAAGACAAAACAATTTTGCATACAGTGGTTCCTGGACAGTACAACCAGAATACTCAGCACCAGAAGCCGGAGCTCAGTTACACCTATCCTTTGAAGCAAAAGAAGTATTTTTAGTTGCTAGGCCAAAGAACGGTACAGCTGGCAAGATTAAGGTATTTACGGATGGGGAGGCACAGTATCTTGGTGAAGATGCCATTGATGGTGTAGTTACGGTTGATAGTGATAGGCTGTATAAATTATTGTTACTACCCCAACAAGGTAAACATACCCTCCGCCTAGAGTTTGATGACTCCAACCTAGAGGTATACGCGTTTACATTTGGGTAAAAGTAGTGGTACAGTTCTGCTATGATTCGTTGCCATTTTTCGCAAGGTTTTGAGACCTCACTTCGTCATGTTGTGGTTGATGTGGTGGTGGTTAAGGAAGGAAAGTTACTCTTGGTGCGCAGAGCTACTAAACTTGTTGAAGGTGGAAAGTGGGCACTGGTTGGTGGGTATGTTGAGCGTGACGAAACCATAGAACAAGCCGCTCGGAGAGAAGTTCTTGAAGAGTCCGGATATGAAGTGGGAGAGTTGCAGTTGGTAACGGTTAGAGATAACCCTGACAGACCAAATGAAGATACACAGAATATTTCTTTTGTGTTTATTGCAGATGCACTGGAGCAAAAAACACAGCCAGATTGGGAAGTAACTGAAATTGCTTGGTTTGAGGTAAGTAGTCTCCCCCCACGTGATGAAATTGCTTTTGATCACTATCTCAATATAGAGCTTTGGAAGATGAAGAATGTCAAAGCCGAGTGAGTTTACATTTACTGCTGATTTGTGGCGCTATCCTGGTAATGGTGGTTGGCATTTTATTACATTACCACAACCCGTTGCTCAAGAAATTGATTTCTACTACCTCCATGAGAAAAAAGGTTGGGGTTCTCTAAGAGTTGAGATACACTGCCGTGAAGTGGTTTGGGAGACTTCAATTTTTACGGACAAAAAAAGTAACAGTTATTTGTTGCCAGTAAAAAAGGATGTGCGCACAAAGTTAGGAATTAGTGCTGGTGATACAGTAGATCTACTGTTAAAGATTATATGAGTACTGATTTATTTACCAAAACATTCACTGATGCCAACCAAAAGGTTGTTGCCTATGATGGCTCACCAGTAACCTGGAGAATATCCGCATACGTGATGATCACTAAAGACGACCATGTGTTACTTATTAAAAATACTCATGAAGAGTTATATGACATTGTAGGTGGAGGAATTGAGTTAGGGGAAACTATTCAAGAAGCAGTAGCTCGTGAAGCACTAGAAGAAGCAGGTGCTACTGTTACTATTGGCAAATTGGTGCATGTCTATGAAGACTTTTTTTACCATAGAGATGGAAAGTATTATCAAACCGTCCAACTCTTTTATGCTGCAAACCTTGAGGGTGAACTAATATCGCCAAAAGACCTATCGGTTACTTTTAGAGAGTTTGTACCAATTGCGGAAGTTGGCACACACTACCCAGTACCTCCAGTAGTGAAGCAGGCACTTTTACTACTATAGAACACAAAACACCCTTAATTTTATAGATTTATTCTATGTAAATAAAGCAACTTTTTACAAGTCTGCTCGAAGTTTTTTGGGATCTATGTTAAGGTATTCTAACAACTAAGAAAGGCAAAATGGTTAAACAAATATTTGTGAATGTGATGGTTCAAGACTTGCA
>CAZMZI010000097.1:0-2447 GCA_964570775.1 uncultured Pseudomonadales bacterium | reverse complement strand
TACTTTGTTTGCACACTGTCTTTGAAGTACTAGAGGGCGATTATACAAAAGAATAATGATTTAATCAAGTGGATTTGTTCTTTATCACAAATAAAGCGAAGTAATATCATTTATAGATGGGGTGTGCTTAAATATATAGTATGCAAGGAGAAATAGGGCTTAGAGATCAAACGGGTGATAGTTTAAATACGTTTCCGATGTCTGATCTACCTGAGTCGAGGGACACAAGTGTGCAGCTAGGCAAAGACATGCTATTTCGATCAGAAATAGGGAAATCAGTATTGGAGAGAGCTAAACAATACAATGATTTTCAAGAAGGTATGGCGAAATTAGTTGATGAACCATTCAAAGCAAAACTTCTTTTTTTACTAGATTGTTTTCCAACACCATCTTTATTTAGAGACGAAATAATAGAAGAGTTGTTAAATAGTTGCTATACAACATGGAATGATATTGCAGAAGCAGAACAAAAACTAACAAAAAATAGTTCTCCTGATACTCAAATGACAGGTGTAGTGAAAAGTGTGAATACGTTCACCCGCTCTTTTTCTGCCTTTTCAGCGCTTTTTATGAAACCTGAAGATATGGTAGCACTACTGGTTGACCGTCAGTTAAAGCAAGATGAGAAAACAGTTTTAGTGAGTGAAATTGATAAAGTAAATGGTGATGCTGAGTTACAGCTGCTATTGCGAAATATATCGAAGAATGAGCGAAAACTGTTGATTCAAGAACTATGTTTAGGTGAAAATGGACTATTTCTTGATGAGCACTTCAATAGAGAAGGCAGAGCACTACTTAGGGTAATTTTTGATTACATGGAAGTAAAAATTGATAGCACACAATTTGTAAGTAATCGACAAATGCTTGAACAAGCTTTGTTTATCGGACTTTCTGCATTGAGACCAGAGAAAAGAATGGATGTATTGCTTGTTATAATTGACACTTTGCAAGTAAATGAGGACCAGGGTGTAGCTGGTGAGCAAGTTTTGGTTCAGCTCCTTGATCAGTTTGTAGTTGGTACCAAACTTTTACAAATGGATACGCTCATACCTAAGTCTGTCCAAGATTTAGCAGTTTTTGCTAAAGAAGGCAAAAAACCTGAAAGCAAGTGTTATTTAATGCAACAATATAATAGAAATGGAAGAGTGGCAGAGTATCATGGAGTAGGTCCATATCTTGCAGCAGCATCGACAGCCTGTGTGTACCCACTAAGCAAGACAGGAGAAAAACAAGGTGCTCAAATTTTGTATGACACAGTCGTTAAAATTTTAAGATCTGACTTTGCTGAAGATTCTGTTGATGAGGAAATTGAAGCATTCAAATCAGCACTTAAATACATAGCTGATCATGTCAAGATTTCAGTAGACTTAGAAGATGTTTTTGAAACTTTGAAAAGGGCATTGCACGAAGAATTATCACCACTTGTTGAAGCAGCAAACACGAAAGTATTATCTTTCTTGAGAGTCAGGGGTAAATCAAGCGTTAAAATTCCAAAATTGAAATATAGGTCAAATAATTTCATTGAGTTATCCATGGCACCAGGAGTATCTCTAAGTAGTCTTGAGAAAGGTGATAGGATAACTAACAAACAAGAGCACTCTAAGATTGCTAAAAGAATTGTTCAAGATTTTTTTGAACAGGTTTTCGAGTTTGGAATTTTCAACGCTGATGAACATTCAGGAAACATTTTTGTCAATCCTAGCAGACTAGACGATATTACCATCATTGACCATGGTCAGGTTGGCATAGTTGATTTGAATGAGGACAAAAAACAGTTGTTTATTTTGACTGTCGGAATCCAAACAGAGTCACCAAAACTTGTGGCTCATGCGATGTCTAAACTACTTACTATTTCAGATGCTGAAATGAAAAACTTGAATATAAATACTGAAAGTATATTGAATCAAATTGAATCAAATACAGGTACTCTGGTAGAGAGAACCATGAAAACTATGGCATTACTAAAAACTAAGCCTGAATTAACTTTATATTTAAAGGCTTTGGTCAGTATTTTGCCCTTAGTCCAGGAACTTAAGGCTCGAGAAAAGGCTCAATTAGCCTTGCCTTATGTAAGAAAGTTTGGTATTGAGCGAGAGTTACTCAGTAATTTTAAGCCGATACTAAGTCATATAGTAAATACTGTATTTTTAGGTAAAGAAAAAGTTCCAGTTAGTTCAGTTACATTAAATTCAAATTCACCTATGACTAACTAAGTGTAGTGTAATGTGAAAAATACTTGAACTATAAGGAAAAAAAGTGCACTATGTGGTAGTAATAAAAGTTTCAATGATTCTCAAGGAGACTGCTTAGCATGAAAACTAAAACAAAAGTGGGGAGTAGTAAGTTAGCAGCAAAAAGCAAAGGAAAAAACAGAGTAAAAGTACTTATCTCAGCTTTACTTTTCATGCTACTTGTTATCGGTGCTTTGAGTGTTGTGTATCTCATAC
>CAZMZI010000096.1:0-2469 GCA_964570775.1 uncultured Pseudomonadales bacterium | reverse complement strand
TTTACTTCAATCGTTCACGTAATTCTTGGGTACTTCCACCAACCCATTGATTTAGCATCTTTTTGTTTTTATCAATTTCTACAAATGTATGTTGTATCACTACACCATAGTGATTTTTGAGAGCCTCTTCAGAGTCATACTGTATTTGAAAAATAACTGTATCTTTAGGAATTATGGTTGGATCTTTTTCGATCTCAACATCTAAAGAAGAACAAGATGTGCACCATGGTGCCCAGAAGTAGAGGACTACTTTTTTGTTAGCTGCAAGTGCTTCATTGACGCCTTGGACACTATACTCCACATATCCTGGGGCTATTTCAACAGGTGTCATGTTCTGATTACGTGTGGTGTCCAGAATGTGACAAATAGCTCTGGTTGGTTTACAAATAGAGCTGTTAAATAAAAACACTGCGGCTAATGTTAGTGTAGTAACAAAACCCAGCAGTGCTTTTCTTTTACTTATATGTGCTACGTTTATTGGCATACCGAAATTGTATTTTCTCGAGCATTATCTTGTCACATGCTGCAAAGAAACACAATATCGGGTGCTAGATTTCTTTTAAGAAACTGGCACGGTCTTTTCTTACTTTTGCCATTTTGCTGTACTTGTCTTCTTTAGATCTATGTCCGGCAGCTAGTACAACTACTGAAGTAAAACCTGTATCACTTAGGCCCAAAATAGTATTGAACTGTGCTGCATCAAAACCTTCCATTGGGCTTGTATCAATCTTATTATATGCAGCCACAGTCAACATAGTTCCCAAAACTATATATGCTTGCTTTGCAGCCCAACTTGCTTGTGCCTCTGTGGTCCGGGAGAGCAGACTCTGAGACATCATATCTCCCAGACCCTTTAGTGAGGATTCGTCTACCGAGCGTTGTTTGGCAGTTGTTTGAATAAATTGTGTAATATCGTTTTGAGTAATTTCTGTTCGGGCAGTAAGCACAAATAGGTGAGAAGCCTCTGTTAGCTGGGGTTGACCGTAGGCAGCAGCCTGCAGTTTTTCCCTAACTTCTTTGTTTGTTATCATCAGCAGTTGCACAGGTTGTAAACCGTAGGAGGTAGCAGAAAGTCTAGCAGCCTCTACAAGTAATTCTACTTGTGAGTCAGTAAGTTTCTTTGTGGTGTCATACTGTTTAATTGCTGCGCGCCAAAAAAGTTGTGGTATAGTTTGTGTCATAGAATCCTTTCGAGGAGTCGATCTAGTTTATATGGTATAATTTTTATAACAAGTATGATTTTTATACTAAACTAAGATTATGTCAACACTCAAAGTGCATGGGCGATGTGTAAACACAGATAATTGTTCTACTGTTGAAGCCAGCAAGTGCGTAGGTGATTTTTGGAACTTATGGATTGTGAGAGTGTTGTTACCCGGACGCAAACGTTTTTCCAGCATTCATGAAGAAATTTCAACCATTAATAAAGCTACTTTAGTGGCAAAGCTCAAAACTTTATATGAGTTAGGCATTGTTGATAAAGTACTTGACCAAGATTTAAAGCCTTACTATGTTTTAACAGCCAAAGGTGAGGGATTAAAACCGGTTATCGATGCACTAGAAGCATACGGGAAAGAACATTTTGCATAAAGGGGATATGGATTACACTTCATTTATTTCTCAAGTACTAGGTGAAGCGGCAACACTAGCAAACGAGTTTTATGGGAATGTCACAACGTCCGAAAAAGGTGCAGACAATAATCAGGTACTTACCGAAGCAGATCTAGCTATTGGGGAACACATTGTAGCAGCGATTCAAAAAAAATATCCCCAGCACAATATTGTTGACGAAGAAGCGGGTGTCATTGATAACGATAGTGCTATTACTTGGGTTGTTGATCCTATTGACGGTACCAGTAACTTTGCAGCAGGGTTGCCAACCTATGGAGTGATGGTAGGGGTGATGGTTGATGCAAAACCCATTGCCGGGGGTATAAGCTTGCCAGCGTTTAATGAGGTCTTTGTGGCACAAAAGGGTATGGGGGCATTTTGTAATGGCACGAAACAATCCGTAACAGCTGTTGAAAACTTAGCCAAGGTACTTATTGCCTATGGCATTGATGGTCACCCAGAAGATCCAGAAAGAACTAAAGGTGAAGTTGCTGTACTCAGTTCTATCATTCTTAATTGTAGAAACTTGCGTACTACAAATAGTGCCTATGATATGGCTCATGTGGTTTCTGGGAAGTATGGAGCCTACTTAAATCAAAGCACAAAGGTGTGGGATAACGTTGCACTTCAACCGCTTGTTGAGGAAGCAGGTGGTTTAGTTACCGATTTTTGGGGTACACCACTCGATTACACACACGCACTTACCCAACCAGGCAAGAACATGACCATCTGTGTAGCAGCTCCTGCACTTCATGAACAACTGCAAACGTTGATTCATGGCTCATAATTTCATTTTTTAGTTTTTGCTGTATAATCCTATAACTTGTATTTGCCGTGCTGCTTAGCAGCTTTTGGCGA
>CAZMZI010000095.1:0-2488 GCA_964570775.1 uncultured Pseudomonadales bacterium | reverse complement strand
CTAACTCCTTCTTTAATTTTTAACCCAAACCCTGCATACTAGCCTTTGTGAACATAGCAAGTAAAAAAACACTCTCACAGAGTCATTTTTTCTCGGTTGCACTCTTTTGTGTAATTATTTTCTTTATTTCATTTGCAGACGCAATCATGTCCTTTACTAGTCCAATATACATAGAGGACCAAGTAAAAGACACCTTTTTAATGGGCATCATTTTTTCCTTTTCATCTCTTGTGGGTATCATCTGTGACTTCATTTTTCCCAAGTTGTTCCAAAAACAACCTCACTTTTTTTTCCTTAAAACAACCATTATTACTGCACTAGCATTCCCTTTTACCTTCATTTTCATTCCACAGCATGTGGTAACACTACTGGTAGCAATGGCCGTTTGGGGAGTGTACTACGAGCTACAAATGTTTTCTTCATTTCACTTTGTGAATAGTTATGTTCACGTGAGTGAGCACACCAAAACATGGGGTATCATCCAGGCTTTACAATCAACAGCATATGTCCTTGCACCAGTTTTAGCTGCACAATTACTCACTTATGGTTTTAACGTAGTATTTAGCTCTGTTTTTGTATTCTTAGGTATTGCAGTAGTTGGAGCACTCATTTTTAGATTACTATTTGTTAAAAAGACTAAAATCACAACTGAAACAACTCAAACTGTTGAAAAAAAGTCTTGGGTTGCAGAGTTTAGAATCTGGGGAATACTGCTTAAAAAAGTATGGCCACTTTACATCCTACAACTTCTCATTAACATTGTTGATGCAAGCTTTTGGACAATTGGAACACTCTTTACAGAACAACTTGGTGCTCAACACTTCCTTGGAAACTTCCTCATCCCAGCATATATTGCACCTTCTGTCTTTGTAGGATTTCTGCTTGGGAAGTTTGAGTTTCCCATAGGAAAGAAAAGAACTGCACTTATATGTAGTGGACTCGCAGGCACGGTATTTATTTCTTTCATGTTTTTTACCAACATCCCATTGCTTATTGCTATGACATTCATTGCATCATTTTTTCTTAGCATTGCAGTTCCATATATTCGTGCAACTTTCGAGAACTATGTAAGTAGGTTGGGAAAAAATAACAGCGACATGATTGGACTACAAGCTTCATCTACAAGCTTAGGATTTATCATTGGTCCAATTATTGCCAGTCTTATTGCAGATATTTTTGATATTCAGGCTGCATTTGCAGTCATTGGTGGCTCACTGGCTATCACATCTCTGTGTTTACTCTTTGTAACACCAAGAAAAATAAAAATGCCGCAAGCTGAGCTCGCTGCAATTAATTAAAAAAAACTACTTACTCGGGTAATTAGGAATAACAATAGTGTGGTTGCCGTAGTGTGTAATCACACCATCCTCATTGTTTCCAGAAAGCCTTAAAACAAATGCTGGATCAATATTATTTTCTAGGGCTTCAGGTAAAAACATCTCCGAGGTAACTAAGAGTTTTTCATCCTGCCACACCTTAAAGTGAATGTGTGGTGGTCTGTAAGCAGTACCTTCACTGTATCCCTTTGGGATAACGGTAGTAAAGCTATATTCGCCATCGCTTCCAGTGGTAACTCTCCCTCGGTACCACTCGTCGTCGTATACACCTTCATCATTTGCTTGCCAAATGTCGAGTACTACATTACTTAGTGGAGTAGAGCAGTCGGTAGATACTACTTTGCCAGAAACAACAAACCTTTCAGATGGATTTGACTCTGGTACAAGTACTTGTCTAAAAGGTGCATCATCTAAATAGTATGGACCATCACCATCTGAAAATGTGGGTATGCACGTTGGTCTATCAGTGATTGTGTTCTGGGCTGCTACTGGTGTTGGTTTACTTTCTTTTGAGTTTGTTAACTGGGAAGACCTAAACTGCAGAAAAAAAACTCCCCCTATAACAAGGCAAATGAGAATTCCAATTGGTAACGCATTTTTATTCATAGTGAGCAAAAAAAGAACAACTCCGATATGATACCAATATGCGACTGTTTGGTGAACTTGCAAAACGTATCAAAAAAATACTTATAGATATCCAGTACTACTGGGACCCTGTTTGGCGCCTAAAAAGAAGTGGTGCTTCAATTGGTAATCATGTCTTCATTGGTTCACATACCTACATAGAACTAGAACATGCCAAGCTACTCACTATCCAAGACGAAGTAGTACTCTCAGCACACACAAAAATTATTTTGCATGACTCAAGTTTACAAAATGTTGCAGGCAAAGCAGTGTTGTTTGGACCAGTTGTCATACAAAAGGGAGCATATATAGGTGCAAACACCACTATTTTGCCAGGTAGTAACATTGGAGAGAAAACCATTGTTGGTGCAAACTCACTTGTTACTGGTGATCTTTTGCCAAATACTGTCTATGTTGGCCAACCTGCTCGGAAAATTTCTACCGTCACACAGTTAATTAAAAAAAGACAGATAACAAAAAAACCTAGTGTTTTTTACAAGTCACAACCAAAGTGGTTTGAGTAGTTT
>CAZMZI010000094.1:0-2712 GCA_964570775.1 uncultured Pseudomonadales bacterium | reverse complement strand
AGTTTGGCAGAGGCAACGGAGCAACAGCAACAGTATGTGCAACAAGTTAAAGAACGAAAAGCACAGTTACAAAACAGTGCTGAGTCTTTACAACTTAAAACACAAATTGGTGAATTAAACGAGCAGAAAAAAGAGATTGAAGAAACATTAAGCAATCATTTGCTTAACTACTATCAGCTCACCAACTCTACTAGTTTTGATACAAGTGACGGCGACCAGTGGGAGTTTAATATTAGAGCAAGTGTAAAAGGTAAAAAAGCTTAACACTTGTTGGTACAACGCAGAATCAAAAAACCCCGGGTTTATAAGCCGGGGTTTTTTAGTTGTAAAGCTAAAATGATCTATCTACTCTTACCTAGTCTTTCCCCTATTCTTTGGAGAACGATTGGAGAGATGTTTTTCATTTTCTTAAGAGCTCGAGCACGTTTTCTTAAACGTCTGGTTTCGGTCTTTTTGATAGTTCGTTTTTCAGAAGGCTTTTGATAGTATCTTCTGTCTTTAGCTTTGGTGACGATATCAGCTGCTGATGTTGCTTTTTTAAACTTCTTTATAACATCAAACGTACTGTCGTTACCTTGTGCTTTAACGATAATTGGCATCTACTCTCACCTCCTCTCCATAGGGACTCATTGCTACGTTATACCTGTGTGTAGTTGAGTGGAAGGTGTAGTATACCAGAGGAGTGGAAAAACGTATAGATTTACGCGTTGATAAGCTCTTTAGCTTCTTGTTCAATTTCGTTGATAGGTGTTTTTTCTAGCCAGCCACCAGTAAGGTGCATGTGGATATGATGTACTTGCTGAACGCGGGTACCAACATTCATAAACAGTTTGTAGTTGTCGCCAATACCAACTAATTTGGCAACCTTGCGTGCAGTTGTGAGCAGTTGCGCATGAAAGGTTATGTCATCCATGGCAACCTCTTCTAAGGTAACATAGGGCTTCTTGGGAATGACTAAAATGTGCACTGGTGCTTTAGGGTAGAGATCATTAATGGCAATGAAGTTGTCGTCTTCATACAGAATAGTAGATGGGATTTCTCTGTTAATAATTTTGGTAAAAATTGATTCGGACATTCTTACTTTCCAAGCACTTGTTGTGTTAGCTCAATAACCTCTTGCAAACTAAGTTTTGTAGCTTTTTGGTCTTTATTTTTGGTTGAACCATTCAAAAACATTTTACCACTGGGGTGGTAGTACCAGTCTCCAACCGTATCTTTGGCTAGAATTGCGTCTGCCAGTGCTCGTAAATTTATTTTTGCATCCGGACGTACTTTAATGCGGATGTTTCCAAGGTCGGGGTCTTTGCGAATTACCAATATGTGACCTGCTTTCTGAGCAAGTTTAACGGTTTCATCATTTTTAGTTTCGAGTGCCAGACACTTGCCTTCAGTGATAGTAAAAGGAATGCCTTTTTCATTAATAATTTCGTTAGCTTTTACTTGTTGGGTAAGAATGCCGTAGGCACTATCTAAACACTGCATGCCAAAGTGCAGTTGTGACTCGTCGGTATGTGGATCAGTGAACTCAAGGCCACCAATAAGTTCTTGAATTAAAAATGAGTAACGATATGAGGCTGCATCTGGCCAGTAAATTTCTTCGAAATGATCAATCTCAGTAACATAGTCAGAAATGATGCTTAACGCATGGTCACCCTCAAGGTCAGGATGCACAGTAAGCACATGGTCACGTACCAGTGAGGTTGCACAAATATGCATCTGTCCACGGTCTGGTTGGTGATGATCGAACTCTCCAAGACCAGTATCAACGTGTACCACGTTATCTGCAGAAATTTCTAGTGCCTTTAGTTCATGTTCACCAATGGTACTCCCTGGGTTAACAAAGGCAACTTTTGCGTCTGCAAAATGTTGAGCATCAAAGCGTTTTAACACCCATACAGCGCCAATGGCATCCAGGTCTGGTGCGTGGTGAGTAACAATTAGTTTGCGATCTGACATTACTGGTAGTGTACCAGGACTTTCTTTTTTTTGCTGAGTAAGCTATAAAAAAACCCACCGCATCAGCCATCTTTCTATTACTAGTTAGAGATCTGATGCAGTGGTTGATCCTCACCGGGATTAATCAGTACTATAGCTTTTGTATCACAAATATACAGTAGAAAAAAACGCCTACACAGAGGGATATAATTTATTTACCAGGCGTAGTAAATAAATGTATATAAGATAGAATCTTACATACTCCTTACACCAAAACTAGCGCAATTTGGAGCTGATGAGCTTTATTAGCCACCAAAGAGCTCTAAATGGCAGGGTAATAAGCTGCCAGCTAAGGGGTTGTGCATCGTCTTCCCCTCTCACCCAAGTAGAAATAACTAAGTATTTGTGTTCTTTTGGTAAAAAAGATGCCACCACGAAGTGTCGTCTACTATTAATGGTTTTAATGTACCTTACCGATGATGCATTTTCTTGTTTCTTTTGGTCGGGGTAGGTAACGGTTTCCCATGCTGCGTGTTGTGAGATAGTACGTTGCTTCATTCTCTCTAAAGAATGGGTGGTAAAAACAAGGTTTTTATATTCTTGTGGCATGGTTAGTAAGCTTGTGCAAATAGCCAACGATGGGTTGCTGGTTTTCCGCATTTAATACAACTGCCCTGCTCTTCCCGCACATCGCCGGTTAAGGTAGTGAATGGCAAACAGCGGGTGGTAGCTTTGGTTTCTTCTTTAATTGCGGATTCACATGCGGCGTCTTCACAC
>CAZMZI010000093.1:0-2724 GCA_964570775.1 uncultured Pseudomonadales bacterium | reverse complement strand
CACCTACTTCGAGTACTTTTTGTACCTGAGCACCCTCATTCCAGGATGAAATTCCTTCACCTAAAAAGAGCAGTTTTGAACCTAGAAGTGCAATATCCCTTGCAGAAGAAACATCTTGTAGCTCAACTTCTGTTACTTTCTTTGTATCAAGTTCTAAAACAATAAGGGCTTTCGCCTCACTATCAAAAAAGTACAGCTTCCCATTGCCTATCACGGCATATTTACTAATAAAACTTGAGTTGACCAACCGCAAATCATAGAAGGTATTCAGCTGAGCAAGTTCTTCTAGTCCAGAGACCTTATCATATAGTTCACGGGTTTTTACGATAATCGCAGCAATGGTGCTAGCTTCATATGATCCAGGCTTATACTCTGTGGCAGCCTGTTCATACTGAGCCAAAGCTTTCTGTAGTTCATCTCTAGCAGTCACAGGGTCTGCTTCTAACAATTCTTGTGCTCTCGTTACAGCTTGAGTAATGGGGGCTAATTTTGCTTCAAGTTCTGCTGTTGCTCTTACTCTAGCTCTCCCACTCAAAAGTTGAAATGTAATAACTCCAGCAGCTAATAGGACTACACCACCTATCACCAATAGCACTTTTTTCTTTTTCTCAGTTGAGGTTTCAACATAGGTGTCTCTTGAAATGAGTTTAGAAATGAATGCAACACCTCTTGCTTGAAGTCCAGCATCACCAAGAAGCTTTACCAGGGAATGAATACCTTTAGAAAGTGCTACAAACAACCATACCAATCCCTTCTTTAGTAAGTCAAATAGTTGCTTCCAGATTGAGACAAATTGACTCATAAGTTGGCCCATTTTATTTAACTGAGCTTTTGAATGTACGATGGGTTGATCTAGTGAAGCAGCTAGCTCTTGTGAAATGCGCTCATCATTGCTTGAATCATCAAGTTCTTCATCATCCGAATACTCCATTGTGGATTCTCGACTTGGGGTGTCTTCATGCTTGGAGAAATCTTGTAGAAATGAGGATCTGTCATCTGTAGATTCTTTGTAAGTCACAAAGGCGAGTGAGGATAGCGAGGAATTACTTTCTGCATGAACCCCCGGCACAACTGATGTAACAATAGTATCAACATCGAAACCTAGTGAAAATTTTTGTTCAATCTCATTAAAGAAATGGGCCGAAGAAAGTGATGACAATACTACTACATCTTGATCACCAAAGGTGCCAGTAATCATTTTGAGTTGGTTACCTGAACTCAGCACTCTTCCAATCTTAGTCTCTCTTTTTAGTAAAACAGCGCCGTTGTACGTTGCATATGCACACTGATGTTTTGTAAAGCAACCAGCACCAAAAAGTACTCTAGTATCATTCTCACTACTTAGTGTAATGATTTCTTGCAGCAAAGAATAAAACTCTTCAAACGAAAAAATAGAAGCCTGCGTAATAACTGTTGTAAGATCTCTACCCACATTACCGGCGTGATTACCTTCAATAGCAAGCGAAACAACGAGAGATCCAAAGCTACTAGAGGAAGACTCAACTACTTGAGACCATCCGTCAAACTGAGGCAGGCCGACAACTGGTGTGACACGTACACTCGGCATTATTATGATATAGTTTTATCACAAAACCAACAAGAAGAATAGAAACAAAAGTACCGCTAAAATTAGATGTACAAGACTAATGAGCGTAACTACACTTGTGTTTGGTACCGTAACGGCTCTGCGCATTAAACTAATCTCACGCATCACCAGTATTGCAAATAAGATATATAGCAACGAGACAGCTAACAAGAGCACCTTAAAAATGAGCGAAAGCATATCTGATGCATCTACGTTTAATGGAAAACCAGAAGAGACAGCAAGCTGTAGCATTAGTGTGTTCTCCCTTCAATCTTTTCTCGCTCTTCTTCAAGCACTAAGTCATTGAGTACTGAAACGACTTTTGCTGGATGTGGAACAGCTTCAAATACTATTTCCTGTTGTGCTCCAGCAGTCTGAATTATAATATTTCCAAAGTCAAAAAATGACGCGAAGAAACCAACAGACTCTGAGGTAATATCCTCGATATGATCAATTTTTGCAGTGGTAATATTCTTTTGAGCTAATGTGACAAAATCTACGTCAACAACACGCTCATCTGTGATGAGATACACGTTGTAGAGCCATCTCACAAAAGCCTGTAAGGCATAACCAAAGAGTGCCAAGTACCAAAGCATTCCTACACCTAACTTAAAACGCGCTTCAATACCAACAAACATGGGAATAAATGAAAATACCATCGGGACAAACGCTAGTACTAATGTCGTAACCATCCATTGCAATTGAGTAATTGGATGCTTTCTAAGGAGAAGTACTACGTGTTCATATGAAGCTTGCGATTCAAATCTTACGGCGTGAGGCTTTGGAGCATAAGCAGCAAAACCACTTCTACAGGCCGGTTCATTTGCTAATACAGCGCTATACTCGTCAACACTACGGTGTGAAATTACCTCTTCTTCTTGAGACTTTTGTTTCTGGTCTTTTTTAGGTTTAGTGTGATGCATACTGCTGTCAAAAACTTCGGGCATACTATTCATTATACCACCAGAAAAAGATTAGAACTATCGCTTCAAGATGGACATAAAGGTATCTTGGTCGATCTCCACTTTACCAAACTGCTTCATCCTTTTCTTACCTTTAGCCTGTTTGGTGAGTAACTTCTTTCTTCGAGTAATATCACCACCATATAACTTTGCGGTCACGTCTTTTCTAAATGCCTT
>CAZMZI010000092.1:0-2738 GCA_964570775.1 uncultured Pseudomonadales bacterium | reverse complement strand
TTTCTTTGACAAATGGGCGTGATCGGGTACAATATAATTCCATGAATACTCATGGCTTTTCCTCCTCATCCCAAAAAACAAAGTTTATTTTCGTCTCTGGTGGCGTCCTTTCTGGACTAGGCAAAGGTATTACCGCTGCATCTCTAGGGCTCTTGCTCAAAAATCGTGGTTACTCTGTAACCAACATTAAGTGTGAAAATTACCTCAACCTAGATTCTGGTAACATTAACCCCATTGAACATGGTGACGTCTTTTTGTGTGAAGATGGACTTGAAGCAGATCTGGACTTGGGCTCATATGAGCGCTTTTTAAGCCAGGAAGTAGGACAAAAGAACTACACCACCTTGGGTCAGGTGTACTCAACCGTGATTGAAAACACCAAAAATCTTGCATATGGTGGTAACACCGTAGATGCTTGGTTATATATTCCTCAAGAAGCCATCCGAAGAATTAGACAGGCTGGTGAAGGTTTCGATATCTGTCTCGTTGAGCTGGGTGGCACTGCCGGAGAGTACCAAAACGAGATCTACTACGAAGCATATCGTATTATGAACCTGGAAAATCCAGATGATACCGTGCATGTCCACGTTACCTACTTTCCAAACCCATCACATATACATGAGTTAAAATCTAAACCCACACAACTTTCCGTGCGTGCATTGCAATCTATGGGTATTCAGCCAGATTTTATTGTGGGCAGAGGTGAGTTTGCCATCGATGAAAAACGAAAAGAAAAAGTTGCTTTTTACTCTAACATGAGTAAAGAAGACATTATCTCTAATCCAGACTGTGCCACCATCTATGAAGTGCCTCCAATTCTTGCAGAACAAAAGTTTGACGAAAAAGTACTCACCAAACTTAACTTGCCACTAAAAACCGCAGACTTAACCGAGTGGAATACCTTTGTTACAAAACTGTCAGCACCACGAAAACACACCGCAACTGTTGCAATAATTGCCAAATACCTTTCTACAGGAGATTTTGAACTTAAAGACTCATATGTCTCACTGCTTGAATCATTAGGATTTGCAGCAGTGCATGGAGATACCAACTTAGACATCGTGTTTGTGAAAGCAGAAGAGCTAGAGAAGAATGAGAGTAAGGCCTTAACCGACCTTAAACGAGCAGATGGCATCATTGTCCCCATTGGATGGGGAGAGCGTGGTGTTGAGGGTAAGATACTGGCAATCCAGTATGCTCGTGAACATAAGGTTCCCTATCTTGGTCTCTGCTATGGTATGCAGTTGGCTTCAGTTGAGTATGCACGTCACGTTGTTGGCCTAACTGGTGCTCACACCGAAGAAGTAGATCCTAACACCCCACATCCCATTGTCCACAGTATTCCATTCTCTGCTAAGTACCAAACCATTAAAGGTGAAGGTGCAAGCATGCGGTTAGGAGCATATGACTGTATTCTAAAACCGGGCACACTTGCTCATTCTATATATAAGAAGCATGATGCGTTCAAAAATGACTCAAAAAACTTAATTTCAGAACGACATCGCCACCGCTATGAATTTAACAATGCATATAGGGAACAACTAGAGAAAGCAGGATTTGTCATTTCTGGAACGTCACCAGATGACTTTTTTGTTGAAATGATTGAACTTCCACAAGAGGTGCATCCGTTCTTCATCGCAACGCAAGCACATCCAGAGTATAAATCACGGCCACTTACTCCACATCCCATCTTTGTTGAGTACCTAAAAGCCATGAATGTATACCACAACAAGTAATATTCTGGAATTGCATAAATCTTCACTGTAGAGTAAAATAAGACCCTTGGTACCTGCAGTACGTGGTACAAAAACAGTTGGAATACATACAATGGCACAATACTTTACTTACAATAACATTGAAATCGGCACTGGTGACACTTTGCGTGTGCATCAAGAGATCACTGAAGGTGACAAATCTAGAGTTCAAATTTTCGAAGGCATAGTCATTGCTATTAAAAATCGTGGTACCGGTAAATCATTCACCGTCAGAAAAATTGGTGCTGGTAGTATTGGTGTAGAAAAAATCTACCCAGTTAACTTGCCATCAATCAAGAAAATTGAAGTGAAGCGTAAGGGAGTAGTAAGACGAAGCAAGTTATACTACCTACGTGAAAGAATTGGTAAAGCCGCCACAAGAATTAAAGAAAAAGCATTTAACACCAAAGCAGAGTAATCTGCATGCCACCCGCTATGGAAATCGCGGGGAGCAGTTGGCTGTTATTTTTCTCCAAACCATTGGGTATACCATACTTTCAACAAACGTACGCCTTAACAAACGGGAAGTTGATATTATTGCACTAGACACAGCTGCTAACCAGTTAGTGGTTGTAGAGGTAAAGCGCAGACAAAGCCAAGTATTTGGCAGTCCAGCACTTGCAGTAACCAAACAAAAAATGCGCAACATGGCAATAGTTGCAAAGGTATATCAACAAAAGTACCGCTACAGCTTAGACCTGCGATTTGATACGATTAGCATCGTTGGTACACAGGTAGAACACTTTAAAAACATTACTTGGCACAGTCGCTAACTAAAAAGCGAACTTTGGCCCCATCGTCTATCGGTTAGGACACCAGGTTTTCATCCTGGGAAGCGCGGTTCGATTCCGCGTGGGGTCACATTTTCGACATTTTCATCCTTCAATACCATAATTAGCTCGAATGATGGGGATAAATGCATTGTTCGGATTTCCTTGTTTTCAGTAAGCAATATTCCTTCTGGAAATATTTTGGCTTGAAGAG
>CAZMZI010000091.1:0-2762 GCA_964570775.1 uncultured Pseudomonadales bacterium | reverse complement strand
GCTACAAATTTACTCCCAAACCTCACCTAACGTTCCTGGTGTAACTTCAATTTTGTAATCTTTAATTAACCTGCCATCTGCCCCACGCTCGTATGCATTTATCCACATCTGTGCCACTTTTCCCCGCCACATTCTTTGTGGACTAGTGCCACAATAGTAAGCAACATCTAATGCGTCCTTACCAACATTTGCCCGAAAATGATTATGTACCGTTAGTGCCAAGTCCAAGTCTGTTCCCTCAGCAATTTGACACTCAGTTGCTTTCACATACAAGCCGACACTTGGACTAAGACTATTAAAAACAGCAAAGAAAGCTTCACCTGTTCTTACAATATTTTTTGAATGGAGAGCCTCAATAGTAGAACCCCAATAGATATACTCAAAGCGTTGGTCATACAAGAAAAGCAGTGGCGAGTTATGTGGTGATCCATCTTCATTAACAGTAGCCATACTTACAAACTTAACTTGCTGAAGAATTTCTTTTACTTGCGTCTCTTTGTTCATACCAGGATTATAGCAACAACACATACACCCACATCTGCTAAAATGCAGCTAACCTATGACACTACAATCCTTCAACCCCTCAACAAAAGAATTACTAGGAGAAGTACTAGAAACACCTCAAACAGAAATCATCAAAAAAGTTCAAAATGCCAGGAAAGCTTTAAAGTCTTGGAAAGAGCTTGGCATTGCTGGAAGAGTAAAAATCTTACACACCTTTGTTGAAAACCTTACTAAAAAACAAGCTGAGTTTGCCGCACTCATTGCCAAAGAAATGGGTATGCCCATTTCACAAAGCACGCATGATGTAGCTGGAGCTATAGACTACTTTACATGGTACTTAGAGAACGCCCAAAAGTACTTGTCACCAGAAGTTGTCTACGAAGACGACACCATGATCCACACTGTCCACTTTGAACCTGTTGGTGTGGTTGCTGCTATTACACCGTGGAATTTTCCCGCATCTAACTTTGTGTGGATGGTTGGACAAAACCTGTTAGTTGGTAATACAGTGGTTTTTAAAGACTCAGAAGAAGTACCACTCTGTGGCCAATTTATTGAGCAACTATTAACTGAATCAGGCGTTCCTGATGGAGTGTTTTCCCAGGTATATGGCAAAGGAAATGTTGGAGATTTTTTGGTGCATCAAGATATAGATATGATTTGTTTTACCGGTAGTACCGTTACTGGGAAGTACTTGTACAA
Organism: uncultured Pseudomonadales bacterium; assembly: GCA_964570775.1. GTDB lineage: Bacteria > Patescibacteriota > Microgenomatia > UBA1400 > PJMF01 > CG1-02-43-31. The sequence continues at coordinate 1,556 of CAZMZI010000091.1, read as the reverse complement.
AGTTGGTGCAGAAAAGTTTATTAAAGTCTTTTTAGAACTAGGTGGTTCTGCTCCAGGTGTTGTATGTGCTGATGCAGATATAGACCATGTACTAGATACCATTTATGCAAACCGTTTTGATAACTGTGGACAAATTTGTGATGGCCTTAAACGCCTCATTGTCCATGAAAGTAAGGTGCCGGAAGTCATAACAAAACTAACAAAAAAACTTGCAAGCATAACTGTTGGTGACTCATCCAATCCACAGACAGACATTGGACCTCTTGTATCAGCAAAACAGCTTGCATTTTTAGAAGAGCAAGTTGCAGATGCCATGACAAAAGGTGCTAAGAAAGAATTTGCAGGAGAACTTCCCAAGTTACCTGGATACTTTTATCCTCCAACTATTCTTACTAATATCACCGAAGACATGAAGGTATGGAAAGAAGAAGTTTTTGGACCAGTACTTCCTATCGTCACGTTTAAAACAAACCAAGAAGCACTAGCTTTAGCAAATGACACACAGTACGGCTTAGGTAGCTATGTATTCACACAAGACAAAAAAACATTCCAGTTTTTTGCCGAAAATATTGAGTCAGGCATGGTACAAATGAATAACGCTAGTTATGTACAACCACCTACTCCATTCGGAGGCTGCAAAACCTCTGGCATTGGCAGAGAACATGGTAGATTTGGGTTTCAAGAACTCAGTACCATTAAGGTTGTTACTACACAGAAGTAGTAATTTTATACGCCCCCAACAGAATAACTAGCAATCCAACACCTCGCACCACATACACTTTTGTAGAGTGATGCTCCAAAAATGTAGGTGAAATTTTTGAGGCAAGTAAGCTCACTACAAATACCATGGGCGCACTCAGTAACCCTATTACACTAGATATGGTTAAGTTTTGGGCAAATGCTTCAAAAAGTGCAATAACACCTAACCCCACAACAAAACTAGATATAAACATGGGGTACACCTGTGACACAGGGTACTTTACTTTTGGCTTTCTTACTGCCAAGAATACTAGTAGTACTACACCAATCATCATATCTTCCCAAAAGAGAAGCTGCAGTGATGTTACTTCTTTAAGAATAAATCCCACAAACAAGTTAGACACTGCGTGTAACACTTGCATTCCCAAGATAAATGCAACTCCTTTCGTAATAAAGTTTTTTAAGCTCATCTTTTCGTTATAAAGCACCAAAATTGTCCCTATTACAAGGAGTGCCATCCAAAAGTAGTTCTGTAATGGAAATCTCTCACCTAAAAAAAGAAAGGCTAAAAATGCAATCAGTCCTGCCTGCAGCTGAAACAGTGGTGCAAAAGTTGAGGCATCTGCAGTAAAAATACCTTTGTAAAACAAGTAATACCCTAATAAAAATGCACTGGTTGCAACAAACATGAGCAAGAGCTGATAAAGAGTAGGTATCGTTAGCGGAACAAATGGGATAAGAAACAAACCAAACACAAAGGTTGCCATCATGAAATAGGCCATCAAAGAATCACTATTATTAATAGAGTGTTTACTAAGCAGCTTATTAAGTATTTGACTCACACCAAAACAGAAAGC
>CAZMZI010000090.1:0-2767 GCA_964570775.1 uncultured Pseudomonadales bacterium | reverse complement strand
TTAGCAGAATATTACTATGACTGCCAATTTGTTGTCAAGTTTTTTTGTTACAATAGCAACTCTGAAATAAAACTATGTTATCGGTGCAACCAATTGTATTGCCGGCAATAAAAAAAACAGCCAAGCAACAACAGCTACCACAAAATACTAAGTCTCTCTTCTACCTTTCTTGGGAAGATGCATTGTGGGATATCTTAGAAAAAAAACAGGTGCCGTTGGGCAGCACTGTGTTGGTACCTAGTTTCTTCTGTGGTGACGTTGAAGAAAACATTAGGAGCCATGGATACACGATAGCCTATTACCCCGTTTCAAAAAATCTGCAGACACCTCTTGGAGAGTTCATTCAAACTTTAAAAAATGAACGTCCAACTGTGGTTGTTGTTTTTCACGCTGTGGGGATTACTAATACACTGTTTAATAACCACACATCATGGATGCATCTTCTAGGTAAAAACACACTTCTCATTGAAGACTGTGTTCATAGAATCATAGAACCCAACCAAGTTCGCTTTCTCCATCCCAACCACTTTTTAATCACCAGTCTGCGAAAAGTTGTCCCACTCCAGGGCAGCATCCTGTATGGAAAACCTCTCTCAATACCTTGGAGTGAACCACCAGCTTGGCAGTCTTTCTTGTACACACTTGCCGTGACCGCATGGTGGTTTATCATGGTCTGTTTTTGGAAGGTAGCTCATATGCTGTTTGGCACGCAGCTGGCTAAACCAGCTGCACAGTTTGCAGAATGGACCATGCTAAAAGGATATGACTTAATTGGAGACGCGCAGAAACCTGCAGCCGGCTGGAAGTACTTTTTTAAAAAATATCAGAATACTGATTTTTTAGCTATTAAAAAACAAAAAGCACATCAGGTACAAAGGTATGAAGCTGCCTTCCCAACTATCTCTACACTATATGTACCAGCTGATCGGGGCGAGTTAAGGGGATGGCCGCTTGTACTGCAGTTGGAACAAGCAGAAACATTTGTAAACACCGTTCGAAAAAATGGTCTTCTTTTGCGATTAGAGCTTAATGATTCTGTGTGGAGCAAAGAGTACAAAATTGTATACTTACCATTGGGAACTCATATTTCTAAAACACAGCAAGATACTATCTGCAGTGTGGTCCACGAAGCCCTAGAAGCTGCGGTATAATGAATATATGTCATCACGCTCCAGAACACTGCGTATAGATTTGCTTCGCATTTTTGCGCTGCTTGGTGCCGTTGGCATCCACTTTATTTACCCAGTGTATAGCAGGCCAGATTTTCTGGGAGGCAGTACTTGGTGGATTACTAACGTGCTGAGTACTTTAGCTCGAAATTCTATTCCACTTTTCATCATGATTAGTGGTTACTTACTAATCCCTAAAAAAGAGTCTACTGTCCAAACAGTAAAAAGAACTTTTCATAGATTGGTTGTTCCACTCATCTTTTGGTTTGGGTTATATACCTGGTGGGAAAATGATTTTCTGGGTAAACCACAAACAACACTTTCTATCCTTTCAATGTTGGTGCAGTCAAACATGTTTCATTTGTATTTTTTAGCCATACTCATTGGGTTGTACCTACTACTTCCAGTCTTTCGTCGTATCGTAGCAACAACATCATTTAGTGATCAAAAAAAACTCAGTGTCATTCTTTTTGGCATTGGCATTCTGATGTATGTATGCCAATATTTCGTCCTGCCTTACCAGAGTATTGTGAGTTCGTTTACCATTTGGTTGCCTTATGCCGGGTTTTTCCTTTGGGGTGGAGTAGTTGCACTACATAAGACACCGTTACAAAAACATGCAATGTTTTTTATAACGCTCTTAGTTATGTCTAGTGTGTTCACATTGGTATTGGGATACTTCAACTTGCAATGGTTGGGCCAAGAAAATCGATTCTTCTGGAATACAAGTGGTATCTCGTATTTTGACCACTTTTTGAGTCCCGCTGTTGTTACCATGGCAGTTTCACTCTTTACGCTTAGTATGACTATACAAAACAAAAAAACTTTTGCTATTCCAACCTTGTTACAAAGGGTAATCACTCAAATTGCAAGAACAGCATTTGGAGTCTATCTCATCCACGTACTTGTGCTTAATGTGCTCGACTTTAGGTATGGATATGCACTAGAGCTCCTTAACCAAAATCTGTTTAGTTACTTGCTTCAGCGCTCACTGTTAGCACTTTCTATTTCATTTGGAGTAATTTTCATTGCTATACGAGTCCCTTTTTTAAAGAGAGTACTCGGAGAAAAATAGGAGTTTTAAAAAGGTTGTAGTGACAAAACCAACTTCGTACAGTATAATGTAGAGTCATAGACTTGGCCATTCCTCGTGATCATAGTATTTCAGGCATAGTGTCAGTGTATAAAAAAATAATAGTCGTTTAGTCTAGCGACTCTTGTTGAAAAGGGCACAATGCAACCTTCTCAAGAACAAAATAATAAAAAAGTCTACATTGGGAATTTACCATTCTCAATGACCCAAGACGATATCGCTAACCTCGTAGCCGAGTTTGGTGAAACAACCAGTGTGACTCTCATCACAGACAAAATGAGTGGCCGATCAAAAGGCTTCGGTTTTGTAGAATTCGCTGAAGAAGCATCTGCAAACGCAGCTATTGAAGCTCTCAACAATCGAGAAATCGATGGTCGTGCTTTGGTAGTTAACATTGCTCGCCCACAAGCTCCAAGAGAAAGTGGTGGTTTTAGACCACGCAGACCTTTTGGTAATGGCGGTGGCAGAGACAACAACCGTGGTGGTTACAACAGAAACTAACGTT
>CAZMZI010000089.1:0-2785 GCA_964570775.1 uncultured Pseudomonadales bacterium | reverse complement strand
ATGATATCTTTAAATTTTTTGGTTTGTTTTGCCAGTTGGGCATCAGTGAGTTTTTGTATGGTTGGCTCGAGGGCATTGATATTATCAACTAATAACTGGTAGGAGTTAAGTTGTTTCTTACTATCGTCAAAAAGATGTGAGAGGAATTTAAACATAAGAATCCTATTCTAACAAAGAAACCCCAAAACGAAGTACCTAATTTGCTATTGTTTTCTTGCCCATAAATGGTTGTAGCACTTCTGGTACGCTGATACTACCATCTTTTTGCTGGTAGTTTTCAACTACCGCTGCCAGTAATCGTGGTGTGGCTGCCATGGTGTTGTTTAGTGTGTATACATATTTAGTAGTACCATCTTTTGCACGGTACTTAATGCCAAGCCTTCGAGCTTGAAAGTCATTAAAGTAACTTGCAGAGTGTGTTTCACGGTATTTTTCTTGGGCTGGGAACCACGTTTCGATATCATACTTTTTGCGCTGTCCTGCCCCCATGTCTCCGGTACACATTTTAAGCACTTGATATGGTAGCTTGAGGTCTGAAAGTAACTCTTCCGAAAATCCCGTCATTTTTTCATGCCATTTTCGTGTTTCATCTTCATCTGCAACGGTATACACCACCTGCTCCACCTTATTAAATTGGTGCACACGGATTATCCCCTGGGTGTCTTTGCCATGCGATCCTATTTCACGCCTAAAGCATGGTGAAATGCCTACCATTTTGTAAGGTAAGTCAGCTTCGTTAAGTGTTTCACCCATCTTATATGCAGTGAGTGCAACTTCTGCAGTACCCGCCAGAATTTGGCCATCTTGGGTTTTGTAGTGGTCTTCTTTGCCCCATGGGAAGTATCCAGTGCCAAGCATTGCTTCTTGGGTTACAAGAATTGGTGCAGACATGGGGGTAAACCCAGCTTTGGCAAGTTTGTGCAGTGCATATTGAAGAATAGCTTGCTCTAAAAGTAACCCATCGTTTTTAAGAAAATACGATCTAAAACCACCAATACGTACAGCTCGAACAGTGTCGAGCATGTCTAAGTTTTCCATCAATTCTTGGTGTGGTTTTGGGGTGAAGTCAAACTGTGGTATCTCACCAACTTGGCGAGCTACAACATTTTCTGTTTCATCTTTGCCAACGGGCACATCAGCAGCGGGAACATTTGGGATTTGGTACATGAGGTCCATGTACGTGTCCTCTGCAGCTTTAAGTTCGGGGTCGATATCTTGCAGTTTTGTTTTGAGTTCTTTGCCTTTTGCAATGAGTTCTGGAGATGGTTTGCCGTTGTCATGCACCTGTTGTTTTACAGCTTCTGCATTCTGGTTGGCTTCTTGGCGAATTTTGTCTGCTTGTTGTTGCAGCTCACGACGCTTTTGGTCCACTACCAAGAGCTGGTCCACCAGACTTGCATCAAGCTGCTTGTGCTGGCAAGCCGTCTTTAGTTCTTCTGCATGAGTGCGGATGTATTGAATATCTAACATGGCACACCTTTCATTATTTCACAAACTTATGTCTGTGAAATGTAGTTATACTACTCCTAGAAAACGCTTGAAAAGCAGTGTTCGGGTACAAAAAAACTCTTACCCCAACACAAAAAGTGCCAAGCGTAAGAGGGTTCTTAGGAGTAAGAACGGTGCCACCTCTCTCTACTTCATCCCTGCTGTAACGGGCTTACCCGGCTTGGTTGTGACCCCAAGCAGCTTGACAGGTGCTAGCTGTCTCAAATGCTGTTGTTAACTGTGGGTATTGTAACACACCAAGCAGTGGTTATTTTTTACCAAGATTTGTTTCTTCTAAACTTTCTGGTGTGTTTGCCTTTGAGCATCTTGGCTTTTCCTACAAGCAGGTAATGCTGAATATCAGGGTCTAATGCATTAAAAAACTTGTCAGGTATTTGTCTTTTTTCATACATTTTGCTTATCTCTTTAAGTACGTTTTCACGAGAATGCATTGGAATAGTGGAAAAATCAATTCTTCCTCTCAGTAAGGCTTTAGCCATAGCTTTATCTGATCCTTTACTAAGAAGATATTCTTTAATTTCAGGATCAAGTTTTTCGTACTGTTTCTCAGTTATTTCATCAGCCTCGTATTTTTCTGCTATTTGAGTGAGAACCGCTTCGCGAGCCTGTAGTGGAATAAATGAAAAATTAAATCTATGCTCTATGACCTCTTGGGCGAGCTCATCATCATAGTCAAAGTCTGGTATGTCTTCTAAATCTCGGTTGTTTCTGCGTGTTTCTTGCCAGTCAGCCCAATATCTTCTCCCCAGTTCGTCATCGTAAGCTTGTTTACGTTGGTATTCATTTTCATGTTGTGCATATTTACTTCCCTCAGGGAAGTTATCGTAATCATCGTGGCCATGTGCATGGGCAATGAGTGCTTCCCGTACCTGGGATTCTAAATGTAACCGTTGATGTTTTCTTCTACTAGTTATATCTTTACCACCATCATTTTCAACTTCAGGGTTCAAGTTGTTAATTTCAGCGCCGTGTTTCTTATGTAATCTAGCGATACGCTTTTCTTCAGGGCTCATGTCCTTGTGTGTAATTGGCCCTTCATTAACAGATTTCATGCCTGTTTTTCGGTCTTTTTTCCCAGATGCTTCTCTGGTTGTGCGGACACGCTCACGTTTTGAGGTGATAAGTCTAATATGCTCATCTTTCATCCTATGCGGGTTGGCGTATTCAAGGCGTCTTCTTCTTCTACGCAATCTCACCTCTCGTTTTGTTGGTTCTTTATAACTGTATGTTTCGGGGATATCTGTCGCTGTGTACCACTCTGGAATCTCATCTTCAG
>CAZMZI010000088.1:0-2786 GCA_964570775.1 uncultured Pseudomonadales bacterium | reverse complement strand
ACAGGCATAATAATTCAAAAGCCTTGGCGTAAAACGTGGATAAGTTCCAGATATAGCGGGAATACTAGTGGAAATATGCAGGAAAAAAATACTGCATATAATAGTTGGTGGCACCAGTTAGTTGCAGGCCTAAATCCAGCTAAAGATGTTGATGGACTACATCAAAAAACACGTGACAGTATTCAGGCAGGTACAAGAATGAAAGAGGGCAGAGTACTACCTGCTACAGTACAAGCAATTTTCACTATTTTAGAACAAGCTCAGGTTCAACTGCATTTTTCTTTGTTAGAAAAAAAAGTGAGTATTATTGGTACTTCAGACATAGTTGGTTTGCCACTGTATCTGGAAATGCAGAGTAGGGGAGTGCAAAGTGAATTACTGGGTAGAAAAGACTTACAAGAAAAAGTTGCTGCAGGAGTAGCACTAACTGATGCAGATATTGTTATATCTGCTACAGGCATTGAGAACCTTATTACAGGTGAAATGGTAAAGCAGGGTAGTATTGTTATTGATGTTGGTGAACCAAAGCCAGATGTCGATTTTGCCTCAGTCTCACCAAAATCAGCATTTATTACTCCCGTACCTGGTGGAGTGGGGCCGTTAACGGTTGTGAGCTTGCTTGAGAACGCTGTGACGCTTTTTACTCACTAGATCTTCTCGAGTAGTGTGATATAATTTCGGTTCTAGTAAATACTATAATACATCTGCAGCGTTGGTACGCGTCCTGAATTACACTACCAACCCGTGCAGCTCGCACTAGAAAGCGAGAAAAAAAAGGACAGATATGCTTCAGATTTTTTCTGATCTTCCAAACAAAGCACCAGACTACGACTTGAGAGAACTTCTCGAGGCCGGATGTCATTTTGGTCACCAAAAAGCCAAATGGAACCCTCACATGAGAGAGTGGATCTACATGGAAAAAGATGGTGTTCATATTTTTGACTTAGCAAAAACAGCAGCTCAACTGCAGATGGCATATAACTTTGCATACAAGCTTGGTACTCAAGGCAAAAACGTAATTTTTGTTGGAACCAAAAAGCAAGCTCGTGAAGTTATTGAAACTTCAGCAAAAGCAGCTGGTCTTTCTTACATTACTTCTAGATGGTTGGGTGGATTCTTAACAAACTGGGAGCAAGTGAGAAAATCTATTAAAAGAATGTTAGACATTGAAAAAGGTTTGGAATCTGGTAAATATGACAACTATACCAAGTATGAGCGTGTTCAATTAGATAAAGAACGCACCAAACTTTCTCGTTTCTTTGTTGGTGTGCAAACACTCAAAGACGCTCCAGACTGTATTTTTATTGTTGACCCAGGTAGAGAAAAGATTGCTGCATCTGAAGCAAGAAGTATGAACGTGCCAGTGGTTGCACTCATTGACTCTAACTCAGATCCAGATCTAGTTGACCTACCAATTCCAGCAAATGATGACGCTCTAAAGAGTGTTACCTACATTGTCGAGCAGTTTGCTGCTGGATACGCTGCTGGTAAAGCCGCTGGAAAATAAGTACCATTTACTTTGAAATAAAGGAGAACTATGTCATTTACAGCTGCTGATGTTAAAAAGCTGCGCGAGGAAACTGGCGCAGGTATGATGGACTGCAAGAGAGCACTCGATGAAGCTAATGGTGATTTTGAGCAAGCCAAAGAGATTGTGCGACTCAAAGGGCTAGCCAGAGCAGAGAAGAAAGCTGACAGAGAAACCAAGGAAGGGTACGTAGCTAGCTACGTACATGCTAATGGTAAGACTGCAGCACTTGTTGAAATTCTTTGCGAAACCGATTTTGTTGCTAGAAACGAAGAATTTAGAGAAATGGCTAAAGGTGTTGCAATGCAAGTTGTTGCAATGAGTCCTGCAACTGTCGAAGAACTGCTTGAACAAGAATTCATCAAAGACCCATCACTTACGGTTGCTGATGTCATCAAAGGTGTATCTGGAACTATTGGTGAAAAATTTGTCGTCAACAAGTTTGTGAGATATGCGGTTGGTGAATAGTTAACCGTTTAGTTTTGATCAATGAAAGCGCCGACATATGTCGGCGCTTTTGGTTTTCTTACAGTATCAACATCGCATCCCCGAAGGAATAGAATCTGTACCCAGATTTTATTGCATGTTCGTATGCATCACCAATAAGCGATTCAGCAAAATTGGTAAAAATATGTTCTGTGTTAGGCTGGGTGCAAAAAGCTGAAACTAACATTAGTAGCGTGTATTGAGGTAAGTGAAAATTAGTAATAAGTGCATCTACACAGACAAAACGGTAGGGTGGATACATAAAAATATCTGTCTCACCTTGTGTTGCAGTAAGTATTATCTGCCCATTTACTTCCTGTACACAGGATTCAAGTACTCTTGCAGATGTAGTCCCCACGGCAATAACTCTGCTGCCAGCAGCCTTTGCCTCGGTTATTGTTCTAGCCACATTTGGAGTAAGCTCAAACCACTCGCTATGCATGTGGTGTTTGGTAATATCCACAGTTTTTACTGGCAAGAAAGTACCTAAGCCTACATGGAGTGTCAGCTCGACTATGATCACACCCATGTCCTGCAGCTTGGTGTCTAGCTCTGGGGTAAAGTGTAACCCCGCTGTTGGAGCAGCAGAGGAACCATCATGTTTAGCATAGGTAGTTTGGTACTTTGCTTGCATGTCGTTGGGATTAGCATGTGCATCTGTAATGTAGGGTGGTAAGGGAACCGTACCAATAGCTTGTAACTGGGCGAAAAATGCTGACCCAGTGAGGGAAAATGTCATTTGCTTAGTGTACCCGTCATCAGAAATACCGGT
>CAZMZI010000087.1:0-2801 GCA_964570775.1 uncultured Pseudomonadales bacterium | reverse complement strand
ATGGAAGAATCGTTAAAGCTACCATTTCCGCAACCATGAGTCCAGGAATTAAGGTTGATATTAAGAGTTAATTATTCAAAATTAATCGTATATTTGAAAAACCAGCCTTTAGGCTGGTTTTTTAGCATTCTTTTCCTCTAGAGTAACCTCCTTCGAGTGAGCACTGTCGCTGTTCTACTTCAAAACGAACAGCTGTCAAAACTTCTTCTAAAGTTAGATCTGACGTATCGATTAGAATTGCATCTGAAGCAATATTCATTGGAGAAACCTGTCGAGTTGAGTCTCGCTGATCTCGAGCTAGCACAGAACGAAATATCTCATCGTACGTCACGGAGTACCCACTTGAAATCATCTGTTCATATCTTCTCTTAGCACGAATCTCAGGGCTCGCTTGAAGGAAAAATTTATACTTTGATTCAGGAAAAACCACTGCTCCCAAATCTCTTCCAGTAAAAACTGCATCACCACTATTTTGCTCCGCTAGCTCTCGCAAAACACTGTTGATCTGTTTTCGAACAAAAAATGCGCTTCCCACTAACGGGACTAACTGAGTGACATCGGGACAGTGCAACTGCGTGTGTGTTAGTTCTATCCCATTGAGAATTACATCACCAAACGCGGATAGTTCTGGTTTAAATGTCTGCAAAGCCAAAAAGACATGACGTGGTAATATTTGTGTACTTTCACACAACAAATGATAGCAAAAGGCGCGATAAATAGAGCCTGAATCGCAAAAAGCATATCCTAGTGAGGACGCTAAAATCTCACCAACAGAAGTTTTTCCTGTAGATGCACCTCCGTCAAGAATGATGGTATTTTTAAGCAAATTCATTGATGTATTGGAGCTCATAGCAGACGATCTTATCAGGTTTTAGTCCCTTGTCAAATTTATGAATTATTTTTCTACTTGAAATAAAAATTTTATAAGATATTATATTCGGACTTAATAAATACATATTAAGTGTGTAATTTTTTGGAATGAAATACTATGACAAAAGAACTTCACATAGCCAGTCCCTACTCTACTGACACCTTTTCTACACTACTTATCAATACGCCAGCAATGAACTATGACTTGGTTGATCGTGCTGAAGGGTCAAGAGAGCTTACTCCTTATGGACTAGGAGCAGTTGCAACAATGGAAACTGTTTTGACACACGAAACGGTTGGTCTTCTCGATGCTGAATTTAACGGGCTCGGCCACGAAACTATTATTGATGAAGTAAATACAGCAGTACCAAAAAATGGTGTAGTTGGTATAAATGTTATCACTCCACTGTATTTTGACTCAGTACATATTGCAAAACGAATAGCAGAAACAAGACCAGACATAACAATTGTATTTGGTGGACCACATGCAACATTGGACCCCCACTCATTACTTGAACATGTTCCCAATGCTGTTGTAATTCAAGGTGACGGTGAAGGAGCTATAGCAGATATACAAGCTGGTAAACCCTATGGAGACATTGCAGGTGCATACTTCATGGTTAACGGATCTGTAAAACAAGGTCAAATGGGTTTGCCTCGTGCAACTGACGTCCCTAATTCACCAAAAATCCAAAGAGCTTTTTTTGCCAATGAGCCATACTCAAAAAACGGTAAAAAAACAATGACAATGCTATCTTCAAGAGGTTGCAGAGGCGGTTGCGCATTCTGTATCACTCCAGCACAGTACGAAATAATGAAACAAGTTGCAAAAAAAGTAAGATTTAGAAATATGGCTGACGTAGTAGCTGAAGCTGCCGAACTTCACACTCAGTTTGGGGCTGATCAAATACAGTTTATTGATGATGATATCTTTGCGAATGTAAATCGCGTAAAAGAATTTATTGAAGAATGGGAAAAAGCTGGTCTCACAGGAAATATGGATTTTCTTGCATTGCTCAGACCTGACCTTATACCGAAATTTGAAGAAGTAGGTCTAATCGGACCACTTGTTACTGCAGGATTAAAAAAACTGTCACTAGGAATTGAAACTGGTCACGAAAGTGGACGACTACTTGTATCAGGAGGTACACGAGTTGATAGTAAATATAATCCAGAAAATGTCAGAAAAACACTAAATATCCTCTCGAAACATGCTGTTGAGGTAAAGGGATTTTTCATGGTTGGCTTACCTGGGGAAACACGAGCTCAAATTGAAGAAACAGTTTCGTTCATGCATAGTCTTAAAGAAGAAGGCTTATCCAGAGTGGCCATGTTCCCCGTTAAAGTCTACCCTGGCACAGGACTTTGGCAGGCTGCCTTAGAATTAGGCTTCACCCCAGAGGAACTGGGTGCGTACTATGCACCTAGTATTGCCCAGAGTGCTCTAAGTCCGCAAAAAATGAAGGATCAGACTAGAGACATCTATGCTCCCACTACACAGCTTTCTGAAGTTCCAACTGAAGAGCTACAACAAATTTGTCAAGATAATATGTCAATATTCAATGGAAACTAACGAGAGCTGAATCATAACATACTGTTTCAACGCATGGTAATCAAGCTGCGACCTTGCTATGAGTTTTAATTGTTTCAATTCCAGCTACCGACAATAGATGGATGGGTCACTCTAGCGCACACAAAATCTGGTGAGGTAAACCATACACTTTTCAATAGTTAAGACAGTTACCTTGAATTAGATTATTACAGAATAATTGTGCCATATAAATTTATTATAAGATATGTTATTTTTTATGTTATTACATATTTGCTATGTATTTTACCTGTTGCAATATAAATTATAATGCTTTAGAATCCTTATAATTTATGAAAGCTATAAATACCATAAATAAGTCACGTAGAAGTTTAATCACTTT
>CAZMZI010000086.1:0-2936 GCA_964570775.1 uncultured Pseudomonadales bacterium | reverse complement strand
TACTGTTCCCCGTCATTGCGGTTAATCAACAACTACGTACTCGGGTACAAAAAAAACATACCTTACAGTACAGTATTTTCACCATACTGCTTCTTATCCTTAGTGTTGCTGGTTATTTCGCATTTAGAAAAATGTTTGTGCAGTTAGGGCCCGTCATAAACTACTATGCAGGTACACCGTACGGTGACAGTATAGCAATTAGGACCTACACATTTGCTGCAAACGTGTGGACGTATTTACAGTTACTTATTTTCCCCTATCCACTACATATGGAACGCTCACCAGAAGTTATTACCTCTCTATTCAACCCGTTAGTTTTACTCACCAATGCGTTATTGTTTTTGCTGTTCTGCTTTGGATTTCTTGAATTCAAAAAGCGTCACAGCATTTTTATTTGGCTTGGCACCTACTGGTTCTTTGCATTACTAGGACCAGTTTCTGGACTTATCCCAGTAAATGGAATGTTCTATGAACACTGGTTATACACCCCACTGGTAGGCTTTTTATTGTGTGGATATGGTCTTATACAACTACTTCCACACTCACTACTGCAGCTGCTTAAAAAAAATGCAGTGCCAATTGCAGCTGTCGTTATTTTTGTGTACTCGCTTCTTACCTTGCGTCAAAATTATATCTGGGGAGACGCCATAAGATTTTACACATACACGTTGCACTTTTCCCAAACTGCTCGAATTAGAAACAACTTAGCAATGGCATATGCAGATAGAGGTCTGGAACAGAAAGCTGTTGAAGAGTACAAAAAATCCTTGGAAATTGACGCCACATATCCTCAAACGCATTACAACCTAGCTCAAGCATACCTTGCCTTGGGTGAGTCTGAACTAGCCGTACAAGAGTACACAAAAGCCATTGATCTTGACCCTTCGTTTTACTTTGCTTACCGTCCACTCATTCTGTTGCATGCTACAAACCAGAACATGCTTGAGGCTGAAAAATACTTAGCACGGCTTGAACAAGAACTACCTGATAATCCAGCTGTTGTGCAACTGCGCCAAACTGTACAAACAGTCTTTGAAAAATCTCAAAAATAGGTATTACGGTTGTTGTAAAAAAAACAAGTTACCATTAACTGGTGAATCTGCTTAACATTTTCATTCCACATAGTTGCACGCTATGTGGGAAAATCTTTACACAACTGTGCGATACCTGTTATGACACCCTAGACTTATGTACTGGTCTTGAAACCAAACTTTACTATCCCAATCTACCCGTGCAAACAGTCTGTCGTTTTGATCCTGCCTCGCAGCGCATTATTCACAACTACAAATATAAACAGTATTGGTCACTAGCAACCCTCATTGGTACATTAATGTACTACCATTGTAATTTGCCCAAAGTGGACTACATTACCTGGGTGCCTTCTAATGCAAAAAGAATTAGTGAACGTGGCTTTGACCACATGCTAAAAGTTGCCTCCGTTGTTTCAAAACTATCTGGAATACCTAGTGTCCCTTTGCTTATTAAAAAAATACATACTCCACATCAAGCGACTCAACAAAAAAAATCTGCACGAAATGAACACTTAAACACTGTTTTTGAATATCGGTTTGTTGAGGGAGTTTCACCAAACAAAAAGGTATTACTTCTTGATGATGTACTTACAACTGGAGCCACACTTTCTCACTGTATTGATGTTCTCAAACAAAATGGTCATGCTGTAGAAGCAACTGTTTTCTGTGCTCGCATTTAAAAATGCAGCGTATAATGTATGGCCATGCACCAAATCAAGACCGTTCAACCAAACAGTTTTGTAGCTAATAAGCATTGGTACCCAAAAGCATTAAATGCTCAAATTCATCCCCTTGTTTCTTACTTCATGAACATGAGTAATGAACGAATTTTACAAAGATACACCTATTTAAATCCTTCTGTGGACGGCGCACTGCTTGCATCGCTGCTTGCATATGCACCTAAGTATTTCAAATGGGCTGGCACCGATCTGATGCATGTAACCAACATGAAGGGCAAAAAGCAGATAGTGGTCATTGAAACTAACTCTTGTCCGTCTGGACAAAAATCATTTCCGCTGCTTGTAGATAGCCAAGATCAAGGTGGGTATGTCAAACTTATCCAAGAAACCTTCATGCCGGTCTGGAAAAAAGGCAGTGTTAAAGATGGTATCACAGCAGTTTTTTATGACAAAAATGAGATGGAAAATAGCGGATATGCTGCAGTTATTGCCGACCAAATTAAACAACCGGTATACCTTGTGTACTATGATGTAGCTGCATATGACACCTATGTACGCTTTAATGCAGAAACGAAAGTAATTGAGCTGCTTATTGATAAAAAGTGGCAACCAATTCGGGCCATTTTTAGATACGTCACTCAAAAACCATGGAATCGTTTGCCACTTTTTTCTCAAACAAAAATTTTTAACCCCGTCATTGCCTGTATAGCCGGTGGTAGAAATAAACTAGTAGCTGCAAAAGCTTATGACTTCTTTAATGCAGAGATTGCTGGTTCACAGCTAGAAGTGAGAACGCCAACTACCATTTGGGATGTGAATAAAAATGAAATCCCACTCTGGTTACAACGATTCAACTACAAAGCAGTGATTAAAGTTCCCTACAGTAATGCAGGCCAAGGAGTCTTCACTATTGTGAATAAAAAAGAACTTGATGCCTTTATGGCTCTCGATATTTCGTATAAAAAATTTATTGTTCAACGATTGGTTGGCCACTATGCATGGAGCACTAAGCAATCTAATGAACTGCTGTTTCAGATTGGAACAATTCCAAACAAAAAAGGTGAAAGCTTTGTGTTTGACTTACGAATGTTGGTACACAGCACAGCAAATGGACTTCGCCCACTTGGGCTCTACAGTAGAAAAGCAGCAGCACCTCTAACTGAGCACATTACTAAAGATCACTCTAAACATGTACTCATGACAAACTTGTCAATAAAAAAAGCTG
>CAZMZI010000085.1:1782-2939 GCA_964570775.1 uncultured Pseudomonadales bacterium | reverse complement strand
GACAGACGACGTCACATGTATGTTATTGGAAAAACGGGTACAGGTAAGTCCACCCTCTTGGCAAACATGGCCGTAAATGATCTTAAAAATGATGAAGGCATGTGTGTCATTGATCCGCACGGAGACTTAGTTGAACACTTACTCGATTACATTCCTTCAAGAAGAATTAATGACGTTATTTACTTCGACCCTGCAGATCCTGAAAGAACGGTACAACTCAACCTCTTTGAGGGCGAAAATGTAGCTCATAGGGAACTTATTGCCTCTGGTATTGTGAGTGTGTTCCAAAAACTGTACGGCTACTCTTGGGGACCTCGCCTTGAGTACATCCTACGCAATGCATTATTAACACTCCTAAAGAGCAAAACAGCTCGCTTGTCAGATATTTTGGACATGTTAACCAACCGTAAGTTTAGAGATTCATTGGTGGAAGAGCTCGATGACCCCATTCTGCGCAACTTTTGGCTGTATGAATTTAACCGCATGCAAGACAGACAACGCCAAGAAGCTATTGCTCCAATTCTCAATAAAGTGGGACAGTTTGTGTCGTCTCCCCTTGTTCGTGACGTGGTAAATGCTAGAAAAAGCTCATTTAGTATTGAAGATGCCATGGATCAAGGCAAGATTGTACTTGTTAATTTATCTCAAGGTCGCCTGGGTGAGGACAATGCAACACTGCTTGGAGCCATGCTTATTACCAAAATCCAGTTAGCTGCCATGTCACGTGTGCACATTCCGGAGGAACAGCGCAGAGATTTTTACCTCTATGTTGACGAATTCCAAAACTTTGCCACAGAGTCATTTAATAAAATACTTTCAGAAGCACGTAAGTATAGGTTGAATTTAATACTTGCGAACCAGTATATTGCTCAAATTCCAGAAGAGGTTCAAAAGGCAATTTTTGGTAACTGCGGTTCTGTAGTAAGCTTTGTGATGGGTGCTGAAGATGCCGCTGCCTTTGAAAGAGAGTACGGAGAGCTCTACACCAAAGAAGACTTAGTTTCGTTAAGTCGTCACCAGATCATTAACCGCCTCAGTATTGATAACGTGATCTCTCGCCCCTTCCCTGCATTCACCCTTGGTCCAGCCAAGAGTTTCAATGCTAATCGTGAAAAAGTTATCAAAGTAAGCAGAGAACGATGGGCTCGAAAAAAAGG
>CAZMZI010000085.1:0-1682 GCA_964570775.1 uncultured Pseudomonadales bacterium | reverse complement strand
GACTTACTAGAAATAATGTGTTCAAAACCAAGTCTTTTCGCCTCTTTGATGCGTCTATCAAGTAAGTTTACAGCCCTAATTTCTCCTAACAATCCTACCTCTCCAATAAATACGGTTCTCTCCGGAAGTGGCTTTTCTTTAAGTGAAGATGCCAATGCAACTGCCAAGCCCAAATCTATACCTGGCTCTTTCACTTCAAAACCTCCAGCAACACTCACAAAAATATCTTGTGTTCCAAGTGGTACCCTGCTGTGTTTTTGTAAAACGGCAGCCATAACTTGTATTCTAGATAGTGGTACTCCCCTGCCAACACGCCTGGGCATAGCTAACTGCGTCCCAATAACAAGAGCCTGAATTTCAATTAGTAGGGGTCTGGTTCCCTCCACCACACAGACTGTTGCAGAGCCAGCAACGCTTCCCTGATGTTCACTTAGAAATAACTGAGAAGGATTTGAAATGGATTCATACCCATAATTTTGTACCCGAAACACCCCCACTTCATCGGTGGCTCCAAAGCGGTTTTTTATAGCTCTAAGCAATCGCAGTTCTCCCGTTCTCTCTCCTGTTAATTCCAATACCGAGTCAACAATGTGTTCAAGCACTTTTGGTCCCGAAATCTTACCTTCTTTTGTGACATGACCCACCAAAAAAGTAGGAATATGATAGGCTTTAGCTGTTGTGGTAATTCTGTCAGCACATTCACGAACTTGACCCACACTTCCAGCCACGCCAGTTAGTTCTTGTGTCGTTACCGTTTGAATACTGTCTATTATAACAATTTGTGGCTTCTGCTCTGCCATATGCGTTGTTATTACATCTATGTCAGTACTGGTAATAAATAACAACCGAGCAGCTTGAACTGGATTAAGCTTTTTTTGTGCAATCCTTTCAATGCGTAAGGCAATTTGTGCAGGGTTCTCTTCTCCGCACACATACATCAGTGGTTGTTCACTTTTGCCATGTAATAACAACTCAACTACCATCTGGGTAAGCAATGTAGACTTACCAATTCCAGGTTCACCACCAATGAGCATCACTGCTCCGGGAACAATTCCTTTTGATGCACCTTCTCCGCCCAAAACGCGATCCATCTCCTCAATTTGGGTAGAAAAACGCGATTTTGAGCCTTTCATAGCCTCCACCTCTGGAAAAGCTATGAGCGTTTTTTCTAAGTTAACCACTGTTGACTGTTTTTTGGAAGCGTCCTGTGCAATTTCTTCAACCAACGTATTCCACTCACCACAGCTGCCACACTGACCAACCCACTTGGGTGTATTCCAACCACAAGACTGACATACAAATACCGATTTACTCTTAGCCATGCTACCACTCTACTCTATTTTTCCTACAAACAACGTATCACCACTATACTGTCCCGTAACGGTAACTGATTGTCCCACATACTCACTTAGTTCTACCACATAGCTTTCAACTTCTTCCAAAGCACCTGCTGATGTTTGCACAAAGTACTTGCCTCCCTTTTCAACCAACGTGCCAGATTTTGAAGTATCACCTTGCTTTTGCTCAACTGCTGGTTTTGCTTCTTCAGCAGTGGTTGAGTTTGTTTTATTTACACACGCTCCAAGCAGAACTCCACAGCCAACTAAAAGCAGTAACATGTTCTTCATGGGAAAACCTATCAGATACTAAGTACTCCCCTAGTATGCTGTAAAAAGCAGCAC
>CAZMZI010000084.1:0-2949 GCA_964570775.1 uncultured Pseudomonadales bacterium | reverse complement strand
ACTTTGCAGGGTGCTGTTCGAAAGGCTGCGCGTTTAATTGTAGAACGCGGTTACTCTGTTATTGTTATAAACATGGAAAACAAAAAAATCTTCTTACCACAGTACTAGCGCAGGTGCATGGTACTATACAGGTATGGACTCCATTCGGACTATTTCTCAGTTACGTGATGCGTTAGAAGCACAGTTTACGCAACTGCCTCTTGTTTCAAGTAGAGAGGAGATAATTCCAGGAGAAGGGCCACAAACGGCTGAGATTGTGTTTATTGGCGAAGCCCCTGGTTATCACGAAACTGTGGCAAGAAGACCGTTTGTAGGGAGATCTGGCCAGTTATTTAGGTCCGCACTAAGGGATGCCGCATTTTTGGAAAAAGAAGTGTACATAACAAATATTGTAAAAGCTCGGCCACCAGAAAACCGTGATCCATCTCCAGAAGAAATCTTGGCTTACAAACCATATCTAGACAAAGAGATAGAGCTCATAAAACCTAAACTTATTGTGACTTTGGGTCGTTTTAGTATGGCTAAGTTTTTACCTGAGGTTAAAATCTCTCAAGTACATGGTAGATTGCACAAAGTAAAGTGGAATGATGCGGTTCAGTTTGTGTTGCCAATGTATCATCCAGCAGCAGCATTACGGGCAACACAAGTGAAGAACTCTTTTTTGTCAGATTTTGGTAAAATAAGGAAGATTGTGGAATGGGTTCGAGAACAAAAATCAGTAGTTCAACTATCTGACGCTGTTGCCGAACACCTGTTTTAGAAATACATCATGAAGGTACTACTCCTTTCGATTCCGTTTATAACTACTTTGTTTGGTTTTTTTATTTACCGATACCAAGATGCCAAAAGACGCGAAATATTTAAACTCGATTTAGTACAGTTTACGTACCTCTTCGTTCTTACACCCACGCTGTATGTTTGGATGAAGTCATTTCTGTTTTATTTATTACGAAATGAACTTGATTTACGACTAACCACCACAAATCTATTTGTGATTGATACTGTATTTTCTTTGGTAGCATTCATTACCTTTGGTGCTATAGCAATGCACTCACTCACAAAGACATTCTGGTTAAAAAGACATCACGACCCTGAGTTTGATGTTTACCATCTTTCTGAGTACTTTCACTTATACTGGACACACATTGTGATCTGGTCGGGTGGAATGTTACTACTCACTTTCATTGGTTTTACAAATGTCTTTGTTCCTTTTGATGTTTTACATATGTCCAAAACATTTTGGTCGATTCTTGTCTTAGGAGGTTTGTCTGGTATTGCAACCTTCATGGGAATTTGGGGATCAGATCCGGGGCAAGGCAACTTTATGAAGCTTATGAAGCTTTGTATGATCCTATTCTTTTTTATCCATGTTGCCGTTTATTTTATATACGATCCTCGGTTTACCTTAGCGCACAGTGCGTATTGGTTCTCGTTTTTCCACTTTTTAGTGGCTTCAACGGGTGCTTTTTTCTTTGAGAAGTCAGAAAATGCAAAGAAGGTGCGAGGACTTTGGTTACATGTTGGGTGGGGTGAAAACAAAGACATTCAGTTGTTCCCCTTTAAAAAGAAATAATAGTAATAGGTAGTATCTAAGGATTGGTATATGGACACACTAAAAATTATTCCCCTAGGTGGGATGGGGAACGTTACCCAGAACATGTTTGTGTATGAGTATGGTGATGAAATGCTTATTGTCGATTGCGGTATTGGATTTCCAGACTCATACATGCCAGGTGTAGATATTCTAATTCCAGATACATCATATGTATTAAGACGGTTAGAAGAAGGTGCCAGAATTGTGGGCATGATTTTTAGTCATGGGCATGATGATCACATTGCAGCAACACCATACATTTTTCCGCAATTACCAGACGATTTTCCACTGTTTGCTTCACCGCTAACAGCTGGATTTGCAGAACAACGCATGCTAGATGGAGGTATTTCAAGAACGGTACAAGCTATCGCAGATCTAGAAACGTTTACTATTGGTACGCATTTTTCTGCATATCTTATTCCTGTTACTCACTCAGTTCCAGATACCAGACATATTGTTATTCAGACACCAGAGGGCATTGTGTACCACGGTAGTGACTTCAAGCTAGACCCTGCACCCGTTGATGGGGTCCTTACAGATATGGCATCCATTAAGGCACTGAAAGATAAAAACGTACTACTGATGATGGTTGACTGTTTACGTGTTGAAAATAGTGAACACGTAAAGTCTGAGTCTACAGTTGGTCCCACCATTCAAAAAATAATGGAGGGTACTAAGGGCAAGTTAGTAATGACTCTCATGAGTTCCCACATCCATCGCATTCAGCAAACAGTGGATGCAGCCCAAAAGGTAGGTAGAAAAGTGGTATTCATTGGAAGATCGGTGGAACAGAATGTAGAAGTAGCCGAAAGATTGGGTAAACTAACAATGCCACCAGGCATGAAAGTTGATAAACGACATATTGAGCAAGTCGCAGACTCTGAACTCTGTATTATCATTGCCGGTAGTCAAGGTCAGGAAGGTTCGTCATTAGTGCGTGCAATATATGGAGATCACCCAATGGTCCATATTAAACCAACAGACACTGTTGTTTTTTCTGCAGATGCAATTCCGGGGAATGAAATGAATTTCTATGGGGCTATTGACGAACTATCTAGAAATAATGTGCACGTGGTGTATCCAGCTATTATGCCAAATCTTCATCAGTCAGGTCATGCTAGTTTGCCAGAGCAAATTGAGTTAGTTGAGGCAGTTAAACCTAAGTACTTGATGCCCGTTGGTGGTGCTGATCGACATAGAGTATTATTTTTCCATAAGGTAGCCCAACCTCTTGGCTATACCCAAAACACAACGTTGCTACCAGAAACTGGTGAAATTTTGGGTTTTAGAGATGGTCAGTTTTCTGTTGTTGATACCGTTCCACTCAGACCACAAATTATTGATGGTTTGGGAGT
>CAZMZI010000083.1:0-3021 GCA_964570775.1 uncultured Pseudomonadales bacterium | reverse complement strand
AGTTGGAGCGGTTGGTTTAGGCAGTGGACTATTCATACAGTAGTACTACTATAGTAACGTTTTTTTTGAGTTCCTGCTAGCGATGGTACTCGTCTATAATAGCATAATGAACTCACCGTTTGCTGCACCAGCTCCAACGCCAACGGAGGTGTTAAAGTGGGAAACCAAAATCTCAGTGTCTATTCTTGTTGGTGTATCGCTACTTGGTGTTGGATTACTACTACTTGATAGAATTTACAAAACACGAATCCTTCCAAACACTACTATCGATGGCATCGTGGTAAGTGGAAAAACAAAAGAAGAAGCACTTGATTTGTTGCTACAACAATCATACGAAATTCCCATAGCCACTATTACTGCAAAAGTTGATGATATTCAAGTTTCAAGTTCTGCAGCAGAACTAGGCATTCACCGAAACCTCGACTACATTGTTGATGTTGCCTATCAACATGGTAAAAAAGGCACCATCATTTCCAGGCTTAAATCACTACTGGCCAGTTTTAAAAATACTACAAAACTAGCTAGTTCAAACACATTGGATGAAGATAAAGTGGACTCTTTTGTCCAACTGGTTGCTACAAAAGTAAACATCCCAGGCATTGAACCGTCAATTTCTCTCAAAACCACTGGAAAAGAAGATTCACTGGAGGTGTATCCAGGATTTGTGGGAAGGGAAGTTGTTCAGAAAGATACAATCTTACGCACCATTGATGTGGTAGAAAAAGGGTCATTTGAGATTGACGTTCCCATTGCTTCCGTGAGTACAAAACTAAACGACCAACAAATAGAAGAGTTTACCCATTATGCAGAAGCGTTTGTGGGACTTTCCATACCATACCAATTTGATAAAGATGTGCAGCTCAAACTGAGTGATGTCGATCTAGTCTCCTTTTTATCCTACCCCAACACTCTTTTCTTACACAAAATAAAGGAAACTTTGAGTGAATGGGAAAAACAAGTAACTAGACAACCCGAAGACGCTCAATTTGAGTTCGACAAAAAAACACTCAAAGTTGAAACATTTGTGCCACATAGGGATGGTCGAGTGCTACAAAAAGACCAGTTATTCTCTCAAATTACAACACTTCTTGAGGAAATCCCTCAAAAAAAAGCTGCAGACGAGTCATACACAATAGAACCACAAGTTCTGCCAGTGGCAACTGTTTCACCAAAAATAAAGCTTGGAGACACAAATACACTTGGTATCACAGAACGTATCGGATTTGGAGAAAGTTACTACCACCATAGTATTCCTACTAGAGTTCATAATGTGGGTATTACCTCAGAAAGAATTAATGTTGCCATCGTTCCTCCTGGTAAAGAGTTTTCCTTTAATGCAACACTGGGTGAAGTTTCATCAAGAACTGGGTACAAACCCGCGTATGTCATTAGTAACGGAAAAACACAACTTGGTGATGGTGGAGGTGTGTGCCAAGTTAGTTCCACTCTTTTTAGGGCAGTGCTTGATGCAGGTCTAGATATTACACGCAGACTGCAACATAGTTACCGTGTTTCCTACTATGAACTCAATTCTGATCCTGGTTTTGATGCCACAGTCTACTCTGGGAACGTCGATTTCCGATTCATAAACGACACCAATGAGCATGTACTCATGTACTTACAAAATGATCCTGAGAATTTGCATTTAACGGTAGAACTCTATGGTACAAGTGATGGCAGAACAACTAAAATTTCGAACTACAGAAAATGGGATCCAAAACCAGCTCTGCCAACAGAGTTTATTCCCGATCCATCTCTTCCGGCAGGAGTAAAAAAGCAAATTGACTGGTCGGTATCTGGAATTAAGACAGAGTTCGATCACACAGTAACAACAAAAAATGGAGAAATACTCCACCAGGATACCTATTATTCTAACTACAGACCTTGGTCTGCTAAATACTTAGTAGGCACGGGTGGGCAGTAGCGTAATTACATAACTTTCCAACTTTTAAATATACAGAAAATGGCCCAGGCAAAATGCCTGGGCCATGTACACACAAATAACAGATTTATTCTTTTTGAAAGTAACTTATAAACACCTGCCAAGATTTTTTAAAGATCCATACAATTAGTGGAACCCCCGCAATGACAAAGACAACTCCTACAGGGCCAACAGCAGCAAATGCTGCAACCATGAGGATGAACCACAGTATGATCCATCCCCAAAAGGCCTCACCTTTATGTTTTGCAACCCAATTCATAAAGGATACACCACCAATCACAAGGCTAAACAGCACAAATACAGCTATATAAAGCTGCGCGCCTTGTTTCAAGTCTGGGTCCATGGTAGCTAAGCCAGCGATGAGCAAAAAGAACACAGACAGTCCCACTAATACGACTGCTATTCTTGTTACACATCCGTCCCTCTTTCCCCTGAAATTTTCACTTTTCGACATTGTGCACCTCACTTGTAAAAAGAAACATTCCCATTAGGGAACATTCACGTTTACGAATAGTTTTCTGTTATTTGTTAAAGAAAAAACAAACACTCACTTTACTACTAAAGTTGTGTGTGTTTGTAGTAGCGTACTAACTCATTATATATCAAACTATTGACAAATAACCCATAATAATATATAATTACCGTCTAGAAATAAGAGTTCGCATTCTGAACACTATATGTCTTCCACCAGGGGGACGCCGCGTACCACGTTGGTGGAGACAGTTCAGAACCAAACTCTTTCAAAGGGCAGACCAAATGGTCTGCCCTATTTCTTTTTCCCAAGCAAACACACTCGTCTCCCCTACCCTGTGCTAAAATACCCTCATGGACTCCAGATACAACTTTATTGACCTAGAATCAAAAATGTATGAACTGTGGGAAAAAGCTGACGCCTTTAACCCAGATATAGTTGTACCATCTGATACCGCTTTTAAAAATCCATTTAGCATCATTATGCCCCCTCCTAACGCCAATGATGCACTTCATTTAGGGCATGCGCTATTTGTGTCTATAGAAGACATCCTTATTAGATACCATCGCATGCTGGGTGATGATACTGTCTGGATTCCAGGAACAGA
>CAZMZI010000082.1:0-3029 GCA_964570775.1 uncultured Pseudomonadales bacterium | reverse complement strand
CTATGATTCTTGATTTACTCCAAGTGAAACATGACACCAGACCAATCACTCTGCACTGGGGATTAAGACAAGTAGATTCACTGTTCTGGGAAAATGATTTTCAAGACCTAGTTGAATCTTTTCCCAACTTTAAGTTTCATCCGGTTATTTCTAGAGCACATGATCAGTGGACATTATGCAGAGGTAGAGTAACCGATTGTTTACAACAACACGAGCTTGAGCAAGAAGCAGGTTACTACTTATGCGGTGGTAAGCCAATGATTATAGATGCTGCAGCAGTATTACAAGCTCGTGGTGTGTTGCCACAGCATATTCATCATGAAAAGTTTTTTTAGCAAGAACATTGAAAGGAACGTATGCAAGATACAAATCCACAAGTTAATCCAATAGCACCAACAGCCACTGGGGTTGTTACAGATCAAGCTGGTGACAAGACAGTGCAAACCAAACAGATTGGTAAGTACAAAGTTGAGGTTATTAGAGACAAGTGTATCAGTGCCGCAAGTTGCGTGGCTATTGCGCCAGGGGTTTTTGCTCTTGATGAAGAGAACTTGGCAATTATTCTTTCTCAAGATGGTGATGATGATCAAACGAAGTTACTTGCCGCTCAAAGTTGCCCCACTGCAGCAATTATTGTTACTGATACAGAATCTGGTCAACAAGTGTGGCCACTTGGCTAAGTTGCTGCAGACAAACTGCTATAGCGCATGATATAAAAAGTACTAGTTAGATTGAGAGAATGGTATATGAAGAATCTTCCCTTACTTATTGGTACTATGGTAGTAACCCTACTCTTAGTAGTTGGCATCGCATTCTTTTTTTCTGGCGATGGTACACAAACAAGTGGCGTATCTCCAGTAACAGATACAGCACTCTTGGTTTCTGACACGCAAAACGTAAAAGGAGCAACAGAATCTGCCCAGGTTACAGTTGTAGAGTTCAGTGATTTGCAGTGTCCAGCTTGTAAAGCTGCTCACCCCCTTACTTCACAACTCACACAAAAATACGGCGACAAAGTAAAGATTGTGTACCGTCATTTTCCTCTAGAATCAATTCATAAAAATGCTAAATATGCAGCCCAGTTTGCACAAGCAGCTGCACTTCAGGGTAAGTTTTGGGAGGTTGTTGATGTGCTTTTTGCCCGTCAGCAAGAGTGGTCAGACCTAGGTAGTAAAGAAGAGCTAAATACTGCTTTCTTGAGCTATCTTGACGGATTAGAGATTGACAAAACAGCCTTGTTGGCGAAAATAGAAGATACTTCGGTAGTACAAAGGGTTGAGCAAGATACTGTTGATGGCAATAAAATTGGCATCAATTCTACGCCAACCTTTTTTGTAAACGGAGTACCAACTTCTGCCCCGCAGTTGGTAACAGCTGTTGAATCGATAGTAGCTACCGCACCAGAAAAAACCGAATAGTATTCAGTCAGGTGCAATAAGAAGGGGTATGATGAAAAAGTTTACACCGTATATTTTTCCACTCTTAGTACTAGGAGTGGTTTTTTTGTTGGTGTACCGCTGGTACAACTTAAGGACTGACAGAATGCAAGCTGGACTCCTCAGTGAAGGAGTAGTGATTGAAAATCTTTCAGAAGAAGAAATGGCAGCACTAACGGAAGTAGATGATTTTCAAGTTGCACAAATGGAGTCTACAGTTGATGGTGCAATGGGTGAGGTGCGATACGATGTCGCTAATGATAAAGTCACCTTTACTGTTTCTGCCACATTACCAGAAAGTAACACAGCCTTATACCAAGTTTGGCTTAAAGAAGTTGGATCTGAAACAACGAGACATGCTTTTGATTTAGTTGCGAAAAAAGGCGGCTATATTGGGAGCGCGGCACTGTCTGCAGAGCTCCTTCCACTTGAGGTTTTAGTAAGAGATGCTTCATCATCTTCAGAGCTTACAACAGGTCCATTACTAAAAGGTATGTTAGTGCAACCTGAGGCAAAAGAATAATTTGCTTCTTGATGTGCACGCCGAGTGTGCTAAGCTAGAAAACAGGCGTGTCACCTGGAACTGTGTGACACACGTATAAAGTACGGTACAAATATCCCGCAGAGCGGGAAATATAAAGGAGAAATATGGCAAATGCATTTAGCTATACCAATGCAAAAGGTCAAACATATTACTTGCACACCAAAGAGGTAACCCTCAAGAATGGTCGTGTACAAAGAATTTACTTCTTTGCTCGTGATATCCGCGAAGGTTCACTCGCAGCTGTTCCAGCTGGTTACGAAGTTATGGAAACCAAAAGAACAAACATGCCTGTGTTGAAGAGAAGTAAGTAAGCTTTTCATTACATTAGATAGAAAAACCCCTCAGAGCAAAGCTCTGGGGGGTTTTTGGTGGTGAAGCATAGTAGAATACCGCTATGCAATTTACAGATAAAGAGGTGTGGCAACGACTCAGTACGGTTATTGATCCCGAGCTACACATAGACATAGTTAGCTTAGGGTTGGTCTATACCATAGAAGTGCGTGAGGTACAGGGAACAGAAGGTGTTCAGCCTTGGGTGCATATTGTGTTTACACTCACAACTCCAGGATGCCCGCTTGCAGCAGCTTTTGACGGCATGCTTAGAACGGCACTTGATGGTTTACCAGAGCTAGACGTTGTGAGAGATGTTACTATAGAATTGACCTTCGACCCACCATGGGTGCCAGATATGATGACCCAAGAAGCAAGGGCTGAGTTAGGTTTTGACAACTAAACTATGCAAAAAATATATATTGGTTCAGATCACCGGGGTTTTCAGCTTAAGGAAGAGTTGAAAAGCTACTTGCAACAGGCTGGATACCAAGCAACAGATGTAGGTAACCAAGAGTTAGACGTGCAAGATGATTATGTTGAGTTTGCAAGAGTTGTTTCAGAATCTGTTGTAAGTGATGCAGGTAGTTTTGGTATTGTTATCTGTGGCTCTGGCATTGGCGTTACAGTTGTTGCCAACAAGGTTAAAGGCGCTAGATGTGCACTGATAACAAACAAAATCCAGGCGGAGCATGCAAGAGCAAGTGACGACTGTAACA
>CAZMZI010000081.1:0-3030 GCA_964570775.1 uncultured Pseudomonadales bacterium | reverse complement strand
CAATTACAAATTACTTTATTACCTTAGTGGTGCACTTCTACTGCGAATTGAGGAATCCACCATTATACTATCAGAGTGACCTCCAGTCAATAATTATGGGACACTACAGTCTGAAGCCCATTTCCCCCTTGTCACTAAACCATCTACGCTATAATGGTGAGCATTGGGAGGTCCTATGAAAAAAATCTTAGTAACTGGTGCATTTGGGTTAGTAGGCAGTGACTTAACAGAAGTCCTCATGCAAAAGTATGGCACAGACGCTGTCATTGCACTTGCCAGAGAAACAGTATCAGATACCTATCCCGGCATTGTAGAAAAAGGTGATGTTCGTGACCGAGCTGTCATGGAAGCCTTGATTGAAAAGTACGACATTGGTGAGATATATCACCTGGCAGGACTGCTCTCTGCAGGCGGGGAAAAGAATCCAGACTTGGCCTGGGATGTAAACGTTGGTGGGCTTAAACACGTTCTTGATTTAGCCAAAGACTACAATCTTAAAGTGTTTTGGCCTAGTTCTATTGCTGCCTTTGGACCAACAACCCCGAAAAAAGATGTTCCACAACATACGGTACTTGAACCAACCACCATGTATGGAGTAACTAAAGTTACCGGCGAGTTGATGTGCCAATACTACAACAAACGCTATGGCGTTGATGTCCGTAGCCTTCGTTACCCAGGACTCAATGGTTTTAAAGCCAAGCCTGGTGATGGCACCACAGAGTATGCAATCCACATTTTTTATGGCCTCATCAAAGAAAACAAATATGAGTGTTTCCTTAAAGATGACGCTCGTTTGCCCATGATGTACATGGATGATGCCATTATTGGTACTGTTAAGCTCATGGAAGCACCAAGTAAGAGTATTACCATTAGAACTGCCTACAACTTTGCAGCTGTGAGTTTTACTCCAGCAGAGTTAGTGGCCGAAATCAAGAAAATTGCACCCACCTTTGAGTGCACATTCAAGCCAGATATGCGCCAACAAATTGCAGAATCTTGGCCACAAACCATTGATGATACAGCTGCTCGTACCGACTGGGGTTGGTCCCCTACTTTCGATCTAGCAGGTATGACCAAGGCTTTATATGAAGGTGTACAATCCAAGTTAGCCGATCAAAAGAAGTAAAGGAGATACCATGCCATTACAGCAATTTTATGATTCACTTACTGCTGAAGTAGCTCGCATTGATGCAGCTTCTGTATCTAAAAGAAATGAACATGTGATTGAAGGGTTTACAAGTCACCCATCACCTCGAGCTGTTATCGCTGGCAAAGAGTTTCGCATTTTTAATTCCAATGACTATCTTGGCTTACGACATGTTCCTGCAGTGAAAGAAGCTGAACACCAGGCAAGTATGCAGTATGGTGCAGGTCCTGGAGCAGTCCGGTTTATTTCTGGTTCACTCAAGGTACATACGGATTTAGAGAAAGCTTTGGCTAAGTTTCATGGACGTGAAGATGCAATGGTCTTTTCTTCTGCCTTTGCTACCAATTTAGCAGTTTTGTTTAGTTTAATTAAAGGACAGAGCAAAGATTCATTGGTAACCGGTAAAACCTTTGTAGTTTCTGACGAATTAAACCACCGCAGTATTATTGATGGTATTCGTTTAGCAAATCTAGGTAAGGATGAAAAGCAGATTTTCAAGCATTTAGACGCAGCTTCCCTTGGTTCAGTTCTTGAGGAGAACGTTGGTTCATTTGATCGTGCAGTGATTGTCACAGATGGTGTATTTAGCATGCTTGGTGAGTACCAAGATTTACAAAAGCTACGAACCGTTATTGATGCGTATGACAGCAAGTACCCACAAGGTGTATTGTTAGTGGTTGATGATTGTCACGGTATTGGTGCGTTTGGAAAGACTGGGCGGGGTACAGAAGAAATTTCTGGTGCAAAAGCAGATGTGTTGGTAGGTACCCTTGGTAAGGGTTTTGGTGTTGATGGTGGGTATGTGGTAGCAGACAAAGTAGTCATAGATTATTTAAGAGAATCTGCAGCTACCTACATTTACTCTAACTCTATTTCTCCTGGTACTGCAGGTGCTGCTCTTGCAGCCGTGAGTTTGGTTGATTCAAGTGAGGGGCAAAAGTTAGTTGCAAAACTACAAAAAAATGTTGAACGCTTAAAAGCAGGATTTACAAAAGCAGGTTTTGTGTTTGCGGCAAACTCAGTGCATCCTATTCAGCCAGTGTTAATTGGTGAGGCAGGTAAAACAAAGGCTTTAACCATGGCATTGTACGAGGCTGGGTATTTGGTTACAAACATCAACTATCCTGTGGTTCCACCTGGAAAAGATGAAATCCGCGTGCAGCTTTCCGCATCTCACACTAATGAAGACATTGATGCGTTTATACAGGCAGCAACAAAGGCGGGAAAAGTATTAGGTATTCTTTAACTTGGCTAAGTTGAGTTTTTTGAGTAACCCCCACATGAGTTGGTGCATCCAATCATTGTGGTCGCGAAGTTTTTCATCACGAATAATGTTGGTAAGAACCATCTCAATTTTGGCATACCGGACAAAACCAAGAATAAGAATAAGCCCACCAAGACTAATTAGGAACCAGCCTGAGATAATAAAGAACCAACCTTCAAACAACTTTAAGAAAGTTCCACCAACTGCCATAACTCCAATCATGGTTCTGACGTAGGCCAGTAGTGTTCTTTCGTTGGCCATTGCTGTACGTTCTAGTGCCAAATGATCCCGAAGAATCATTTCACTTGGTTCAAAGTCTAAATATCTTGATCTATCCATATTATTTTTTTATTAACTTATACTCACTATTTAAAACACAATACCAGTTAGACTACTCTATTTGCAGGTACTCAGGCAAGCGGATGTTACGACCTAGAGTTATTTTTGATGGCTAAACGAATGTATTCTGCTATTTGGGGGGGTACTGTATCACCTTCATGAAAGTGAATAGCACGGTTATGTTTGTTTTGTAAGCCAGCATTGAAGAGTCTATGTGTGTCTGGAATATCAGATCCATTAAGAAAAACTATACTTACGTGTTTTTTGAAAGCCCAAAACC
>CAZMZI010000080.1:0-3088 GCA_964570775.1 uncultured Pseudomonadales bacterium | reverse complement strand
TGCATGGCTGTCGTCAGCTCGTGTCGTGAGACGTCCGCTTAAGTGCGGTAACGAGCGCAACCCTTATCTCGTGTTACAAGTGTCACGAGAGACTGCCCCGCCTATAGCGGGGAGGAAGGAGAGGATGACGTCAAGTCAGCATGTCCCTTACATCTGGGGCTACACACATCCTACAATGGAGCCGACAGCAGGTCGCGACGGGGTAACCCTGAGCCAATCCTTAAACGGCTCCTCAATTCGGATTGAGGGCTGCAATTCGCCCTCATGAAGCCGGAATCGGTAGTAATCGCAAATCAGCAGGTTGCGGTGAATACGTTCTCGCTCCTTGTACACACTGCCCGTCAAGCCAGCAAAGTCAGCAACGCCCGAAGCGGGAGACCATAACTCGTAAGAGAGTGGCCCCTCTACGGCGAGGTTGGCGATGAGGACTAAGTCGTAACAAGGTATCCGTACTGGAAGGTGCGGATGGATCACCTCCTTTCTAAGGAGTAGGGTAGGAGATATCACGACCTCCCATTCCCATCTTTAGCAATAAAGATGAATCAATCGACGTAAATCCAGTGATCACCATATCCTGGTCAGCGATCTACCATCATGTGAATATTTGAAAATGTCTTTTTACTTACAAAACTACAAAAAAAAATCCGCTCTATTGGCGGTTTTTTTGTAAAAAATGCTACCCACTAATTAACTCTGCTTCCTGAAAATGATATGTTTTGAGCTGCAGACCCAGTAGTTCTTCGCATCAAAAAGTCAAGAAAAGTCATTTTACTCGAACTGCGCATACTCTCTGTAGTAGCATTCCAATCTGCACACGCTGTGGCAATAATTTCTGGTGTTACCTTTGTAACTGAATGGGCAAATACTTGCCATTTTGTTATTTCATCTGCTCTATTAGAGAGCAGACCTTCACACGCTGCTTGTATTTCTGCATGCTGCTCTGGCGTAGTTTTGTCATACTCACCATATCCAAGACTTGTAGAAACTGTCTGTAAATCTTCTGGCTGTGGCACAATTCTGTATCGCAATGCAACATGCTCGTTGCCCTTTGCATGATCATATAGTGCTCCCACACTTGTTCTTACACGCTTTTCTGGTGCAGGAACAGAATAAAACCTTTTTGCATCACCATTAGCACTATTTGCATGTACGAAGGAAAACTGATGAGGCACATAGTACAAAGCATTAAGTTCTGGGTTTAGTGCCTTGGTGAGCAAATCGAGTGCGCGTTCTCTCCATTTATCTGCTCCGGCCGTAACGGTTGTGGTGTAACTTACTCCTTTTTTGCCATGCTGTACTAGCAGTTGATAGTTAAAACCAGCGACAATCATAACCTCCTGAATCAATTCAGACCATAGATCAAAAACAACTTTCTCATCCACATCTCCCAACGTATCAAGTTTTGTAATAAAGGCATTAAACCTATTTGCCATGACTTCACTTGCTGAAAGTGTTAGGTATTCAAGCCTACCACCTTCCTTAGACTGTTTGAGATCAACCAACATCCTAACAGCTGGAACTTCGCCTGCAGCCAATGCCCAAAAGAGCATACCAACTCCAGATGTACCAGCGGTGTTAATTTTCCCTAGATTCATCTTTTTGTATTCTCTAAGCAAGGGAGAGTAGTTTTCATCATCTTCAGGAACATCAGGGTCTCCAATATTCTGCGCAAGTAGACGTTCAATCTCCGCCTGAATTTGAGGTAACTCCATTTGCAAATCTGACTGCAATGCTGTTGATGAAGTAAGTGAGTCTTGATCTTCTACAATTGCTCTCACTTGAACCATTTCTTCTAAGTACTCTATATACTCAGATGCCGTCATGTGGTGATCACTCGGACCTAAGAGTACTTGGAACTCATTGTATTTATCTTCCTCTATTCGCTCGGTTTTATATAACTTATCAACTAAAGCTCTGGCTTCTCTTGTTTTTGCCTCAAGCTCCTTTGCTATAAAAACAATCTGTTCTCTTGTAAGATCGTTATTTGCTATCTTTACTTGCCACTTTGCCATTTCTCTCATCTCAAGAGAGTAAGCATCAATGATCATCTTTTTTACCCGCTTTTGAGCACTTTCTTCCTGTTCTAAAAGTCGTATGATTTTTCTTATTCTTCGGAGTATCGGGTTGATTTCTTCAACCTTTGCTTTTTTTTCTAATCTTAGCTCTGCATATACTTCAGCTCTAACAACAATAGCTAACTGTTCCTTCTGTTGTTCTACAAGTACATACGAGGGTTCATCACCGAGCTCCCGTAATTTCATTTGCCAAGCTCTGGAAAACCTCTCATCAAATCGTTTCGAAAACTCTCTATCAATCCACACATTCGTTTCTTCTCGCAGCATCGCAATAAGACCGGCTCTATCTCTTTTTCTTACTAAGGTTTCACATCTGCCTTTTTCATGCTCTAACTTAAACCTTAGGGTGGTACGAAGTAACTCATCAAATTGGTTGTTAAGTGCTTTTGCCGACTCTACCAACTCACCACTCAGTTCTGCTTCTTGAGTTACTTCATGTAGCGTTGGTGTGTGTTCATCAAAATGTGCTAACGGTTTATCACTTCTTTTTACGTCTGGATAGGCAACACCCATCGAGAGTGGTGTAAACAATGGCTGTCGCTCGTTTCGTCGAGCATTTTGAATACGTTGTACTATACCTTCTACATCAGTAAGCTTGCTAAACACAGTCTGACGAAGCCAAGAGTCTATGAGTAAATTATCAGTTCCATCATAGAGTAGGTGAACTGCATAACTATGCTGCTGGGCATTATTGATCTTTTCTGGTGCTGTAGACAGTCGCTCTGATAGTTCTCTAGCACTCAGCTTGTGTACATCAACAGGTAAGCCCGTTTCAAAATAGAGTGTCTGTGAACCCAAACCAAACTGTGCTATGCACTCACCATCGTGCACGTTCTTAGTAATTGGCAAACCTAGATCTACAACAACACTAAAGTCAGCTTTTGCCAATCGTTGTACACTCTGCGCAATTGCATCAATTTGTGCCGAAGTGCATGTTGGTGTAGCCCTTTCAGAAACAAATCGACGGAGTTTCTTGTCGCTGGCAATAATTTTATTTTTATCATGATTATTAA
>CAZMZI010000079.1:0-3220 GCA_964570775.1 uncultured Pseudomonadales bacterium | reverse complement strand
CATTGAAGTGTATAGTGGTTATCCCTGTCGCAACACCAGAGTCTAAATTACAGCAGGCTATAGCATGTGGCGCACAGCTACTGCAAGTAGATGGCACCTACGACGACTGCGTAGGGATGGCTGAGAAAATAGCCCAAAAGGAAAACTACTTTTTATGTGGTGACTATGTAGTTAGACGCGAAGGGCAAAAAACAATTGGATGGGAGTTAGCGGGAAAAGAATTTGATGGTTTTATTGTTCCAGTTGGTAATGGAAATGTTGGCATTGCCATTGCGCAAGGATTAGAGGAATCTGGTGCAGAAGGCAAGCTGCCAAAGTTTATTGGTGTGCAAGCTCAAGCAGCTAACCCCATCGAACAGGCTTGGAGAAGTGGGGAGGAAATAAAACCACAATTTGGAACAAAGACAATTGCATCAGCTTGTAATGTTGGTAACCCCTTAGATGGGAACCTTACCTTACATTGGATTAAGAAAACTGAGGGTAGCCTTGTGACTGTTACTGATGCCGAAATTATTTCGGCACAAGCTGTACTGGCAAAAGAGGAAGGGTTATTCGTAGAAAGTACTGCAGCTGCAACACTAGCTGGGTTGTTGCAAATGAAGGTTGTACTACAAAATAAAAAAATTGCACTGATATTAACTGGTACTGGGTTGAAAGAAAGTAGGTGAGATGAAGTTAAAGATTATTGTGTGTTTAAAATTAGTCGATCAAAAATACTGGCTTTTGTTTTTTATCAACACCTTCTTTTTCTTTACGAGAAGCTTCCCAGTAGTCAATTTTCATTTGACCGCCCAACCAATGTGGAGGGTTAGGGAAATGTGGATGGTAAGGAAGTTTTGAAAGATGGCGATAGTTGTCTGGAGTCAACAACTTAAATGCCTTATTGGTTGAACTCTCTTCAGATGAAGTATACATTTGCAGCCATAATCCGTTTGGATTTAAAAAAACTTTAACTGAGCCGCGATCATGATACCCAGGTTTAACCATTGAACTACTGTATTCTGACATACCAGTGAAGGTGCTATGTATGACTCTTCCTAATGGATGAAAGTTAGACTCCTCACTGACAACATTTGTAATAATATTTCTATGAATTCCAAATCTTGTACTGTGAACTTTGTCGTCTTGTCTTAGTACTCCACTGTTATCAAAAATATCATGATTTTGGGTAACGAACATTCTAAATTGTTCAAGTGCTTGTGGGTTTCTGTTAAGTGGCAAGGATATAACCACTTGTAAACGTGGTTCTGTTTCTGCTAACTCTAAAAGTTTGAGCAAAGTAGTACCGTCTTTTTGTCGAAAGTTATTAAAAACTTTAATTGTATGTCTTTTTCCTTCATTTTCTTGTCTCTGTTTATCAATTACTGATGTGGTTTCTAGTGCCAACTTAACTATGTCAAGTGCTTGAGGGTGGTCTAGTAGGTCACCTGCAGAACCAAATCTGAGTGAGTCTGGTTGCAACATTTGAATGAAGCGGGGGTCGTGGAAAAGTCTTTGGAGAGATTCAAAACTAAACATTGTGTGTGGTACTACAGCGGCAATGTAACAAGTATCACATTGCCGATCACATCCATCTAAAACATCCATAACACGGAGCGTATGCATAAAAATTGGATCTTCAAGAAATGGTCTCATTACTTCTTGAGCGTTTACCAAGTTGTTCTTAATTTCTTTTCTAGCGATGCGCTCTCTTAGTGGCGAAAGAGCTGGCACAATTTGCCAATTTGTTTGTTGGTCAGCATCGAGCAAAGCTAAAGCTTCAGGTGGAATATCAGCTTGATAGTGATGTAAACCCAAGTCCTCAACTCTTACTGTCGGATGCTCTTGATTCATAGTAGTACTATCTACTTGTAGAATGTAATTCTAGCATAGTGAACGTACTTGAAACTCAGCTGGAAGATAATTTCAATTCTGAAATTGTCTTAAACTACAACTCCACCACTTGCCCACCCATCCGGTCAATGAAATAAGTGTCGTGCGAGATATAAAGAATTCCACCTTCAAACTTTGAAAGAGTGTTTTCTAACTCTTCAATTGAAGGTAGGTCAAGGTGATTAGTTGGCTCATCTAATATTAGCAAGTTTGGTTCACCAATAAACATTTTAATGAGTTGAAAACGAGCTTTCTGTCCACCGGAAAGAAACATAATTTTTTGTTGTCCATCCAAAATGGGATCAAACAGATATTGTGCTAGCAGGCTTTTTACTTTTCTGTCATCAATAGCAACATTTTTTTCTTTGTAACAGACACGTATTGCTTCTTCTAATGGTAGTGACAGATACCTTGCACTAATTTCTTGTTCATACTCACCAATGTGAAGGTCTTTGCTTAAGACAATTTCTCCAGCTAGTGTGAGTGCGGTTGGTGTCTTTTGTTTTGAGAGTGACATGATAGTTTTTACTAGCGTACTTTTGCCCGCCCCATTTTTACCTTTTATAAAAAGGCGTTGTGATTCTTTGAGTGAAAAGTTGAGGTTGTCAAAAACAACATCAGAGTAACCCAGTGCCAAGTTTCTTGCACGAATTAGTTCTCCAACGCCACCTGCTTCAGTATTCGCCATAATTTTTATATTTTTCTCTTTAAACTTGTGATACGAATCAACCACTTTTTTATCCATGGCTTCAACAGAGTTCTGATCAATCCAGAACGATGGTTTTACGGTTTCTGCTTTAATTTTTTCATAGTCACGCAGCCAGTGGTCATAGCGTATTTTCCACTGCTTACTTTTTGCTCTCATTTGTAGTCCCCACTCAACTCTTTTTTTGGCTTCTTTTAGTCTGTTTAGTTGATCTGAGTAGAGCTTTACAGAAGTGAGGGTGTTTGTAGAATTTTGGGCAATGTATTGGTCGTAATTACCTTTGTAGATATCAATGCTTTGATTTTTTAACTCATACATCTTCTGTACATTTCGCAGTACATCACGGTCGTGGGTAACCACAAGTACTGTTTGTGGAATACTTTTCATCCAAGCAATGAAGCGCTCTTTACCTTGATAGTCCATGTGGTTGGTTGGTTCATCTACTAGCAGTAAATCTGATCGGGAAAACATCATTCGAGCCATCTCAACATAACGTTTTTGCCCACCAGAAAGTTGAGACAAGGGACTGGTAGCAGCAGCATTGGAAAGGCCAAAGTCTGATAGAGTGCTCAGCACTGCACCTTCTAAATGGAGATATTTTTTTTCGGTACAGTATTCTAGGATTTGTAGGTACTGTTTATA
>CAZMZI010000078.1:0-3307 GCA_964570775.1 uncultured Pseudomonadales bacterium | reverse complement strand
TTGGAGTGGTTACACTCCCGGTATTGTCCGTGTATCAGTTCATGGCTAATCCCCCAACTGCCAATCCTCTTTTGGAGCAGTGGCTGGCCAATAGGTATCCAACCTTGGCTCTATCACTGGCAGCAGCTGGTGTTAATGATCAAGTGGGAATACTGGATTTGCCAGAGCGTTTTGTAACGGACGCATGGGATAACGTACTGAAAAATTTCAGGATCAAAAACCCCATGACCGCAATTATTTTGGAGGACGACGAGGTACTAGCTACTGCTAGCTACCTCACGTTACAAAAGTTGGGGTTTACTGTGGTTGGTATCTTTCCAAGTTGTGAAACTTGGATGGCCACAGGACTTGTTGCCAACTTATATGTGTTGGACAACATGATGAAAGGTTGGATGAGAGCCCCTGAGTGTGCTCGGGAAATTTATGCCCGTTCGCCTCTGGCTTTTGTTTTGATTTATTCTTCAGCTTCTCCAGATGATCCGTATAAAAACGGTAAGTCGTTGCGGGATTTTGTTGAAGAAGCTATGGGGAAGAGTCAGACAATAGGGGCTGAAAAGACCTCAACAGGCGTAAACCTCGCTAAAGAGATTATCCGTTTCTTTGGCGGTAACTAACAGCATTTGTTAATTTATAAAAGGGCTCCGTTAAGAGCCCTTTTTTTTGTTAGAATAGAGACGTGACTATACAAAAGCGTATCAGTATTTTTTTTGTTTCACTATTTTTTGCCTTATTTAGTGCAAGTAGCCTATTTGTGGGAACCCTTTCTGCGCAAGAAATGTCTCTGCTGCCTTCGCCAGAGCAACGAGAGTTTCAAACAGGTACAGTACAGGAAGTGCTCGATGAAAAACGTATAGAGGTGGACGGTACTACCTTTTACACCCAGAAGTTGCGGGTCAAGAACGATGAAACTGGTGAAATCTCCGATGTAGATGTGGGGAGTGAGTTTCAGCCTCTGTCTGCAGCACAACGGATTTCGGTTGGTTCAAAAGTAGTGTTGTCCGCACAAACTGAGTTTGATGGTAGTCAGTACACAGTCATCACCGATGTCTATCGCATTCCTGTTCTTATTTTCCTAACCATTCTCTTTTTCTTACTTGTAGCTGTAGTTGGTGGAATTAGGGGGGTGTTTTCTATTATTGGCATGTTCTCTACTTTTATTGTTTTGGGTGTATACATGCTCCCGGCTATCTTAAAAGGGACTAACCCAGTGTTGGTAAGTATAGTAAGTTCATTTGTTATTGCTTTTTTTACCATCTATTTAGCACATGGGTTTAACAAAAAATCACATGTGTCGTTTGTGTCCATTTTGTCAGTGTTGGGTGTAGTGGTATTTTTGTCATCGTTTGTAGTTAAGGCGTCTCGCTTGTTAGGTTTGGGAGATGAGCAAAGCTATTTTTTGCAGTTTGGTAACTTTGGTTCCATTAACTTGCAAGGGTTATTCTTAGCAGGCATCATCATTGGTGCATTGGGTGTGTTAGATGACATAGTTGTGGCACAGGTTTCTGTGGTGGAGCAGTTACTAAGTGTAGAGAAAAAAATGTCCAAACAAGAGTTGTACTTTAGAGCACTAGAAGTTGGTAAGGACCATGTGGCTTCTTTGGTAAATACCTTGGTGTTGGCATATGCCGGTACCAGTTTGCCGCTCTTCCTGTTGTTTTTTGTGAACGAAGATATTCCAGCTTGGGTAAAGATTAATGACCAAACAATAGCAGAAGAAATTGTTCGTACCATTACTGGCTCAATTGGGTTAGTATTGGCGGTACCTCTTACTACTTTATTAGCCGTTGCTATTTTAAGGTACAAGGATGTAGAACAAAAGAAGGGATGGTTTCATCACCACCACTAATATATGGATACAGAGCAATCGTTAGAACGTGTTATTCCACCAGATGTTACAGAGTTGTTAAAAAACGAAAAAGTTAATAATGCTATTAAACATGCTACAGAATTGGTTCGTGGAGTGCGGAATGCTGAGACCATAGAAGACCAAGTTGATGTCTTCAAACATTCCCCAATTTCGCATGCCTGCAAAGTTTTAGATAGTCCAGAAATGGAGATGCATCCAGCAGAAGAACAGATGATTACAGCGCTTAATGAGAAGTTACTTGCTCATCCACAAGTAACGGAGCTCTTATTGGGTGATATTGGAAAGGTTGGGTTATTGTATAGCTCAATTCAAGAGTTGCTGATACAGGCTGATGTAGATGAAACTAAAGTAGTTGCTGAAATGGTTCATTATGGTGATGTGGTTGAACTTTCACAGCGCTTTTTTTAAGGGTAATGCTTTGTTGCCACTTGTTGCTGCTGTACATGACAGCTTTAAGTTTGTAGATGGAGTACAGCACTTAGGACTGCATGAAGTGCTGAGCACCCATGTGGGTAGTGAGTTGTTGATTAGTGCATTGCAGGTTGCAGAGCAAAAGGGGTTAATCAAGTTTGAAGTGGGTGAGTTAGAGGTACTAAATAAGTTAGCAAAACGCGCTATCTACACCCATGGGAATGGTGAGTTTCCAGAAGTTACTAGTTCACCTTATGACTATGTAGATGAGGTGGAAGTACGGGAACTTTTTGGAAGTTTATATATAAAGCCAGGGCAGCGTTCGTATCCCAGCAACATGTCTGCCCCACTTACAAAGTCACAGGAAGTGATTTCTGGAATGAACTTGGCAGATATTTTAGTTGGTGCTCAAATGCCTTCCTTAATTAAGTACAACCTGTCTTGGAAGTCGGAGATTGTGTGTGAGAGTACCCTAGAAAAGTATCTTAATACACGGTTGTTAGCATCCTTTTCTGGTAATATAACGCCAATTGTAGCAGTGTACTTGCACGAACATATGCAAGAAGGATATGCAGTGGTGGCGGGTGAAATTGAAGAATACGGTTTACGTGCTGGTTTGCTAATAGCTTTACTAGACCCAGATGCACACCATAACTTAGATTCAAATAGGTATCATAGAGCCCAAGAGTTACTAGCATTGCATAAGGACTTTGGCTTTAGCAAAGCTGTGGACGATTTACGAGCGGCGTTTACTGCATTGGGTGATGACACAGCAAATATACAAAAGCGGAATGAGTTTAATGCGTGTTTTATGCACCTTGTTACGCTGGTGCAGGGTGTAGATGTGCACTTGACGGCTAACGCTGGCAATTAAGCTACAGGTTTGTTAGAATACTGTTCGTTGTTGTAGTGGATGCCAGATGTTGTGATTACTACTACAATAGACATAGATCAATCCCCGATAGCTCAATGGCAGAGCAATTCGCTGTTAACGAAAAGGTTCTAGGTTCGAGTCCTAGTCGGGGAGCC
>CAZMZI010000077.1:0-3367 GCA_964570775.1 uncultured Pseudomonadales bacterium | reverse complement strand
GTCCGCAGAATTAGAATGCAACTTAAATCATATGGCAGCTGCATTAAAACCATTAGAGGCTATGGGTACCAGGTGAGTGAGTAGGCAATGAAAATGTTACCTTTGTACCTACACCTTTTGTACTCTTAATAGAAACAAACCCACCAAAGCATTCTTTAGCTACTCGTCTTGCAAAAGAAACACCCAGTCCTGTTCCGCTTTTTTTATAACTAACTCCTGAAAATTGAGACAAAAATACTGCTAATGGTGTCATTCCCATTCCATAGTCCTGCACGTCAATTATGATAGTGTCATTTTTTTGCTTAACGGTAACAATCACCACTTTTTGAGATGGTTCAATGTATGATTCGAGCGCATTTTTAATAACACAGAAAAGGGCTTCAACTAACAGTGTTTGTGATCCAAATAATTGAGCAGTATTCTCAACTTCAGAAACAACCTTCACGGCTGATGTTTGTAGCACAGATATTTTTAACTGTATTTCTTGTAGGAAGTGAGAAACACTAAAGTAGCCCTTTGTGTCGTTTGCATAACATAAATGAAACAATGTACGTAATTGTTGGGCTGATTGTTGCAGTCTTTGGTATCGTTCTTTCAACTGTTCTTTACTCGTTTTTGAGTTTAGCTGTTCAGTTTCAAGCAACAATGTTGTGAGCGGTGTAGCACATGCGTGATGAAAATAGTGTTGATTAAAAAGGGGCTGGGTTGGAACAACAACTTTAGCTATCGGAACATTGAGCGCTCCTTTGATGAGTGGACTATCAATAAGTCTAGCTAACAAGCTGTACATACGTCAGATTGGCTACGAACTATATCAAAGTAAACCTAAAAAGAAAACTAACAAAAACTACAACAGTGAAGATATATCCCACACTTGCAAACACTCTGCATTGAAAGGTCTACAAAACTCTGTTTTAAGTGCTTCTTGTGGCAACGTAAAAGTCATTCTGGAGCTATTTACTATCAACCAAGCTTCATCACTAACTAAAGCTCGAGATCGAATGGATTCTGGAATTTCATGCAGTGGATATCCAATACCTTGCACATTTATATTCTGCACATCTTTTCTATGTAAATACATCAAAATGCCATCTGGAAGTGTACCAAATGAGCCTTCTGTTGCTACAACTACTGTTTTACTTTTAGCGGTTTCTTGTATCAGTCTTGTTGCTTCAAGTATTCCGTGACCCGATGACCACTCTGTTAAATACTGCTGTCTGTCCGTAGAAACAAATGGAATAGTGTCAGGGTTACTGAGCGCTGCAAACATAGTTGTCATAGAACCTGTGACAATATTTGCCAATAGTACTGCAAATCCAAGACTATATGCAGCTTTCACTAAAAACCTTTTTTTAGTATCACGCACTGCCAATGCTACTCCTTCAAATGCGAAAGCAGCAGACAGTGTGAAAAATACGGTAGCAGGAAAAAGATATCTTGGAAAAACAACCCTGCCCATCAATGCAATTGGTGCACAAAAAAGAATCCCTGCCCAAAAAAGCAGATGCACCTTTTGCTGTGTCTTTTTAGTAAAGAATCCAAGCATAATGAGTACCCAAAAAGCAGGGGTCAAATACGTTGCAAAGTAGTGCACATAATTGGGAATACTAATTATTGTTTCTTTCCACTTCCCTTCCAAGACTTCATGCAGTGGAAATAAGAACTCACTACCTCTTCTAAATAATTGGCCAAAAGCTGGATGTACCTTTAATGCTACAAATAGTAAGCCACCACAAAATAGTGCTGCAGACAACCAGATTGCTTGCTTAAGTAATACTTCCTTAGTGATGTTTTTCTGTATTGCTAAGAGCAGATACAGAGACGGCACAAACAAGATAGCTGGTAGTTTGGTGAGTAGTGCTAAACCAAAACCAAAACTCACTAACAAAAATGACATCACACTTTTCTTCTTAAATGGTTCTGTAACTTGCAACACGACGCCCAACACCGCAAGAGATATACAAAAAGTTAGCAAACCATCAATAAGTGCCATTCTGTGATGAAAGTACCAAAACGGCAAAATGGTCCCTAGTATTGCGGCAAAAAGCGCAGTAGAAAACTTTCCACCCAGCGCTCGAACTATTGCAAACAAAACACATATCTGACCAAAACCTGCTAACACTGATACAAACCTGCCAGCAAACAACGGGTCAGTAAATAGGTACTGAAATGGTACAACTAACCACATAAAAAGTGGCGTTTTACCATCGTTGAGTGGAAAAAAGAGATACTGTTGCCAATCATCAATAATAAGTTGACTCCATCTAATATAAATTGCTTCATCGGCAAATACAGGTAAGTTTGTGAGTCCAGCTACATGCGTAAGCATATACCCAACACCCAACACCAAGAAAAGCATCAATTGTTTTTTATTCATGATTTATTTTGTACCCAGCACTCGAGTCAAAACTGTTCTAAACCGAGGCACAATACAGTATATACATAGAATAATAAGAAATGGTATCCACGTAATTGCCAACTCATTTGAATGAACTACTGCTGAATATCCACCTTCTAAAATCCATGGCAAATATCTAAACATACTACTAACTGAGAGCGTGATCAGGACAACTCGTATAAAGACACTCTTTGTAAAAGGCATCCATACTAATGCCCACATCAAATACCAAGGTAAAAACTGTTGAGATCTTGATGTAAGCAGTGGAATGAGTAGTACCAACGCTATGCCATCTTCTAAGTACGTCAGTAAAAACCTTACGCCTTTCACAAGCAGACTATTTACTAACTGAACAATCCAACTTGGCAGTCGGTTTTCTATACTTTTTATAACACCCTGCTTTTTGCAGTACAGTGCAAGTAAGAGCAACCAGAAAGGAATAAGTAGCACTGTTACTAATTTCACTGAAATCGAAAACAATAACACCATCCCACTCACAACCAAGAGTTGCATGTTGTTTTTTCTTTCAATTAATATACGGTACATCAATGCAAAACTAAATACAGACAAACTCATCATCCATAAGTCATTGTGCGCATTTGAAACTGTCTCAAGGTACAACAATGGATTTGCAAACACTAACACTTGCTCAAAAGCAGTCAAAGATCTGCCACGTTTTTGTTTTGAGTAGTATTCCAAAACAAAAAACAACACAACCACACTTACAAAGCTAAGAGTCTTAAATCCCACCCAAGTTATAAAAAACTTTCCTCCAGAAATGATATAAGGTAAAAGTGAAAAAACTGTCCACCCGTATCCATATGGCGCAGGTGTATGGGTATTATGCATAAACCGCAGCCAATCATCCATTTGTGCAAAATCCAGTGCAACTTTTTGGTGTGGATTTGCACCGTACTCAACTACCATTTTGGCATTAAAAGCATAGTTGAATACTTCGTGGGAAAGTGC
>CAZMZI010000076.1:1346-3500 GCA_964570775.1 uncultured Pseudomonadales bacterium | reverse complement strand
TGGTTGAATGACACCGCCATTTCCGGCACTTTCAATTGTTTTTGGCTCTAACACCAGTAATGCAACCCAGTTAATTTTTTGGTCTGAAGCTGCAGGTACAGAGGTAATAATGGTAAAGCCATATTTTGAAACATCAGTTAAACCAACAGCTAAGTTGGGATCATATGCAGAAAGTGTCACCACTGGGTCAAAAAGGAATGGCTTTTCAAAGGTTACCCTCACTTCGCTGTCTCCTTGTTTTATCTTTGCAAAACCGGCCATGTCTTTATCAGCAAAAAGTACTCGAGATCTGAATGTCACATCCGAGGCGAACTCGACTAAGGCAGCAAAGGTAACTTTAGAGGTAAACACGACTTTTTGTATAAAGGTAGTAACTGCCTCTGAGAACTCTATCCTTTGACCAAAAAATTCTGAGATACGTGCTGTAATTGCATCGTCAGCAAAATGAGTACCTTGTTGTAGTGCAGCTACTTCATCCTCAAGGTTACTAACACGAGCTTGTGTAGATAACACTACTTCTCCAGTTTCAGACAAACCCAACGAGTGAAGCTGCAAAGCAACAATTTGTGCCTGCTGTTCTTGAATGGAACGAACAATAAGAGGTGTGAGTTTGCCATAGTCAACTTGCCAATACTCATTGGAGTTGGTATGGGCAGTTACTGCATCTGGATAGATCGAGTACAACTCCTGTGCCATAAAACCAGTGTGTACTTTATTAGTTGGATCAGCTTTAAATGAGTAATCGTGCACCACAATACTAAGTAAGTCAGGCAA
Organism: uncultured Pseudomonadales bacterium; assembly: GCA_964570775.1. Taxonomy (GTDB): domain Bacteria; phylum Patescibacteriota; class Microgenomatia; order UBA1400; family PJMF01; genus CG1-02-43-31. The sequence continues at coordinate 2,726 of CAZMZI010000076.1, read as the reverse complement.
ACCTTTTGTACTCACACCGTTGTCATTCTTGAGTCTCGCATCTGAAGTAGTATTGTAATTGGTAAGCGAAGAACCAAAAGTAATAGTACCAACTGTACCTCCATCTCCATCATTGAAGTGAATTAATGTGGAGGGACCAGCAGCCGTATGATCATCTAGTCCACCTTGAACTAACAGTCCAGATCTGGTCGTGGCATTACCGTTGTTATAAAACTCAGCAGCAAAATCAGCAGCGTTTGTGGCTAGGTGGAGTCTTGCACCTGGGCTTGTTGTACCAATACCCACGTTTTCTGTGGAACCATCAACAAAGAACGCGCCTTCATTTGTATCACCATCAACAACAAAATCTATGTCAACATTATTCCCATTAAACGTAACTACATCAGTTGTTGATTCACTAAATTCGGCAAACTGTAAACCACCTGCTGTAATTTGCCATTGATCATTTCCAAATCTAAAGGAAGTATCAGTATCACCTCTATGATAGAGATATTGTTCAACCGCAATATTACCATTAACCTCTAGTGCGTGTATTGGTGCGGAAGTATTAATACCAACATTACCATCTCTTTGTAAGACAAAAACATTTGTACCCGAAGCAGAGGCTACAAGAATATTTTGGTTACCAGTTTCATTGAGGATAGTTAAAGCCTTACCCACCGCGGCTCCAGATACATTGAGCAGTCCTACTGGTGCTGTTGACCCAATCCCTAAGTTACCAGTTCTAGTAAAAGTTAGTAAGTCACCATCGTTTGCAGAAACAGAGCTGATGGTAAACATCTCTGTATCCGCTGTTCCACTTCCTGAAATTTCAAAAAGTGAATCCGGTGTTGTATCTGCATAACCCATGTTCCCCGTTGAATCTAGGATAAGCATTTCTGCTGTGCCGTTAAACCCAAAACGCAGAGAGTGGTTTCCTGTTGTTGTCAGTTTAGCATAGTTAGAACCTATATATGTTTTTAGGTTCACTGTACCATCAGTATGATGTAAACCATATGCACCAGTTGCAGATTGGACTGTGAGCAGTTCGCCTGGAGTTGTGGTCCCTACTCCCACATTATTTTGGAAAGTAGCTCCATAGTCCCACCCAGCGCCTACTACTAATGCAGTCTCCACTGCCTGTGCATCTGCTGTGATACCGTCTATATATAGACCTCGCAACACATTGTTTGAACCAGAGTGATCGGCGTTAGTAATATCAATGTTCATGCCTGTAATTGAGTCGGAGTTATCCATTGTTGCCACTACAGGATTAAGTGTAATATTGCTTCCAGAAGTACCAACATCTAAAGTACCTAAGAGACTAAAAAAGGTAGTTGAAGCACTATCTTTAAACTCATAATAATCTGCACCTGTGAAAGTAAGACCATCTCCCGAAGA
>CAZMZI010000076.1:0-1246 GCA_964570775.1 uncultured Pseudomonadales bacterium | reverse complement strand
GCCAAACGCAGCTGAGCACCTGTGGAGTTGATCTGCATTCTAGATAATGGCGTTGTTGTTCCTACACCCACATTACTATCTGGCATCAAGAACAAGTTGCCAGTATTGTGATTAGTGATTGTAAAATCATAGAATGTGTCCAGACTATTATCGTCAAGACAAAAATCATTGTTGCAGTCACCATTTGTGCCAATACGAATTGCCCCACTTGCAATATGCAGTGCAGAAATAGGACTTGAGGTGCCAATACCAATGTTTCCATCCCTGTTCACTACTAACTTCGCTACACCAGAAGCAGAAGCCGCCAATATATTTTGGTTACCAGTCTCATTTAAGATAGTAAGAGCCTTTCCTACAGCAGCCCCAGAAACATTGAGTCTACCAATTGGTGATGTAGTACCAATACCCACATTTCCACCACCAGCTTGCAGTGTGAGATTTCTTAATGTCCCACTTCCACCATTCTCTGCCTCAATTCTAAAGATAGAGTTTGAAGAATCTGGATATATTGCTAAACGCTCATAATCAGTAATTGTGGTTTCTTGCGTGTTATATAACAAAAATTTCAATCGAGAGTTACTTGAAGAAACAGGAGTCAGCTGTCCAACATATCTTGCAGAACTATCAAGCATTCTCATAAGCTCGCCCGTTTGAGCAGCGTTTGCAGACTGAAAAATTGAAGCTGGGTAACTTTCTGTAGTCTTACCAGTAACATACAAGCCATCTAATGCTCCTGCAGAGGAGTAACCGTTTCCATCAGCATTATCAGCAATTCTAAAACGCTCGTTACTTGTGCCAGTATAAAAGTTTATTGCGGGAGCATCTGTTACAATTCTTGGGTTACCATCTGCAGAACTTATTATCGCATCTAAAGAATAATTAGCATTTTGTACTCTAAGCCCTGGACTTGAGCTTGTACTATAGATGTGCATTTGTTTAGCTGGTGAGGAAGTACCTACTCCCACGTTTCCATCGTTTTGTATGATAAATCGATTAGTTCCAGAGGCAGAAGCCACCAAAATTGCTTGATTACCTGTTTCATTTAAAATAGTTAGTGCTTTACCAACTGCTGCACCTTGCACATTAAACTTTCCAATGGGTGTGGAAGTTCCAATACCAATATTGCCAGAGGAAATGGTGGCATTTTCACCATCGATTCCGGTTCCAAAAATGAGATTACCAATAGTCAACTGGTTACTCGTTGTGCCGGAAGGTGCGTAAATATTATGACCAATAATAATATTAT
>CAZMZI010000075.1:0-3501 GCA_964570775.1 uncultured Pseudomonadales bacterium | reverse complement strand
GCGCGACTTCGCACCCAACTCAACTCTCTACGATGTTACAAATACATATACTTTTTCGACACACTTGCTGGTGGCGCCTTGGGCGTTGTGTGCGCTTAATGCGCCATCAGTAAGCTGTTTACTTCTGCATGAAGGAAAACATGTCGAAAAGCTGCTTACAAACTTCGCGGACATTTTAGATGGCACCCGCAGAAAATGACCTCGGCCGAGAGCATTTTTGTTTTTTAACGAAAATTTTCTATGGAAACCGCGGCTGGCACTTAGCTAGCACGCGCTCCGAATACCTTTTAAGGGGAAATAGATCATGAACGCAAGTGAAATTGTTACCGGTTTGAAAGAATTAGGTGTTGAGATCACTGAAGCCGCCGCCCAAGTATTGATTGACAATGAGTACGAATCTGTCCAACAGATTCTGGCTCACCCAATGACTGAGAGCGGTTACTTACAGTTGGGTCTGAAAGGTCGCAGTGCTGCCTCTCTGGCGGCACATGTTGCGAAAAAATCGCAACCAACCCCAACTGTTACCCCTTCTGCCCTCCCCCAAACTGTCATCTTGAAACGGGATGAAAGTGAAATCCCCTTGACTGATCGGTCGTGGGAGTGGCTGTTGGAAAAACTTCTGGAGAACCTGGAAGATGAATCTGTCATGGCAGCGTTGCTGTCCAAACCAGAGATTCGGAAAGCGTCTCACCGGACGAATGGCAAATTCGCCTTCAAGAAAACAGACAAAACGTTTGATATGGAGGAAACGAAGAATAACATTCGGCTGTTGCAGAAGGACTCTAACCCCCCGCGGCAAAGGTTAAGCGACCGTCGCACACCCACCACGCTGAAAGATGCGTTGGGAATCAGCAACATCATTTTGCTCCACCCTGTGAAGTATGGTGAAACGTTGTTTGCTGACGGCACCGATAGTGAAGGGTTAAACTGGTTGAACCCAGCAGTTGAAGGTTGGCAACCAGACTATGCTTTAGCTATGTTCTGGGCTTCAGGGCTGAGTGGTCATGGAGCACATCACCCCTACGTACTCCTTCATAACCGCCACATTGACAGCATCAGGACCATTTCCATCTAAGCCAGGAACCTCAGTCAAAAGTGGTATATTTTGCATCTCTACTCTATTCAAAAAGTATCTAAAGTCAGCTTCAGCAATGTTTCCCTTGCCCAAGTTTTCATGTCTATCTCTTCCAGATGCAAAAGCATCTTTACTATCATTCACGTGCACAGCTCGCAAATGCTTCCACAAATCATACTTTTCAATCTCAGCTACAGCATATTTTTTTTCACTCCCCCACTCCATCTGACCAGCACCACTTGAAGCAGCTTCAGGCCCATCTGGATTCCCAATACTCATACCTGCAGCATGTGAGTGACAGGTATCAAAGCACCAACCAAGCTGTGGAGACTTAATCTGTTCGATAAGCCAGGCTATCTCACTAAGATCACTACATAACTTGCCATTCTGTCCAGCTGAGTTTTCAATTAAAAAAGTAGCATCACTTGGACTATTCTTAATAATTCTAGCCACGTTAGTTGCCACTTGATCTCTAACCGCTTCCCAGCCAGCACCCAAATGACTCCCTAAGTGCACAACCACGCCCGAACCTTTGATGAGACTATCAAACGCCATATCGTACTGTAATGCCCGAATAGATCCCTCCACAAGTTCGGGTTTACTAGAGGCCAAATTAACCAGGTATAGCGCATGGGTAACCACTGGTCCAAACTGTAATTCATGACGAAGTGCAAACATTTTTTTGGTTGAAACTTCGCTCAACTCTTTTCGCTTCCACACACGTGGGCTACCACTAAAAAGCTGCAACGCATTACACCCCAACTCTTTCGCTCTCTCTACGGCTTTTTCGAGTCCTCCACTTGCTGAAACATGTGCACCAATGTATCTCATAGTTTTTTACCTTTGTATCTCTGTTATTGGCATATAGAGTACCATATCACCTTGATATACCGAAGATGATATATTGAGCCTATAACTTGATTTTTAAGGCGAAATAGTGTTATAATCAAGTGTTGTTTAACAAAAAAATCTTTCCCAAGCAATAAAAATGGTGATTCATGATTACTTCTAAAACAGTCCGTAATATCACGCTTATTCTTAGCCTCATTATCATTGCAGTAGCTTATAACTGGTTCGTACTACTTGCAGCCTTTTTTGCATGGCGTCTGAAAGATCTGGGGAGGTTCACTGTGAACACTGTGGCCATTACTGCCTTTATTTTTCACATTGAATTACACCCTTTGCTTGTTATTATTTTCATCATTCTTGTTCTCTATGACCTATTCGAATGGTTGAAAATTTAAAAAGCTACAACCTAGACCCATCCCACGCGGATGTGTCTTTTCGTTCTACTCCATCCACCCCGGACACACACCATAAGGTACAATACCCCTATGCCAAGCGCTAAACTACAAAACTTCACTGTGCACTTTCATAACTCAGAGGAATACCACCACCTCAAACGAGAAATTTTCTCACACAACACCTACTACTTTGAAACAACTAATCCCACCCCAACAATTATTGATGCAGGCGCGCACATTGGCATGGCTAGCTTGTACTTTAAATCCATCTACCCTAACGCGCACATCACCGCCATCGAACCAAATCCATATCTCTTTGAACTTCTTGAACAAAACATTTTCGAAAACCAACTCCAAGATATCACCTGCATCAACGCCGCACTCGCAGCAACAAAAGGCTCACTCCCCTTTTATATCGACGAAACTTCCAACCAGTGGTGGTCTACCGGTAGTTTTACCGAAGGTGCCTGGACAAAACAACAAAAATCAACCGAGCTGCAAGTTCCCACCATGCCACTATCTGACATAGTCACTACTCCTGTCGACCTCTTAAAACTAGACATTGAAGGTGCTGAACAACTGGTTCTTGAGTCTAGCCAACAAGTGCTTCACCTCATTGATCAAATGCACATCGAGTATCACTCAACTAAAGATCAAAACTTGCTTAAACTTTCAGAACTACTTTCTGGGCATCGCTTTTCACTTACCTACTTCAAAGATGGTCACCAGCTAGAAAAATTCAACATCAACCAGCCTAAAGGCCTGTTCGAAATTCATGCTCGCAAAAAATAATTACTTCGATGCTTTTGTGCGCTTAACCCCCACAATTGCCTGGTGCCTACTGCTAGCTAAGAAGTCATCTAAATTCCATAGCACCACCGGGTTCTCGTTAGTACCTTTAAACTTTATTGCATGAATAAACTGTGGGGCCCCTGCTTCAACAGCAACACATACAGATACGTGCAGGTCGCGAGGATCAAAGTCTACCTCACGCGAGTACGAGAACAAAATATCTCCCACCCGCCAACCGTCACCTTTATTGGGATACACCGGCCGAAGTAGGCTTTCATCCTCAAATAACTCACTCGAGCGCATGTCTTTTGGCAATGCATACCCCAGCTCCTCCATAACAATATGAAGCATAAGCTGGCAGTTTATGCCATCAAAAACATCTTCAGCTGC
>CAZMZI010000074.1:0-3512 GCA_964570775.1 uncultured Pseudomonadales bacterium | reverse complement strand
TGGGTGGCATACCGGATTCGAACCGGCGACCTCTAGGACCACAACCTAGCGCTCTAACCAACTGAGCTAATGCCACCATCAACTAAATGTACAGACGAGATTATACCTTGTTGTGTTCTTTTAGCCAACTATGATCAAGAAGGTATTCACTTTTTCTTGTGTAGCAAAAATAACACACCAACACATATAACAGCAATTGTGCCTGCAGCTATTGGTAGCATTGGCAAGCTGCTATCCTTTGTTGAAGCTACTTCAACATCTTCAATGGGAGTTTTAAGTACTTCTGGTTTACTGCTTTCTGTTGCAACAGTTGCGGCAGGTGAGGCAATTTCGTCGGTTACCCCTTGAACGCTTGGTTTACTTTGCGTGGTTGTTGTGGCTGATGTTGTTGCACCTACGGTTACAAAAAATGGTTGAGTTACTGCTTTATTCCCTGCTCTGTCTTGCCACTGCCAAAGCCATTTTGTAATACCCGTTTTCAAGTGGTTTAGGCAGTTGTGTACTAAATGATGTACGCTTTTCTATTGCATCTTCTGTGTACGTGAGTGCCTCGATTGAGTGCTCAAACCACTGCGTAAAGACTCCTCCCAGCCCTTTCTTTTCAATCACAAAAGTAACTTGATCTGCTCCGGACGCTACAGCATCAAACTTTTGTATTGAGCCATCTGCATACGTATGTTCGCTGCCCTTTTTGGCGTCACTAACCGTACCAACAAGTGCAAGTGTTGTTTGTGGTGCAAGTGTATAGGTTTTTCCTGGTTGTGCTGCACCTATCACTGGTAATGTAAGCTCTACTAGGTTTGGTGAAGTGACGTCAACATCAACCGCCGCTTCACGAACGGTGTAATTGTTAGCAAAATCTTTTCCAATAAATTTCCATAAGTGATGTCCTTCTAACAAGGGAAAATTACTAAGTTGTTTAAATACTACAGAGATGTGGTCATTGCTTGGATCTTGGTCGTTTTCATTTCTATACCATATGCGGAAGTCTTGTGTGTGCAAGTACTCACATTCAAAGACGTTGCCACAAGTGTTTGGCAAGTCTGCTATGCCAAACTGCTTATATGCACCGGTGTCTAACTCTACAGAGTAGCTTTGAATAGCATGTTGGTCGCTAAACTTTGCTGCAGAAAGTATGGGCTGTTGGTTATTAGTATATCCATTCGGAGTTAACCAGGACGCAGTGGGTGCAGTGGTATCTATGGTGAGTGCCACCAGGGCATAACTGGGTTGGGCGGTATAAAAACCGTCTTCATCGATAGCTCTAACATACACAGTGTGAGCGCCCTCACTGAGTGTTCCAGGTGTACACGTAAACGACTCCTCGGAGCTATCAAAGCTGCCAGATGTTGCAGAACAACTAGACCAAGTGCCTGTAGGTGCATTAGAGTCTATAGAAAACTCTACCGATTCTATGGTTGTTGTGGAATTCGGTGCTTGGATGGTGCCAGTAAGTATGGGACTAGTATCAGATGTCTTGAGCTCTGTGCTGAGTGAAAAAGTATGTGGAAAGTTGTAAATAATAAAGTACGAGCCAGAGGTTGTTCGTGAGTTATATCCTGCATCACGCGAGTTGAAAATAAAGTCGGGTTGATCATCTCCGTTTAGATCTGGAAAATTACCATTTTGGAAGAACAGTTTCTGACCTGCTGCGCCATCGTATCTAAGACTAAAGTTATTAGTATTTGAGGTATCTATGGTCCCTCCGGGTGTAGACCAAGTATCAATAAGTGAGTCAAAAAATACGTACTCGCTACCAGAGTCTGCCCCGTTTCCATTTGCCAGTTTTGCACCAACTACTAAGTCATTTCTACCATTGTTATTTATGTCTGTAACAGCCATTGCCACAAAACTAAAGTTGTCCGATGCTGCTGCACCATCTATGCGAACAAGGTAGTTTGAGCTGGTACCAAGATCAACCGTATTGCCGGTACCAGTTGCTCCACTGAAAAGCGCGTTATCTAAAATCCAGACACTACCAGAATTAGACCGAGAGTTATAGTCCGATTGATAGGTGCCTACAACAAGGTCAACTGCACCATCATTGGTTATGTCGGAGACAATAAGTTGGTTTCCATAAGTAATGAGATCACCTGCCGTAGCGGCATCAATTCTGAGTACCCAGTTAGTACTGATAGCCATATCAATAAGGTTTCCCGAAGTTCCCGCAAGCGAAGCAATTGTTTCATTATCAATGATCCAGATAGATCCTGAGTCGTTTCTTGAGTTGTAGTCTGCTAAGTCTGAACTTGCAAAAAGATCAATTTTACCATCATTATTGTAGTCACCAACAACGGTGGCACCACCACCAAAGGTGTGTCTTGCAAGTGCTCCATCGATGCGTACACTAAAGTTGGAAAGTGTAGCCATACTCAGGAAGTTGCCAGTACCGGTGTAATCGTCGAGAAGTGTATTGAAAAAAACAAAAATGGAGCCAGATTCACCTCTGCTGTTGTTGTCGTCATGGTGTGCTTCAACAATCAGGTCGTTTTTAGAGTCGTTATCTATGTCAGTAAGTACCAGTGATAAATTTCCAAATGAGTCACCTGTTGAAGCACCTTGCAGTTTAAAGTTGTAGTTAGAAGTGTCCGAAAGATCTATAACGTTTCCTCTACTATTCAAGTAGCCTTCATATATGCTGCTGTACAGTATGAACACGTTACCTCTTACACTGTCTGCAAACGATTCACTGATAACCATGTCATCAATGCCGTCATTGTTGATGTCACCAAAAACTACACCGCCACTTGTGGGTAGGTATCCGGTTGTAGTATCTCCATCAATGCGGAGCGAGTAATTATTTGTGTCAGCAAGGTCCAGGGTGTTTCCCGTTCCGGCGTAATCATCAAGAATATCGCCACTAATTATGTACACAGATCCTGAGTCATTTTGACCACCGTAGTCAGTAAATACCGCACCAATAACTAGGTCTAGTTTTCCATCACGATTAATGTCTGTGAACGTTTTTTGTCCTAAACTGGCACCGTTATATCCAAGTTGATGTCCTGCAGCTGCACCATCAATTCTAATATTGTATCTATCCGAAGTTGAGATGTTGTAGGTTGTTCCTACAGCAGTGGTTTTCGGAGTTGTAGCCGTGGCGAATGTAATAAAAGAATAAGGCACAACAAAACACCACACACAAAAGCGTTCAAAGTATGCTGAAATGACATTGAACTTTTCACTGTAGTAATAGTACATGTTTTGCCTGGAATTAGCAAATTTTTGATGAAAAAATCGGAGGGTGTTTATTGTGCGCTCAGCGAGACTCGAACTCACGACCTACTGCTTAGAAGGCAGTTGCTCTATCCAACTGAGCTATGAGCGCATGTGTGACGTAATCCATTACAGGTTTGTATTATACAACAAGGTTGTACCAATGGCTAAGGCCCTAACAGGAGTGTTCTAACGGGGGCAGAACATTTTTTTGTTTCCAAAAAAAGCTAGCGTATAATCACGGCAACATGAAACTCTTTTCTGTACTAGTACTTACGCTATTTGTTGGTCTCCTT
>CAZMZI010000073.1:2310-3546 GCA_964570775.1 uncultured Pseudomonadales bacterium | reverse complement strand
AGTATCCAACAAAAAAATGGGTGATAGATGCAGGGGCACTGCAGATGGTTGATCCATCACTGTTAACTAGTAGCTGTATAGTGACACCCCATGGCAGGGAATTGGCGCAGCTAGCACAGCATGCTGGTACTTCTGTTATGCAGTTTCAAGAACAACTGGTAGAGAAAGATGTGACTATTTTACTCAAAGGTCCCACAGACGCTGTGATGTCAAAAAAGGATATAACAGAGATTGCAGGTGGAAGCCCCGGAATGACAAAAGGAGGAACGGGGGATATTTTAGCTGGGTTGGTAGCTGGCCTTTATACAACTAACACTGCCCAAGTCTCCTCACTTGTAGCCAGTTATGTATGCAAAAAAGCAGGAGAAGATTTAGCACAAAATGTGGGAACATTTTTTAATGCAAGTGACTTAGTAGCCCAAATCCCAACTACTTTTTGGAGTATAGTTCGCGAGTTTCGTAAGAGTTAGTTTTTTTGTTTTTTAGTGAGTTTTTCTTGCAGTTCCTGTAGCTTCTTTTCTAAAGAAGATAACTGCATGATGACAACAACAGCCAAAAAGGTAACGACCAAGGCATAAATGAGCAGTGAGACTAAGCTGCTCCCAGGAAAGTATGGTGCTATATATTCTTCAATTGCTGTTTGAATAAATTCGTTCCAAGCCAAAGCTACCACAACTCCAAAACCACTGGTTGCAAGTACTACCATGTTCTTGATGAGCGCTGTGGGTAATTCAGTAAGTGATGAAGGTGGTTTTATATCTGGCATAGGTTTTTATAGTATACAACATTCATACAAGATTATTCATTTTTTACGGTGCTTCTCTGCACAAAATGCAAAAATTACGCTATACTAAACGTACTCCTGTCGTATCAAAAGACATCAAAAAGTATGTATCAGCCTAAATTTACCATTACCAACAATTTATTGACATACATTACCCGGATTGAGTCGGCAAAAGCACTTATCGATAACGCACCATTAGTACCAGCTTGGGAAACAAAGTTTCGTCAGGATGCGTTAAGCAAAACCATTCACTATGGCACCAAAATTGAAGGAAATGATCTTACTGAAGAACAGGCAAGTAGAGTAGTTCGTCTCGAGGGAGTCACAGATCCAGGTGATGTATTTGCTAAAACGGGCATCATGGCAAGGGAAAGAGATGTTCGTGAAGTTATAAACTATAGAGCAGTTATATCTTGGATTGACAACCAAGTAGCGCCAGATTTTGCTAAAGT
>CAZMZI010000073.1:0-2210 GCA_964570775.1 uncultured Pseudomonadales bacterium | reverse complement strand
ATTGAAGGAAATGGCAGAACAGCACGCGCAATGGCAATGCTACTTTTGTATTCATTGGGATATGATTTTAAAAGGTTTTTTTCGATTGAACCGTACTTTGACCAGGATGTAGAAGCATATTATCAAGCGCTGCTCTCGGTACAACAAGACACGCTCCATGACATGACGTATTGGCTTGAGTATTTTTGTTATGGCATTGCCATTGGTATTGATAAGGTAAGAGAACAAGTAACGAAACTCTCTAAAGACTTAAAACTAAAAAAACAGTTGGGTAAACAGGTGGCACTGTCAGAGCGCCAAATTATTTTGTTAGAGTTGTTTCAAAATCAAGAAATGGTTTCTTCCGATGACGCACAAAAGGTGCTACCAAATGTTTCAGTTGATACCATTCTTCGCGACATGAAAGACCTAATTACTAAAGGTGTGATTGAAAAACAAGGGGTGACTAAAGGTGTTACCTATCGTCTAATTGAATAACTGCCTGGTAGTTGTGCTGCCGGGGAGTACCACAGTAGACTACAACGTATGGTATTTAAAACATTTGCCCAGTATTTACAAACCTTAGAAGAAACACCATCTCGTATTGAGATGACTAAGCAACTTGCTAACTTATTTGTTGCACTTGACCCATCTGAATTGGCGGTGGCTTCTTATTTGCTTCAGGGTTCGCTGGTGCCACCTTATCAGTCTATGGAGTTTCAGTTATCTTCTAAAATGCTCATAAAGGCATTAGCTCGAGTAAAAAACAGTAAGGTGCAGCAGCAACAAGATTTATCACTTTTTGGTGACATGAATACACTTAGTGCTGAAGGTCAGGTAACACAAGAGTACAAAAAGCTTGGTGATCTAGGTCTGGTTGCTCAACAATGGGTTACCAGTGCTGATACACAACTAAGCATTACAGATGTTTATCATACATTATGGAAAGTGGCTGCAGCAGGTGGCGCAGGCTCACAAGAGCAAAAAGTGTTAGGGGTAGCGCAGCTACTTGATGAGTTAGACAGTTTATCTGCCAAGTTTGTGGTACGCATTATCTTAGGAAAACTTCGTCTTGGTTTTAGTGTCATGACACTACTCGATGCGTTGTCTTGGGCGGTGACTGGTGGAAAGGAACACCACACACTTCTTGAGGATGCATATCAAAAGAAGGCAGACGTTGGAGTATTGGCAGCAGTGTACCTAGCGGACCCAGAAGCATCTAAACGTGATCCAGAAGCAGTATTATCCAAGTATTCTGTGACGGTTGGTGTGCCAGTGGTTCCAGCACTTTGCAATAGACTCAATACTTCAAAAGAAATCATAGATAAGATGGGTGAAGTACTTGCCGAGCCAAAGTACGATGGGTTACGTGTACAAATTCATTTTTCCAGAGAAGGTTTTCCCGATAATCCCTCACAAAAAATAAGAGCTTTTACTCGTAATTTAGAGAATGTGTCTGACATGTTCCCGGAATTGCTAACTCTTGAAAACTACGTTACTGCCAGTCAGCTTGTCCTTGATTCTGAAGCCATAGGTTACGACGTGACGAGCGGTAAGCTCTTACCTTTCCAAGAAACAATAACAAGAAAACGCAAGCATGATATTGCAGAAGCTGCTCAGCAAGTTCCGATGCGATTTTATATCTTTGATGTTTTGTTTCGTGATTCAGTTGGGTATTTGCAGTGTCCACTGCATGAAAGAAAAGAGCTACTTAAGGATGTTATTAGTCAAAATAGCACATTTATTTTAGCACCTATTTTGCGCACATCAGATCCTATAGCTCTTAAGGAATATCATGAGAAATTATTAGCAGAAGGGTTGGAAGGGGCTGTGATTAAGAAGATTGACTCACACTATCAAAGTGGTAGAAAAGGTTGGAATTGGGTGAAAATCAAAGAGGAAGAAGGTACCAGTGGAAAGCTAAAGGACACATTAGATGTTGTAATTATGGGTTACTATTTTGGCCGTGGAAAACGGTCCCAGTTTGGTATTGGTGCTTTGTTAGCTGGAGTTTTAGGTAGTGACAACACAGTTCAAACAATTGCAAAGATTGGTACAGGACTATCAGAACAGCAACTTGCTGAGTTTAAAGTACAGTGCGACGAGCTGGCTGTTTTAGAAAAACCTAAAACATACCAAGTTCATGAGATGCTAGTTCCTGATGTGTGGGTTTCGCCAAGCATGGTTATAGAGGTTGCCGCTGATGAAATTACTAAATCACCTACGCATAC
>CAZMZI010000072.1:0-3621 GCA_964570775.1 uncultured Pseudomonadales bacterium | reverse complement strand
CAATTACAAATTACTTTATTACCTTAGTGGTGCACTTCTACTGCGAATTGAGGAAAGCAAAGCTTTAAAGGATTGAGGTCAATAATTATATACTATAAGACTAAACTACGCCAGCACAGTGGCATCTTATTTAAGATGTGGCTTTATTTTTGAGAAGCTACTATTAATTTTTCCCACGTGGTGTTGTTCTGCCAATTTTTCAGCTTTTAGTTGATGTTTTAATTCACCCACTAACACTTCCCACTTACTAGAATCTGATAGCTTCATTACTGCAAGTCGAATAAAAGGTGGCTTATTTGCTAAATAAAACTCAACAAAGCCATTTGTTTTTTGCAGCACAAACTTACACATCACATTATTTGCCAGTGAAAAGATATCAACCCAAGAACCATCAAGTTTCAACCCCACATACTTTGCTGCAACAGCCTCATCACCAAGACCTTCCATGAACCAATCTGAAGCTTTGGTCACAACCTTTGCCTTCTGCATGTTTCGAATAAGAGTGTTAATGGTGGTTTTGTTCATATCCTCTTGCAGCCTTCAAGAAAACTAGTTCTCTCTCTTTAATAAAGGGCCCTTCATAATCAATGGGCGCATCGGACTCTAACCGCTGAATTGCTTCTTGAAGTGGTAACCAGATAACTTCAAAGCCTTCTGCCAACTCATCTGGCTCCAATGTATTTTTACCTTTTGTGAGCACTTTACCAGTGTAACAATATGAAATTTGTTTTAAATTAAACTGTGACCGAAACTCTTCAACTATACCCAAATCAGAAATATCGGTAACTGTTGCTCCAATTTCTTCAAGAATTTCGCGCTCCAGTGCTTGCAAATAATTTTCACCAGTTTCTACTCCGCCTCCTGGCAACTTATGGTAGGAATGCCTTGTGGAAAACAGTAATGGAACGTTATGTTGGTTATCTAGTAAAACGGCGCGAACTGCCACACGCGTCCGGAAATCGTTAGTTGGTTGCGCATCCGTTATGGTATGAAGTAGTTTCATTACACTTAGTATACGTTTCGAAGCTCTGGAAAAAGCAAGCAAAGAAACTCACCACAAATGTTTCTAGGAGTACCTACCATAGGCACATCATGCATTGCAAATTCTGGTGATCCATTAATTTCAATAATAGTATAGCTTTCTTTCGTTTGGGGAGAGGCCTCGTCTGTCGTCATAAAATCTATACCGCCAAACTCTAAACCAGGAATTGCTCGGATTGTTTGTAGTGCTAATTCTTTAACCGACTCATGGACCTTGTCTGTATAGTCTATAGCGTCTCCCCCTGCCATAACGTTTGACACTTTGCGCAAAATAACCTTTTGTCCCTCAGCAGGGACAGAAGCTTCATCCATACCTTGCTCTTTCACAATCTCTGCCATTTCTGCATCCCAAGTAATGTGGGGATATAACAGGTGATCAATATTTCTAATTGGCTGTGCATTTTTTTCATCTATCAGCTCTTTGATTGTCTGCTTTCCATCCCCAACCACGTTTGCTGGGATTCTGTGCATAATGCCGAGCACTTTATCTCTAGTTGCAACAATGCGGAATTCTTTGCCAAAAAACATTTGTTCTATCAGAACACTACTTTCCTTTTTATAGTGAGGACTTGTGTAGAGTTCACGAACACAAGCAATGCATTTTTGAGCTGAATCAACGCCAACAATAACTCCATCTCCATGTGAGTTATGTGTTAGTTTTACTACTACTGGTGATTGGATGCTTTCAAAAACATGACTAATGTAGTCATCACTATCGTCTACGTTAATGACAAATCCATGTGACGCATTAATTCCTGCTTCACGTAAAAACTGATTTGTTGCTGCTTTGTCTATGCAAATATTCTGGGCAGGAGAAGTAGAAACTGGGCGGGTGCTACGAAAATACTTCTTTTGGTTATTCCAAGTAAGTTCAATAATTTCACTGTCTGGGACTAGTCGCCAAGATATGCCTTGCTTACTGGCTTCTTCAAGGATAAGGCGAACATCTATGGCTACTTCTTTGTAATTTTGGGGTTTTTTTGTGCTTGGGTGCCTACGTACAAAATGAGTGGGGCGGGTGGCATAGTTTTGCATACGAAATTTTTTTGTGTAAAGTTCATCCTTTAATAAACTTCTAGTACTAGCGGAAGCGGTGGGATTTGAACCCACGAACCAGAAATTCTGGTACAGGTTAGCAACCTGTTGCAATTGGCCACTATGCGACGCTTCCACGTCATGTTCACGCTAGGGATTATAGCATTGTGCGCGTATTGCGGGTACCCATTTTTTACTTTTCTAGGGTAAAATGCCCTGAGATGCCACTGTCTCCACATATCACAAACCTCTTTTCAGAGTATGTTGCGCTCGATACTTCCCGTGCGGATGGTAAGCACTATGGGGATGTACTTGACCTCCTTGAGCCTCATCTTAAAAAGATTGGATTTACTACCACTCGTGTACCCATTCCAGAAACAGTAGCTAAAGCAATAAACCGAATTAACCTGATTGCACAATTGACTGTCTCAAAATCCGCACCTACACTACTTATCTATAACCACATAGATGTGGTGCCTGCAAACTACCCATCAGCATTCAAGTTAACTATCAAAGATGGCAGAGCATACGGCCGTGGCACGTCAGACCACAAAGGATCAACCATAGCTATGTTAGATGCACTCGCAAAAATTGACCGTGAAAAACTCCGTTTCAACCTCTTGTTTCTACTCACCACAGATGAAGAAACCGACCAATATGCACAATTAAAGTACCTGGAAAAGTACTTAGAAATAGACACTACCAACACTATTTGCTTTGACCCTGACACTTTTGCAGGTGGTATTTCTGTGGCTCACCCCGGAGCATGGGAGTTTAAAATTACAGCACGTGGCAAAGCAGTGCATAGCGCAGCCAGCCACTTAGGTCACAACGCCATTGAAGCTCTTATGGCTCTCTACCCCACGCTACTCTACTACAAAAAAACAGCTGAACAACAACACAGTACTATTCCATCTTTTCCAAAAGATGGCAAAAGCCAAACTGTGGTTTCAAGATGTAACATTAATCTAGTTGCTGGTGGCTCTGCTGCAAACGTTATTCCTGATTACGCCGAAATGACCATCGACACTCGTTTTATTCCAGAAATGAACGTGCAAGAAGCACGCAAAAAACTTGTTGCTACTTTAGCTACGGCTTTTAAAAAGCTAGCTCCAACTGGCGTTCAATATGCTGTTGAAGATATTGCTGTCCTTGAGGGATATACTTCGCGCCATCCAGAATTTGATGTACTCGAAAATATACTTACAGAAGTTTCCGGCGAAAGTGGACAGTTTAGTGTCATGGGTTCAACACCGTTGGCAGGTTGGGCTAAAGAATTGGGCGTTCCGCACTTTGGTTTGGGTGTTGCCCGTTATGAGTCGAACATGCATGGTGTTGATGAAAACTGCACGATCCAAGATATAGAAACTTTGAGTACCGTGTTTGCTCGGTTCGTTACCACTAACTAATTTTTTGGGCTATAATTGCATGGCTCTTTAGCTACTATATTGATTTATTTGGGAGGTGTCGCATAGTGGTCAATTGCACACGCTTGGAAAGCGTGAACCTTCGGGTTACAAGGGTTCGAACCCCTTCACCTCCGCA
>CAZMZI010000071.1:0-3693 GCA_964570775.1 uncultured Pseudomonadales bacterium | reverse complement strand
CTTTCTTCTTGTTAATGACTTCTTCACTAGAGAAGGTAAGACCTTGAGTTATGTGGTTCCAAAGGCGAGTATAGAGGGTTGTATTGGTGCGGCCGCTTTTAAGTAGTGAAGGCTTCTTACCCTCTACCTCTTTGAAGGTGTAGCCATTGAGTGTTTCCCAGGCTGCATTTACATACTCTATATTTCCCTCTGTGTCTGTGATAACGATGGCATCCGTAGCTGCATCAACTGCTTTTGCAAGTTTTAAACTGGTTCGAAGCTCACGCTTTGCTTGTGTTTCAGATATTTTAAGGCTATGCACCAATGCTTTGAGTGCAGAATCCGACTCTTTAATTTGCTCATTCTTAAGTTTAATTTTGTGCAGTTGTTTTCCGTATTGGTCAATAAGTTCTTGCAAAATAGTTATTTCTGATTTTTTTGAAATTTCATCAATAAGTTGTGAACCACCAGCAATGTGAGAGAGTTTTTTTATCAGATTATTAATAGGTTGTAAGATAACAAATTGAAAAAGAATCAGTGTGCCCAAAATGCTGAGCGCCCCCAGAACTCCAATTTGCTTTATTTCTCTTTGGAAGTGTTGTGAAAGTAACTGTACAGAAGTATCTCCAAATACGAAGTTAATTGATGCAACAGTGTTGTTTTCGAAGCCTGTGAGTGGATGTGCCAAATTTTGAGAGCTATCTGTAGATGCTCCAGGTTGGTGATCTGCCACAGTAACGGCTGCGTTTACCAGAGTACTCAGTTGTGTTAGCAGTTCCTCATCCCAGTGAACCGCTACTATGATGAATCCCAGTGGTGCTGTGTTTTTTTCAGGTTGTGAGTGGAAGAGTACCGGACCAACATGATAGGCAACGAGTGCTCCACTTTCTGAATCTTTTTTGAAGAAAGTAGTTATATCTGTTGTATTGGCATACATTGTAATGTTTGATTTTGCAAAAGGGAGCTGTGTTGCCTGTGCGGTTAGGGTGCTTTCACTTGACTTTGTTGCATACAGTTCTTCACCACTTTGGTCTAAAACCCATACAGCATCTGCTTCATAAATTTCGAGTGGTCCAAAAAATTCTTGACTAATCCATTCAATGTTTTTGTCTTGCACTGCCTGTGCCATATCATCCCAGTAGCTATAGTCCCTGACAAAAAGTTTCTGTAGTTTGGAAGTGCTTTCAATAGCAGCTGCAACGGTTTTTTGGTTACTTTGGTACCTTGCTTGGTTTGCTTGTGCAATTTCTTGTTCCACGGCTCTTGTAGATACAACAAAACCAACCGCAACAGAAAGTAAGCTAAAGAGTGCAAGCAAGATGAATGAATTTCTAAGTTTCATGTTTGGAGACTAACTTTCATTTGTTGTTACAGCCCACCTAAAAATCCAAATGCTTGCTGCAAGTTACTCATAACTAAGTTTAGAGCATTATCGGTAGCTTTTGGAGTAATAGTAACCGTATCAATAGATGGCGTAGTATTACTGGCTTTGTCTTTTGAGAGTGCGCGCAGGTGATACACCTTAGATGGGGTAAGCCCAGTTATGACAACCACGTGATTAAGTGTTAAGTTTGAGTCTTCTTGTGTTTTTTGTGAATACGTTACACCCGTACCTTCTGCATACTCAACTTGAGCTGTAGTAGGTTCGTCGGTAGACCACGAAACAACAAGCTGTGCTAGGGCTTGATCTGACTCACCAGTTGCTTGGATACCACCCTCAACTTTAAGATTGCTAATAACTGCTGGTCTAGTATCTGTAGCGGTGGTTACTTTCTGTGGGTCAGATGCAGCTTCGTTACCTGCTTTGTCCCTTCCTTTCACAACAAGAGTATATGGTGTTTCAGCCTCAAGTGAGCGAATAATCATTCGGTGCTCGCCATTTTGGAGGGCAACGTTAACTTCGTCTTTAGCATCTTCAGGTCTGCCAGTTGGGTAGTAGGTCACAATACTTGAAGTTGGAGTGTTTGTGTTCCAGCTTACTAGGATGGTAGGTTTGGCAGTGTTTTTGACTTGTTGGACACGAACCGTAGAAATTTTTGGTCTTGGGAGCGTAGTGAAGTCCAAAATGGTTCCTTCATACTCGTTGTCTTCTACGTCGAGCATGTCAATACGGTAGTAGTACTTGGTGCCATCTAGTAGCTCATCGAGTTCAATGGTGTAGGTGGTTTCGGACGTGGAAGTTGAGATTGTTTTTACACCACCAAACGCTGTGGTTGTACCAAACCTAATCTTAATCTTTGAAGTACCCGTTGAAGTTAGCTTGATAATTGCATTAGATAATCCTACTGAGGAGATTGAGACATCTTTAACACTAGGTGCTGGTTCGGTAGTGAATGTCTTTTCACTACTGCTTCCTGTGTTTCCGTCTTCGTCTGTCCACTTAGCCTTGTAGTAGTACGTGGTTCCTGGTGACAAGTTAGCAAGGTCAATTTCATGGTCTGTTACTTGTGTTGAGCTTGAAGGTTCTGAGGTGAAGTACGTTCCAGGTGAGGTACCATACTGTACTTTACTGTCTGCTGTTCTATCTGTGCTCCAGGTGATTGTAGCCTTTTTGGTAGTAATGCCTGAAACGGTTGGACCAGAAGACAGTGATGGTGCTGTAAGATATTTTCCGTCTGGGGTAAGCGTAACAGCGGTTGAAAAAGCGCCACAGTTACTGGTGTTGTCACAAGCTTTAACTTTATAGTAGTACGCAATTTGAGACAGGCCAGTGTCTACATATGCAATACCGGTTGTTGTAGCAATTTTTGTGTAGGTTATGTCGTCTGTGCTTCGATAAATTTGGTAGTTTTCAACGCCAGAGCCAACTTCTGCAGGGGCTTCCCATGAAAGTGCCAGCTTCCATGATGAGGTAGATTTTACAGAAACGTCTGCAAGGTCGGAGTTCTGTGGAATTCCGGGTGCAGTGGTGTTGGCAGTAAATGAGACTGAAGAATAGGCGCCATAGTTGATTGCTCCTCCTTCATCTTCACCATTTTTTGCAGCAATATAGAAAATGTTAAGGCCTGTTTGGGTTGCAAACGAATCTGCAGAGAGGGATGTAGCACCGGCACTGGTGTAGTTACAGGTTACCTCAGCTGGTAGTGTGTTAACGGTGTAACAGTAGGTGAGGTCATCTTCATTTCCAAGATAGGTAGCAGGCGGGTCCCATGAAAATGCAAATGAGTTAGTTGTGTTGGTTAATGGTGAGGCTGCAACATTTTGTGGGGCACTAGGTCCTTCTCCTGCAAAGTAGTAGAGAGCTTGAATTGCAGCACTTACGTTACCAGAAGTATCAACTGTTCTTAGGTAGAAGGTGTTTGCATCTGTTTGGTAAGCAGCGTCTTCGATGGTGATTGTGGCACTTGTTGTAGCTGTAGACCAGTCCGATAAAGAGCCACTTGCTGTTGCAGTTTTGTATTGGTATCCTGCCACACCAGATCCACCATCAGTACCCGCTACCCAACTAAACGTAAACTCGTTTGTAGCAGCGTAACCCGCAGGACTCACCGTAATTGAAGCAGGGTTTGAGGGAGCAGTAGTGTCTAGTTTATATGTAAACGGTGCCCAAGTGGTGGCACTCACATTTTGAGCATTATCGATTGTTTTGATTCTTAAGTAGTACGTTGAGCCACTTGCAAGGCCACTTGCTGTAAATGTTGTTCCTGCCTGGAAACTACCTGCAGTTGTTGGTTCTGCGGTGTTATCAGTGCCAAAATAGACATAGTATCCTTG
>CAZMZI010000070.1:0-3734 GCA_964570775.1 uncultured Pseudomonadales bacterium | reverse complement strand
AACGACCCATCAGAAGGGTCGTTGTTTGTTCCGGTGTTTGTGACAGTGCAAGAACAACAATTTTTAATTTTCTTACCCACTGTTTTTAATCCATAAACTGAAACTGTTGGTGGGCGGGTCAACAGACCCGCCCACCATTGCAGACAGCCAAACAACTTTTTAACCTCTTTGGGATTTATTTTTTTTCATTTCAAAAAGCTAGCGTATAATCACGGCAACATGAAACTGTATGCAGCACTTTTTTCGGCACTATTCTTAGGTATTCTTTTGTATTTTGGTGCAGTGCTTGGTGTTTTTGTTCAATCAATTTGGGTATCTTTGTTGCTTACTTTTGGAATATTTTTTTACCATCTTTTTGCTAAAAAAAACCAACAGTATAAAAAAAATACATTTACATTTTTAGAAAAAACACTTTTATTCTTGTTGGGACTGAGTTCACTTTCCCATTCATTACAAGTCTTTGCACCAGAAACAGGATTTGATGCTTTATGGTATCACTTACCTGTAGCTGTAGGTGTAATTCAGCACAATGGTTTGTACTACGCACCAGAGTTATACCAATCTGTTAATCCTCCGTTCTCCGATTTATTTTTTACTGCAGGGTACTATCTTGGTGGTGAAGTAGGCGCAAAAACTGTTGCATACTTTTTTTACGTTTTCTTCCTTGTGATGTTTTATGTAGTTTGCACTCACTTTTTATCTAGAACCAAAGCACTAGCACTCACGCTACTGATAAGTTTGTTTCAAGTGGTAAGTTGGCAAGCTGCAAGCTTTTACATAGATGTTACAAAAGCATTTTGGGAGCTTTCACTACTTTGGGTGCTTCTAACATCAGAGCCAAGAATACAAAAGTATAAGTACTACCTTCTTGGTTTACTGCTTGGTGCATCAATGGCAACTAAACAGTTTTCACTCTTGCTCATTCCTCTTGTACTCTTTTTGGTTTGGGTTCAAACAAAATCACTCAAGAAATGTCTGGATCTTGCACTCTTTGCTGTTGCATTGGCACTACCCTATTTTGTGTTTACGTACTTACACACAGGTTCACTCTTTTTTTCTATACAACTACATATGGAAAAATTACAAGAGATTGGAGGCACCGCATCACCCTTGCAATTTTTAGTAACAAAAGTGATCACCATTTGGAAGTTACCAATGACTCTTGCAGTAGCAAGGGATTACGTGTTCCCTCCACAAGCATTTTTATTTATTTGGGCAGTACTAACTTTTTGGAAAACCAAAGAAAAGGACACAGCACTACTGCTGTTGGGATTTTTTTCTGCATATTACTACTTACTGTGGTGGTTTATTCCCCCACTTTCAACTCGTTATGTCATAGCAGGACTGGCTACATCACTCGTTTTTATAGTAGCAGTGTTAGAAAAAAAACTGCATAACCATACTAAGCTTATTAAGCACCTTTTTTTTCTCGTCATCCTAGGTATGTTTTTGCCTCGACTCTATGTAAACGCAAGAAGCCTACCATTTCTGGTAGGCTTTCAAAGCAAAAAAGAGTATCTAGATCAGTTTTTGGATGGCAACATAAACACGGTGCTTATGAAATGGCACACAGATGTGTACCAATTACCATCTAAAAACGAGTAGCTACTTTTTACTAGCTTTTTTGGCGGCAGCGACTTTTTTCTTAACTACTGCCACTTTTTTTGTAGCTACTACTTTTGCTTTCTTTGCCACAGCTTTCGCTTGTACAGCTGCTTTTTTCACGGCTACTTTAGTTTTTTCTCTATTCTCTTCTTTGGAGAGAAAGATAGCGGCCGCTGTTGCAGCAACACCTAAAGCGAGGGCGAGCAGTCCCTTTTTTTTAGACATGATGTCCTTTCTGCTACTCTATGTGCAGGATAGAGAGCGTATTGGTTAAACCTGGTTTTTTCCAAAAAGTACCATGCACTAACAAAACTGTTTCACCTGCTTTGGCAATGCCAAGTTCGGTGATTTTTTCCAAGAGATGGGTGGAACTTTCCAGTTTATCTCCGGTGGGTAGCTCAACAATATGTGGTTGAACGTCGAATACTAACGCAAGTTTTTCATAGGTTTGTCTGCTGCTTGTTAAGGCATGAAGTGGCACATGTGGTCTAAAGCGCGCTAAATTAAGTGCTGTTTGGCCAGTTTCGGTAAGGCACACAATTTTATTAACCGTAATGTTGTTTGTCTCAAGGAGTGAAACTTCCAAGAGTGATATTGCAGCATGACTAATATATGCAGATTGATCACTATCTGTGGTAACAACTGGTTTTGGTTGTGCATGTACTTCGTTAAACACAGCAATCCGTGCTTGGGTTGCCACAGCTTTTACGGGGTACTTACCAATAGTAGTTTCTTCCGAGAGCATCACGGCATCTGTACCATCATAAATAGCGTTTGCAACGTCAGATACTTCTGCTCTTGTTGGTCTTGGATGATCCACCATAGACTTCAACATTTGTGTTGCTGTAATGACAGGTTTTGCAAACTCACGTGATTTTTGAATAATAATTTTTTGCCAAAATGCAAGTTCTTCAAAAGGAATTTCCACTGCAAGGTCACCGCGTGCAACCATGACTGCATCCGAGGCTTCAATAATTTCGTCAATATTATCTATTGCTGCTTGGTTCTCAATCTTTGCAACAATGCTAGCTGTTATGTTTCGACGTTCTAATTCTTTGCGAAGGATTGTGATGTCTAGTGCGTTACGAACAAAAGAGAGTGCCACGTAGTCTACGTTGCCTTCTTTGACACCATCAAGTTGCTTGTAGTCTGCTTCAATTAATGAAGGCATATCCATTTCAACACCCGGAGTATTGAGTGTTTTTCTGTTACCAACTTTTACGGTGGTAAGAGCAGTTGCTTGCACTTCCATACCAGTTTTTTCAGAAACTACAAACTCACCTAAACCGTCGTCTACCAATAGCTTGTCACCAACAGTTAAAGCATCTATGACCATTTGTGGTACAAATGCAGATTTTTTGTTAGTACCTTTTTCGTCCGAAGTAAGCAGTAGCAACTCACCTTCTTTAATTTCAAAACCTTCACCACCAGGAATGGTTAAGCGAATTTCAGGACCTTGTAAATCGAGAAGCACAGCAATTGGTTCATTCATTGCTCTTGCAACTTTTTTGACACGAGCAATACGTTCTTGATGCCATTCTGGGGTGCCATGCTTGGTGTTAAACCGTGCAACATTCATGCCAGAACGAATAAGCTCTTCGATAATTTGTTCAGTTTCTGTTGCTGGTCCAATGGTTGCAACGATTTTGGTGGATTTTTTCATAACGTAGCTCATTATCTACTTTCTTGGGGCTGGCATCAAGTACGCAATCTGGTTGGTACTTGTGCCGTGGAGGGTGGTGCGATAGATTGAAAGTCTGTACACAGCATTACAGTTATTAGTAGAGATACTCTAGATAAGAAAGGTAATATGCAAGACGACACACAAGACATGTTAGAAGCTCCAGAAGAAGTGGGCAAATTACAATCGGGGGATGATTTGGCTGCACAAGCTTTGGCTAGTGCTAGTTCTTCATCTAGCGCTTTGGATGAGACTGAACAATCCGATCAATTAGCTACCACACTCCAACACTTACAAAATGTTATTGAACGCAACGCCGATCAACTTACCCAACTAAAGAATGATTTAAAGTTGAAGCGTGAGAGTTTAAAGAATGTGTTTGATAATGACGTGAGTTTGGCAGAGGCAACGGAGCAACAGCAACAGTATGTGCAACAAGTTAAAGAAC
>CAZMZI010000069.1:0-3759 GCA_964570775.1 uncultured Pseudomonadales bacterium | reverse complement strand
TACGTATTACCGAAGCTTCTGGCACGTAGTTAGCTGGTGCTTTCTAGCGAGGTACGGTCAAAATTCCTCCCTCGCCACAGTAGTTTACACCCCGAAGGGCTTCATCCTACACGCGGTGTCGCTGCGTCAGACTTTCGTCCATTGCGCAATATTCCCGGTTGCTGCCACCCGTAGGTGTAGGCTCCGTGTCTCAGTAGCCTTGTGGCCGATCATGCTCTCACATCGGCTAGCCGTCGTCGCCTTGGTAGGCCATTACCCCACCAACAAGCTGATAGCCCATAGGCTCCTCAAATAGCGTATAAATACTTTCCCCCTGAGGGCGTATGTGGTATTACCCCAACTTTCGCTGAGCTATTCCACACTACTTGGTAGATTCCTATGTATTACTCACCCGTCTGCCACTCTCATCTACCCGAAGGTAGAATCCCGTTCGACTTGCATGCCTAAGGCACACCGCCAGCGTTCATCCTGAGCCAGGATCAAACTCTCAAAAAAAAGTTTGACCTGATCTTAAGATCAGTTAATTTACTTTAAAAAATTGTTTTGTCATTTCCAGTTAAGGAAATTGACGGATTGTACTTTTTCACCAGTCATAAATGACTAATGGTTTGTACAATCCTCGTTAGAGCAGCTGCACTACCATCATGTCAATATTTGATGAAATGTCTCTTTACTTGTTAATGTTCACGAGAGTGTATTGTAACACAAAAACCGACACCAACTAGTTGTTAGCAGATGTGTGTATCTCGTCTTTTCTCACTTTGTTAGAGAAGTCCTGAGATGAGTATTCCATTGCGGAACTTTACCTTTAGGAAGATTTATATCTTACCATAACAGATATCTATGTCAAAGAGTAAAAAGCTGTCCCGCTACCTGGGCAACTCTTTGCTGATTGCTTTGAAGATTTGTGTTGTTTGGATCATCACGATAAAAGGTATGTTCGAGGTGACCGTAGTGATTACCGGGAATAAGCACTAGCATTTTCTCTAGTTTATTTTTAATTTCTTGAGGTATTGCAGGATCTTTAAGTAGCTCCCACAGTGCAAACTTTGGTTTTAAAACATCATCTTGTTGAGCAATTACAATTCTAACCTTGTCATGTAACTCCGTTGCAAGAAAGGTTTTTTCAGCAGGAGATAGTGATTTGGCTGCTTCCAAAATGGGGGTTACATGGGCGTGGAAGGTGGCTCGTGAGTTTATAAGTTCATCGTAGTGTGATTGAGCAACAGTGGGGTCAGAGTTGTTAACTAATATTGCATAAACAGTTTTGTTAACCAAAATTCTACCAACTTGTACTAAGGCTTCTTGAATTCCTGCTGGTAGTATGCCTGGCGTTGTTACAAGTTTCGTAATAGTTGCAGCACTTTTGCTTAATAATACTCTATCTTCTTCACCCGAGCTGGCACCAAGTAGTGAAATATAGTGTTTAATTTCAGGTTCAAGATCGGTATCACCAGGCACTGTGAAATCACCGCCTTGGGAGATTACTGGTTCTAACGAGAGATACGAAATATCTGGATAGGTTAACCCATTACTGAGTGCAGCACGCAGCACTACATTTCCACCCATGGAGTGGCCAAAGATAACTCCACCTGCACTAGGTAGGCCATCAAACTCTGCCAGCCCCTTCACTAACTGTGCGCCATAGCTGTTCATATCCTGATTTCCACCAGCTAAGGATACTGGTTCATCAATAGTAGGTAAGTCTAAGAGGTTTGTGCCTTCCGCACCCATGTAACTGTTTGCGGTGATGCACAGTGGTCCCGGTGCTTCTGCGGCTAGGCTTTGTACAAATGGGTCTACGGTGTGACAGTCAGCGCCCCATCCGTGGTATCCGCTGGCAAATGAGGTGCTGCTAGATAGTAGTTTCTGAAATATAAATGCCCCTGCATTTGCGAGGTTTTTTTTGTACAGTGTTGCCAAAAGATCGGTAGTCTCCCTTTGCAGTTCAGTATCTGTCCCATTCTTGGGAGGAGTACTCACCAAGTTTCTCGCCAATTCTTCTGTAATCCTTATACTCGGTCCGATGCCATAATGTTCTCGCACTTTTGCTGCCAATCCTGGATTATTCCCGTTATTTAGAGTGTTTGCTATGGCGGCAAATACTGAAGCACTGGGAATTTGCGAAAACTCGGGGTGCACAAACATTAGGCGTAGACACGCTTTCTGGATAGTTTGTGCAGTTAAAAAATTTTGTCCATCTGTTGGGTAGAGTGCCAGGATAGTGGCTAGGTCTGTATACGGTGACTTTTCTAGTGGCAGTATGTACTCTCTTACCACATCTGCTTGTTGCCACCGTAATTGTTGGTAGGTTAGTAGTCTTTGGTCGGTGATGATGTTAGAAAGTGGTATTTTTAGGATTACTGCATTTTGACTAGCGTCGTAACGAAGAGCTGTTGTTGTAACCGTTGCACTCCGTCCTGAGACCACTGCCGGGGCTTCAAGGTTACTTGCGGCTACTCTTTTAAATTGCTCTGCTTGTAGAACTCGAAAGTTACCAGTGGCCTTTCCATACAACCACTGCCAAATCATAGGGTCTCTTTGTATATTTTTGTGAATGGTTTCTTCTGCGTCTCCTGATTCTGCTCCACTTAGTATTATTTGTGAGATTCTTTCAAAGAAGGTGTTGTAAGGTGTTGTTTCGGCATCGTAAGCTTTAACACTGTAAATATAGTCTAGAACTTGCTTAAAGGTGTGTGGTTTCACATTGATTTCAAAAGGTAGAAATGCTGTTCTACACATATGTTCTATGTTGTCACCAGGTATACAATGTTCAATTGTTTCTTGGATTCCCCTGACTTCCATTTCTTTAAGCTGATCAGTAGCAGTAAGAGCAGCAATATATTTTTTTAAGTCTTCTTTTGAGTGAGCCATCTTAAAGATTTTTTCCCATTCAGTTGAGGGAATGTTCTTTTTTGTTAAATACCTCAAAATTTCTGGTTCTAGCAGCCAACCACCTGTACTGTGACCCTCAACAGTATCGAGTATTTCAACAGCTTTTACTTTGCTTAACCCTTCAGCACAAAGCTTGTCAAAAAAGTCTGCAATCTTTTTTTTGTGGAATCCCACGTTATCTTGTTTCTCGATAGCATCAAACAGCTCTGTAATAAGTAGTATCCAGTTTTCTGTTGGCTTGTAAAACTCGGTTCTTTGTAAGGTGTTAAGCGCAGCAAGTGTTTTGAAAATGATTGCTTCTTTTGCTGAGCGTGGTGGTGAAGCGTCTATGAAAGTTTCAAGTACCGAACCTGTACCGTTAATAATTGCAAGTTCTTTAGTACGATCATTGGGTTTTTGTGTAAAGAGCATGGCTCCCTCTGGCAGCATAAGTCGAAGTGTTGCAGGTCCATAGTACACAATTGTTTTTGCTCCCGAGTTGGGTATCACAGCGACATTTTCGCCATGTACTAATGTTTGAGTATGGGTAATTCTTGCTAAATCTGGCCTCATTACAGTTGCAGACCGTGCGGCATCTTCAATAGGACAGAGTGTATTGTTTTCAATCCTAGAAGCCACTCTCGAAAGATATCCAACGAGCTCCGTTTCATTTGGTTGATCTGCGACCTGCTTTTTAAAAACCTTCAGAACTTCTCTTTGAAATTTTGGAATTGTTGTGCCAACAGTAATAACTTGTTCAAGTAGTGTTGGGTTCTTGATAGTGTTCAATAAGTTGTCAACTAACTGCTCATCCCCAAAAAATGAAACAAGTCGTAGCCTTTGATTTTGTTCCGCAAGTGCTGGAACTATTTCTTGTAGTAAGTT
>CAZMZI010000068.1:2742-3845 GCA_964570775.1 uncultured Pseudomonadales bacterium | reverse complement strand
GAGCGGGTGAGCGGAATCGAACCGCCGTCTACTGCTTGGAAGGCAGTCATACTAACCGTTGTACTACACCCGCGCCGGTGTACCCAGGTATTGTACTGCCTACACCCGGTGCATTCAACTAATAGTTAGCCAAGACTGGCACAGCAACCCATTTCTGACTATACTAGTTGCATGGGTCTAGATAAGTTACTACCAACTGGCTGGAGAAAATCACAAAAAAGCAATGAAAAAGCTACGGGGGTACTGAGCCCTGTGGAAAGACTGTTATCAGACAGGGAAGTACAAGCATTCTTAGCACTAGAAGATGATAAAGTTGAAGTGCAAAGTTGTAGCGTATTGGCAAGTGAGATTCATCAACAACTTGCAGCAAAACTCAACTCAACCCCAGAAGGTAAAACAAAATCTAAATACACCAGCAAAGATAACGAGTTGTATCAAGAACTGCTCAAGCAGTTAGGAGCTGTCCACAAAATAGATAAAAACCCACAGTATGCACCCGAAAATGTAAAAAAACGCCTTGAAAAACGGATGCCATTGCGCGTCACCACCTATACCGTTATATACAAAGGTGTTGCAGTAGCAACCCTTAAAGATAAAAAAATCTCAAATCCTCAAGCAAATGCTCAAACTAGGCCACTCAGATCTGTCATACAAGACACCAAACTACAACTTTTACCAACAGACTTTCCAATCGATGTAACAAATCCAGAAGTACAACAAGGCCTTACGTTACAAACTGATGCCCATTTTGAAGAAACCAGTCTCATTCCTTATCAAGAACTTTTCACACTCACTGAGCAACTAGAAGAACAGTTACTTGTTACCCAGGCAGCTACCGATAAAAAAATTGAGGTGATGAAAAATCGACTCAAAAAAAGATTCCCAGAACACGCACACTACTTTGATGAACACACACCAGAAGCAGCACTTGAAGCAAAATTTAATGAAACTATTCGTTCATTTAAAGAAGCCATTGGCTCTGTTGAGTCTCACGCAGGAACAAGAAACGTTGAACTAAAAAAAATAATGGAAAAAAAAGCTCAGCTCATAAACGAGCTTGATAATCTGTTGCTCGATACAAACCAAAAAGTTGAAGTAGTGCG
>CAZMZI010000068.1:0-2642 GCA_964570775.1 uncultured Pseudomonadales bacterium | reverse complement strand
TCTTAAACAAATAGCAACTCAAGATCAACTCTATTTACGCACATTACTTGGTGACACCTACCTTGACTTGTTTCACAAGATTGCAGATGAAAACTTGTTTGGCCCAAACAACGAGAACATGTTTGTAGATCAATACACGCTTATGGTCATGTTCTCAAGTATGGTGGGTAACTATAGTGCACTTAGAATTGACAGACAACTCGCTAAAATATTTTTAATAGACAACATCCAAAAAAGAAGAGCCCGTGACCCAGAACTTTCTGCTAAAAGCAGGAGCCTGGGAGTAGAAGTAGTGGTTACCGCAATGAGCGGTGTCTCAGAAATGCTTGGAATACCTGGGACTTCGGAGCATTTTACCGAGCTCACTAAACGTTTTTGGTGGCTTGAAGTAGGTAGGCAAGACATAATCTTTGCAAAAAACGAGGTTGAAGAAGAGGAAGAGAGTCAAGTTAGTCTGGACGTTTTGGGCCGACCAATTGTAGAAGACCTTGTTCATCATGAAAACTTGGGCTCTGATCTATCTAGTGAATATGGTAAATACGTGTGGCGACGGTCAATGAACGAATCTTCTAAAAGGGTTTTACACGCTAAGAATCAGGACACGTTCGTATCCAATGTAGTGTTTAGACAGCTGGAAGCAATGAGAGATGGCAGAAGAGAGCATCCTGATGGACAGCCCAAAAAACCGAAAGAAATGGGAATAACAGAGGTGCCTCTGCCAACCTTCCAAGATTACTTCGTAGTAGTTACAGTAGGCAACTTATGGAAAAAAATTAAAGTTCCTAATACCTACTTCCAAACAAATGACAGTATCACCCACAGCACTGGCCTGCAAAATACCCAAGACCACGCAAGGTTAAGAGAAAATTTCCATGCGTACTTACAGGAGCAGCTACGACGCGACGATCTGGGTGACGATTCTTCTGACCCATCGGAGTGGCAGCCTATCCCCACGGGCAGTGTCGAGGCATCTTACCAAAAAACTGATGGTCATACGGAAAGTTACCAAGAACAAAAGCACCGTTTCTCAGATTATACCGATTACACTGCAGCCCACTTACGGATATCACTTGTTGAAGATGACTATTTAAACAGTGCAGAGGAATTGCAGAATTCGATACTCACCTGTTCATTTTCTGGTAGAACGCAAGAATCGTTAGTTCTCGGTTTTAAAGATGGCAAATACCAAAGAATGGCAGCAGGTCTTTCGCATAGAAACATTGATGGACAAAATACTAGAACAGAGGCAACAAGTGTCGTTTCTCAAGCATTCGAAGATACCGTTGATCCACACTACTTTAGACTACTCAAACTAAAAAAATGTGTTGATGAGGGAAAGCCAATTCCAACTGAGCTGCAGCAAATGCATCTTTCACTAGAAGCCGCTGCTCGAAGTGCAAAAGTAGAAACAGAGGTGTTTTTGGAAATGCAGTTTGCAGCTGTGCAGAATCAGGAAAATAAACCAACAGTGTATCAATCTTTATTAGAATCTCAAAAAGCACCAAAAGTTGAAACTCCGTATGATTCTCGAATTATTGAGGGAGTTATTCCAAAGTCAATGAAACTACGTGAAAGAGCCAATGCAATTTTTGCGTTTTACAACAAAAAATTAGGTATGCACCCTGATAAAAATGTAATTACTCAGTTTGCCATGATGATGACTATGGACCGTGAAGATTCACATTTCTTGGAGTCCGATGAGGGCATTTTGTGCCCGGCACTGTGTCTGTTCCCAGAAAGAGTACAAGAAGCAGTTAAAGATGCTTCAAGAAATCCGGATGATATCTTCACATTCCTCTCATTCGCTGAAATTATGAAACTGGATAGATTAGCTATCGAAAAGGGCAGAGGCGTTATTAGAGTGTTGGCAATGCTTAGTGGTGCACACGGTTCTTCCATGGCTGAAAGACAAGGGATCACCGTGATGGGTAAGATACTCAACAATAAAGTAACGAATCCACTAACCTCATCTTTCCTCTTATCCGCAGTCTCTGGTACAAGGGAAGCACTTCCAAAAGGACTGGTAGATGATCAGGATATGTTTACCACTGCACTAGAAGAAGTGTATCCCCATGGCGCATGGGCACTATCAGATGTAGGTGAGGATATTACTTTTTCGTACCGTTGTCTTAAAGAGTCACCACTTGGAAAAAAGTGGAAGGATGCTGAAGCGTTCCAAAATGACTACTTAACTAATTTGGAGTTAATTCTCCAGTTTTTAGAACAAGGTTTTAAAGAGTCTGACACCTCACCTCCAAGTGTGCTTGGAAGCATACCAGACCAATCTGATATTACAAAACTGCTACCTTCATACTCAAATGAACAACGACAATCTTGGAGAACAACTGCCTGGAGAAAACGCTGGGGTGCCAAGCAAACTCCAAGCAAAAAATAAAAACCTGATGTATAATTCCTGTTTGTGAGGTAGTACTATATCTCCAAGCCTCGATGGCGGAACTGGTAGACGCGTCAGACTTAAAATCTGATGGTAGCAATACTGTGTGGGTTCGATTCCCTCTCGAGGCACCAAGAATTTGGTATATAATTGACTTTTGTTCACACTAGCCGGGGAATAGCTCAGATGGCTAGAGCGCGCGGTTTGGGACCGTGAGGCCGCAGGTTCAAGTCCTGTTTCCCCGACA
>CAZMZI010000067.1:0-3866 GCA_964570775.1 uncultured Pseudomonadales bacterium | reverse complement strand
TGTTACTACGTACCACTTTTTTTTGTGCAAGTTCACTGGCCATTTTTGCATACCACGCTTCTACAGCAGACCTACCATCTACCGTTCCAAAATCATTTAATGCTCTAAAGCACTCTTTTACAAACCAAATTTGGTACGGCTCTGGGTAGAAAGACCATGTTCCACCCAGGATAATAACTTCAGACTTTTCAACCTCATGACCAATATTTACTAAAGCTTGCAAACGGTTATATGTTTGTAAGTAAGGGTCAAACCA
Source organism: uncultured Pseudomonadales bacterium (assembly GCA_964570775.1). Lineage (GTDB taxonomy): Bacteria > Patescibacteriota > Microgenomatia > UBA1400 > PJMF01 > CG1-02-43-31. The sequence goes on along the minus strand of CAZMZI010000067.1, from coordinate 3,610 downwards.
GTTACGTTCTGCACGCTGTGCTCCCGGCTCATCTGCCAAGTAACTTTTTGGCATGCGAATATCACTTGGGCAAAAAATACATTTACCGGGACAAGGAAATGGTTTAGTTAACACCGTAATGGGAGAGACACCAGAATCAGTGCGCATGGGTTTCATTTTAAGCATTTGCACCACAGCAACAGTATATGGTTGCAAACCCTGTGTACCTGCAAAGACTGTGTAGGCTTTAATCAATTCATCTTTAGAAAAAACATCTCCAATACCTTTTGGATACTTTGACACCACTCTAGCAAGATCTTTGGTAGATATAGAAGGCAATGACTCTAATTGCTTTAAAATGGGTACAAGTTGCTGCTGGTACTCTAATGGATTAAAAGAATTCATATAAAAATGGTTTTTTTCTCTGGTATAGTATACCTTGTAGAAGCAAATGCGCCGTATATGGAAAAAAAAGTTGTTGACACTCTCATTGCCCTAACTACATCTTTCTACGAAACAACTGGCCAAAACTTTAGTGACAGCAGACAGTTTGTGTGGCCTGGTTGGCATACACTGCTTGCGAAGTACCAAGAAAAAATCTACGGTGCTGTCCTTGATATTGCTTGTGGAAATGGTCGTTTTGGTGAGTTTTTACTCGAGTCTACTGCAACAATTAACAAATATATTGGCATAGACAATAACCAACAGTTACTTGAAGAGGCTCGAAAAAAAACGGCTCACCATCAAAAAGCCCACTTTTTCCAACTCAATGTTTTAGAAACGATCCAAACACAAGCACTTGCAGAAGTAACAGAGCAAACACAGTTTCAACTCATCACTGTATTTGGTTTTTTGCACCATATTCCCAGTAAAGATCTGAGAGACAAATGTCTTAGTACCTTTGCGTCGTTATTGTCACCAACAGGATACCTTGTGTTTACTACATGGCAGTTTTTAGAGTTTGAGCGACTACGAAAAAAATGTGTTGATCCAAACACCATTGGAATTTTGCCAGAAAAGTTAGAGACAGGTGACTATATTATGGACTGGAAAAAGGGCACTCATGCACTTAGGTACGCTCACGCATTCGAAGATGGGGAAATTGAACAATTACTGCACCAAGCAAAACTAGAACTTGTCACCACGTTTAGAGCAGATGGCAAAGAGGGAACAGTGAATTGTTACTACGTTTGTAAAAAAGCACATCAGAAGCAATTGCAGTAACACGAGTGGGGTGTAGAATAGGCTTCATGCATGTTGTCCTTTCACTCCTCATGGTTATTCTTCCATTACTTGGAATAGCTGACGCTGGGTATCTCACGTATGAGAAAATGCAAAACCAACTTCCACCATGTGGTACTGGTTTTGATTGTGGTGAAGTATTAAACAGTCCATACGCCATGATTGGTCCAGTCCCACTTTCTGTGTTTGGATTGTTCTACTACTCACTACTGCTGGTGCTCGGTATATCTCACTTTCTTGAAATAGATTTTTCAAAATACACTAAACACAAAAAACTAAAGCTGATGGTAAAACCACTACAACTCTATACCACGGTGAGTGCATTTGGGCTTTTATTCTCATTCTATTTAGTACTACTCATGGGAGTTATCATTAAAGCTTGGTGTCTCTATTGCTTAGTTTCGGCAGGTATTAGCTTTCTTATCTTTTGCATATCATGGACTTATTTTTATCTGCATAGTAAAAGCTCACACTACCTACTAAAAACAGTTGTACATACTATTATTCACTGGACATACACAAAGTGCGTAAAACCACTTTTCTTTTTATTTGATGCAGAAACAGTACACAACACATGTACAAAAATGGGGGGTTTACTTGGTTACTTGCCGCTTTCACGGGCTATTACTAACACACTTTTTGCATATCAGCATCCTTCGCTAGAAGTCGTTAAAGACGGTATTTTGTTCCCAAATCCAATTGGACTATCTGCTGGTTTCGATTACAACGGACAACTTACTTCCATCTTGCCACACGTAGGCTTTGGCTTTCAAACCATTGGTACAGTAACTTTAGAAGCATATGAGGGGAATACAAAACCAAGACTTGGCAGATTTCCAAACTCTAAAGCACTATTGGTAAATAAAGGACTAAAAAATATTGGAGCAAAGAAAATTATTGCAAGTCTAGAACAAAAAAGTTTCGAAATACCTGTTGGGATAAGTATTGCCGCAACTAACAAACAGTTTGCAAACACAAAAGAACAAATCTTAGACATTGTGAAATGTTTTGTACTGTTTGAAAAATCATCAGTTGCGCATAGCTACTATGAGTTAAACATTAGTTGTCCAAACACCTTTGAGTGTGAGCCATTTACTACACCAGCAAGACTGGAACAGTTACTTACTGCCTTAGATGTATTGCATATTTCAAGACCAGTCTATATTAAGATGCCGATAGACCAAGACGAAAAAACAACATTGCAGTTACTTGCTGTAGCTGATATTCACAATGTGCAAGGAGTTATTTTTGGTAACTTAACCAAAGACCATTCAAACCCTGATGTCACCAATGAAGATAGAGAGGTTTGGAAACAAAAAAAAGGAAACTTAAGTGGTAAACCAACCTTTGCTCGCTCAAATGCACTTATAGCACTCACAAGACAGCACTTTTATGACCGCTTCACCATTATTGGCACTGGTGGCATTTTTGACGCTGCCACTGCACAACAAAAACTTGATGCAGGTGCAGACTTACTACAACTTATTACTGGTATGATTTTTGAGGGACCACAATTAATTGGCAGCATCAACCGTGAGCTCGTAACAAAGTAGTCTAACTATTTATTTCAAAATAACAGTATCAATGAGGTAGCCAAAGAAGTAGGCTACACTTGCTGCTAAAGATCCTACAAACAACATTTCCAACCCATTTTTCCACCAAGGTCGGGCAATTACTATTGATCGCAGGCTGCCAATTAAAAACATTGAGAAGGCTGTAGCAATAATTGAGTACATGAACTGACTTTCATCAGCAACAAAAAGTCCTACGTACTGTGCTAAGTAGGGGAGTAGGGGAAAAAAACCTGCAATAATAAATGCAACAAACGTGACCACACTAGTTTCCCATGCAATTCTTGGTGGGTTCTTTCCTGAGTTTTGCGCACGTACTAACTGTTCTGATCGTTCACCTAAGTAATCTCCTAAACCCATACTTAAACCATCAGCTACCATGTTGGCTATACCCATAATAATTACAATTGACGCGGGTAACTTGGCTCCTGCAACACTAGCTACTACCGCAAAGGTAGTAATGATGCCGTCACTTGCTCCAAAGACAGCTGGTTTAATTAAGTTTTCTACTCTAGAATTTTGTTTCATACCAGTTAATGGTACACCTAATTAGCAAAACCAGGAATGAGATTGAGTGTAATCTGGTTTTTTGTTACAATACGTGTTTGTTGAGTGATATACGGTTGCCCCGTGGTCTAATGGCAGGACAGCAGCCTTTGAAGCTGTTTATCTAGGTTCGAATCCTAGCGGGGCATCAGAAAAAATACAGATTTGTACATCAAGCTATTTCTTTTACTATTTTATACCCCATTTGTACAACCTGATTTCTCCTCTGGAATAAGTTCCAACTTGGTATAATTACAGTATATGCTTGCTTC
>CAZMZI010000066.1:0-4046 GCA_964570775.1 uncultured Pseudomonadales bacterium | reverse complement strand
CTGATAACAAACAAAATCCAGGCGGAGCATGCAAGAGCAAGTGACGACTGTAACATCATTGCAGTAGCTTCAGACTATACAGTTAGTAGTGAGGCACAAGCGTTTGTTACAATTTTTTTGAACACGCCATTTAAAGCAGAAGAGCGGATGCTCCGAAGACTTTCACAAATTACCCAAGTAGAAAACAACCAGTAGGATATACCATGACTATTATTCCCAGCATTCTTACAGATGAAGTTACCCTCTTTGCTAGCCAGCTTGCTCAGATTGTAGAACTAGGTGAAGTGTGTAGCTTGCTGCAAGTTGATGTTATTGATGGTGAGTTTGCTGATAATGTGACTGTAACACCACTCGATTTGCAACAATTTGAGTTTGGTGAACTACAACTTGATATTCACCTAATGACTCAAGAGCCACTTGATTTTGTGTATGAACTAAAAGAGGTGGCAAACGAATTAAACATTAGAGCTGTAGTAGCTCAGATTGAGCGAATGTCATCCCAACAACACTTTGTTGAAGAAGTTAAAAAGAATAATTGGCTCCCAGGTTTATCTCTTAATCCATATACACCACTTTCAAGCATCGACGATGAAGTTTGGGAGGATGTTCGTGTGTTACAAATTATGGGTGTGGAAGCGGGATTTCAAGGTCAAACATTTGTTCAGCAAAGCATGAAACTAGCAGTTGAAGCTCGGGAGTTTATTGATTCTCATGGATATGAGATCGAGCTCATTGTAGATGGTGGGGTAACTCCAGCAATCGCAGCCGAGTTAGAGGAAGTTGGAGTTGATGCAATTGCAATTGGTAGCGCCTTGTTTAAAGCACCAACGGTTGCTGCTGCATTAGAAACGTTTGAAGAAGTGATAGGATAACCTTATGAAGACAGAGATTAAGGTTCCAAAGCCACAGCAACACTGTACTATTGAAAATATTGCTATTTTTGGAAGCGCAGATGTTGATGAACAACACCCACTGTATAAAGAAGTATTTAATATTGCGCGGTATTTGGCCTATCACGAATACACCATTGTTAATGGTGGAGGTCCAGGGGTTATGGATGCAGCAACACGAGGTGCTGAATCTGCTGGTGGTAATACTTTAGTTGTTACCTTTTACCCTAAAGATATGCCTGAATTTGAAGGTAGGTACGACAAAAACATTGCAGACAAAGAGATTAAAACTGCAAACTATATTGAACGCATGTTTGGTCTAATGGAGCATGCCGATGCATTTATTTGTTTTGAAGGCGGCACGGGGACACTGAGCGAATGGGCTACCGCATGGCTGTTGGCTCATTTATACTATGGTAACCATAAGCCCTTGATTTTATATGGTGCTTTTTGGCATGATCTTATGAGAGTTGTAAATGACAATTTCTTAATTGGTGAAAAAGAAGCGAGTGTATATAAGATTGTTAACAACGAAGATGAGATGATAGCTGCACTAAAAGAATTCTCACTACAACTTTCTGATAGATGTGGCTTACCACATCGAAAGTAGAGAATAAAGAAAGATACCTGCCCTATGTACGATGTTATTACCATCGGTTCATCACTTGTAGATATTTTTGTAGCTTCGAGTGAATTCTCTATTCAGAAGTCGGAGCAGGGATTGTTGTTGTGTCAAACCTACGGGGAGAAAATTGATGTAGATAGCTTCACTGTTTGTAGTGGTGGGGGTGGCAGTAACACAGCAGTTGGTTTTTCCAGAATGGGCTTTACTGTTGCTTCGATAACAGAAACAGGCAAAGATGCGTGGGCAGATGTTGTTGTTAAAGATTTTCATGCTGAAAGTGTTGCTACAAACTTAGTAATCCATGAAAAAAAAGAAGCCACTGGAGGTTCTGTAATCCTTATTGGTAAAGATGGGGGGAGAACAGTGTTAGTGCACAGAGGAGCCTCATCACAGCTAGATCCAAAAGATATTCCAATAACGAAGTTGACTACTGCAAAATGGGTGCACCTTTCAAGTATATCTGGAAGACTCGACACACTTAAAACGATTTTTTCAATCCTAAAGCGAAAAAAAAGTAAGCTACTTTCATGGAATCCTGGTAAAAAAGAACTCGAGTTATTACGAGAAAGAGAAATTCACAGTACTGAACTGCCGGCAGAAATTTTTATGGTAAACAAAGAAGAGTGGGAATTGCTGGCTGGCGTAAGAGATGAGTTGATTGCAACAATTCCACAACTTTTAATTACCGATGGCGCCAATGGTGTGGAACTTATAGTACATGGTTCACGAAGAAAGTTTTACCCTAAAGCAGTTGAGTCTGTTGATGATACTGGTGCAGGTGATTCATTTATTGTAGGGTTCGTTGCTGCACAGCTCTATGGTCAGCTGCCAGAAACAGCAATGGCTTGGGCGGCTACGAATGCTAGAAGTGTAGTGGGTCATATTGGGTCAAAAGCTGGATTGTGTTCAAAAGAATATATGGAAAGACACGCAAGTGTGTAATAATGGTTTCCGATGAAAAAACTACTACTGCCCACCCTTCTTATTTGTTTTATGTTTTTGTTTAGCACTACAGTGGCCGCACAATCTCTAGGCATTACCAGTATTGGTGGAGTACCAACCACAGGAACTATTACAACTTGGACTCACCAGGGTTTTAATCCAGTAATAGTGGGTACAGCTACACCATCAGCAATGGTTCGTATCGACATTGGCAGTGCAACCAGCTCAACAACTGCAGCAACATCCGGTGCTTGGAGTTATCAGCCTACTGGCCTTGACGCAGTTGGCAGTTACGCATTCTCTGTCTCTTCTGGCGGCCAAAGCATTTTATTTACACTTGGTATTTCAGCAACAGCTTCTGCAACTCCAACTCCAACACCAAGTAGTACTGCAAGTGCGGAGTTACCCGCAACACTGCCACAAACAGGTTCAGATGATGTAGTGCTACTGTTGATGTAGTGCTACTGTTAGCTAGTGGACTATTTTTAATGGTGACAGGTGGATATACAGGTGCTTACTTGATGGGATATTTTAGAGAAGAATAAGTGAAGTTTGTATCTTCACCTAGTGCAGAGCTACTATGAGCGACTATAAGCAAGTACTCGAACAAGAAATTCAACAGATTAAAGATAAAGTTGCTGCGGCTGCAGACATGCCAGAAGAGATGCGGGCTAAGGTAGGAAAAGACATTGTGGCTCTTGAGCGGAGTGTTGCTGTGGGCAACTATGATGAGAAGTATGAAAAAGTTTCACGATACGTTGACTGGATTTTAAAAGTACCTTGGACCAAAGAAACTGACGACATTTTGGATGTTCAAAAGACTGCAGCTATCTTTGAAAAGCACCACTTTGGCATGATGGAAGTCAAAGAGCGTTTTTTAGAGTACGTTTCGGTACTTAAGCTTAGAAAGCAGAACTTTGGGGATGCAGAGTTTAGAGCTCCAATCTTGCTGCTTGTAGGATTGGTAGGTACAGGTAAAACAACATTTGCTATATCACTTGCAGAAGCATTAGGCAGAAAGCTAGTTCGTATTCCTTTTGGAGGTATGGGTTCTGCCTTAGAGCTTCGGGGAAGTTCTCGGTTAAACCTTGAGGCTGAGCCAGGAAAAGTGCTTAAAGGTGTGTGTGAAGCAGGAGTGCGTAACCCAATTATATTACTTGATGAAATTGATCGTGGTAGTGAGGATGCCAACAAAGATATCATGGGTGTGCTGGTTGAGTTGCTCGACCCAAACCAGAATTTGGCATTTAGAGATGCATATATTGATTATCCTATTAATCTCTCACATGCAATCTTTATTGCTACAGCAAATAACACAGTTGCAATTGCTACTGCTGTGATGGACCGTATGGAAAAAATAACCATGCCTTCATACACAGACCAAGAAAAAATCGTTATTGCACAGAGATATGTCTTACCTGGGTTGTTAAAAGAAGCTGGTCTTAATCCAGAGCAGTTAATAATTAAAGATGAAGTATGGCCAAATATTACACGCCCCTTAGGGTATGATGCAGGTATTCGTACTTTGCAGCGCACTTTGCAGGGTGCTGTTCGAAAGGCTGCGCGTTTAATTGTAGAACGCGGTTACT
>CAZMZI010000065.1:2653-4125 GCA_964570775.1 uncultured Pseudomonadales bacterium | reverse complement strand
TAGAGTGTTTACTAAGCAGCTTATTAAGTATTTGACTCACACCAAAACAGAAAGCTGCAACTAAAGCATAGATAATATATGACATGGTGTTATTCTAACGTATTACAATAAGTATACGTGTACCTACTATTAACTATGTACTTTGTTTACATCCTCCGCTGCAATAACAACTCTCTCTACACAGGTATTACCAGCAACCTAGCTCAAAGACTAGAAACACACACTAAAGGCAGTGGCTCAAAATATGTACGCGCACACTTGCCATTTACACTTGTGTATACAGAAAAACAGCCTGACCACTCAGTTGCACTACAACGAGAGGCTGCAATCAAAAAGCTTTCAAAACAAGCTAAAGAAGCACTGATTCTAAACTCCCCATTTTTATAGGACATTTTCTGGTATAATGACTGCTTGTACTAAAAAAAATAAAAGACTGATACAGCATGAGAAACTTTAATAACAACAACTCGTTTGGTTCATCTAGAGGTGGACGCGGTGGTGGCGGTGGTTTTAACCGTGACCGCGACCGCGATTCTAGAGGATTTGGTGGCGGTGGTAGTAACCAAATGTACGATGCAACCTGTGCAGAATGTGGCAACTCATGCCAAGTACCGTTTATGCCACGCAATGGCAAACCAGTGTACTGTAGTAACTGTTTTGAATCACGTGATAATAGTGGTGGCGACAGACCTTCAAGACAGAGAGATTCATTCCCAAGACCACAGTTTCAAGAGAGACGTGCTCCAGGACTTAGCTACAACCCAGAACGTGAAAATAAGAAGCTTGATATGATCAATGAAAAACTAGATCAGATTCTAAAGTTACTTAAATCACAAAAAGCTACTATGCCAACTCCAATAGTTGCAGAAGTAGAAACTGAAGTACTTACTCCAGACGAAGAATAAACTTCTGTATGCAGAACCTGTATCTTGTCATTAGTACAATCTTGGCATTGATATCTCCTGTAATATATGCCAAAGCCATACTAAAAGGTGAAGCAAGGCCACACAGAACAACAAGACTCATATTATTGATAATTAGTCTTCTGGCTGCTGCATCACTTTTTGCCCAAAAAGATACCGTCGCCGTTTGGTTAGCTGCTGTTGCCGCTATTCAGTCCATTGGTATTTTTGTATTAAGTATTAAGCGTGGTATGGGTGGTTGGGAAGTAAAAGACATTGTGTGTGTTTTAATAGCTTTCTTTGGCATCTACCTTTGGAAAACCACCAATAACCCCATACTTGCTCTATATGCTTCAATAGCTGCAGACTTCACCGGTATGATTCCCGCCATTATTAAAACATACCACTTTCCTAAAACAGAAATTTACACTTTTTACCTCATTGACGTTTTTGCCGCCATCTTTAGTCTTCTTGCAGTAAAAGAGCTCACAATGCAACAAGCGTCGTATCCTGTGTATATTCTCTGTATAAATATGGTAATGGTGGCACTGATACTCAGACCACAAAAAA
>CAZMZI010000065.1:0-2553 GCA_964570775.1 uncultured Pseudomonadales bacterium | reverse complement strand
AGAAACTTCACCTTGTTGGCTACTCAACTTACCACCTGGTCTTTGCAGTAAATACCCAGTACATGTATCTGGGAGTGCATGAAATGATACTGCTTTGTCATCAATAAGACAAACCGATGGCGCCAAATACATTGTTTCTTTTTTTTGGTCATACAATCTAAACTGACCACCCTGATTTTGCCACCCTTCAATTTCACTGCCTTTATCACTTGTGGGCATAATTAAATAGCTGCCTCTATACCCACTTGCATACAACTTTAACTCTTGCCACTTTACGTTTACACCATAGGTAAGCACGTGGTGGGGCACACCACTTTTTGCAAGCTTCTCTAATAACCTTTTTGCGTCTGGATATAAAATGGACGGACCGTCACTTAAAAAGTAAGCATAAAAAGTTTCAATTAGTTGTGGCGTAAGTTGCTTTTGTACAAAAGGTAATGGATCAAACGAGCCACCATCAGCCTCAGTTGCTTTTTGCGCTGCAATAATGGAATCAGCCTCTATACCACACTCCTTTGCGGCAAGATACAGTCGCTCCATGCTTGCAGAAACATCTCCCAGTGTCCTATCAAAATCGAGAGCAACCAGCTGTGGCACCCTAAGTTCTGGAACAACTTCTACTTCTCTGCCTTCACCAGTCATTGTCATCCTTTTGGGCTATGCTATCTTTTTTGCAACCAAGGTTAAAAACAGTGGAAACTCACTTCTAGCTCTATTTTCCATTTTTGCTGCTTTACCCTCACTCTCTTTGTCAGATACCCACTCTTCCAAACCTGTAATAACAAAACCAGCTTTAGTTATCATACTAATGTAATCCTGAAGAGGCCTATGAAACGACCATGTTGTTTGTGAGTCTTTTTTTCCTGGGTTCATGGTGATCGGAATACGTAGCGCTGAGAGATATCTGTTTATCCATCGGTGCTGTTGCTTAGTTTTTTCATCAACACCCCAGCCAGACTGTCTAGGTATACGAAATACTGGATGGTTAAGCACAATTACAACCTCACCACCAGCTTGCAGAAGTCGGGCTACATTTTCAAAAACACCTTCAGGTTTTTCCATATTTTGTAAAGCTAACACTATGCAACAATGGGTAAAACCAGACTCAATGTGTGTAAGTGGTTTTGTCACATCCGCTACAACAAAACTATGGTTAGCATTTTTGTTGTTTCTTTTGGCAGATTCAATAAGGGCTGCCGCTTTATCTACGCCTACATAGCGAGCAATGTCTGGAATAACTCTGCTCACCACTCCTTGGCCACAACCTAGGTCTAGTACTGAACTAGTACTGCGTAAGTTTAAAAGCCTTAGTAAACCAGGTAAAACCACTTGTTTATGGTAGTAATGCCCCTCAGCACCAACAAGGTTGTTGTACCAAGGTGCTACTTTTTGCCAAGATGTTGCTTGCTGTTGCATACAGGTATTGTACCAGAAGGAGCGTCATTCCCTGGTCTTTACACAGCTGTTCGTTTTGAGTAGTATTAAGCAAGTACGTTATTCACAAGAATATAAAATAATGAAAAAACCTGCCAAACAAAAATCTACACCTTTTTTTGGTCTTTTTTTCATGTCTTTTGCCGTACTGCTCGTTATTGTTATAACTGCCTCTGAGGTAAGTAAAGGTAGGTTCGATTCAAGATCTGGCGCTACTCTTGGTGCTGCCTTGTATCCCGTGCCAGAACTACCAAGTAACAACCTCCTTCAAAATCCATGGTTTAGAGATGAAAACTGTGATAATCCGGAATTTGCACCTTGGGTATCTGTACCCTCACTTCCAGATCACCAATGGACTGCTAGTAATAAACCAACTAATCCATCACCAGCTTCAGGTTGTGTCACGGCGGGCAGAATCTCTGTTGGAGAGGATGGTACTGCCGCTGCTGTTTTACCAAATCAAGATATTAGGATGTACCAAATTGTTGCCGCAAATCCCAATAATAAAAATCTTGTCTTCGATATGTATTGGGTAGTCCATACCATGAATGTGGGTACCGTTACCGTGTACGGTGGAACTAGTGCAGATCCTAATGGTACCTGGACAAAAGTCTGGACTCCATTCTCATACAGCGTTACGAAGCAACTTGTTCCACCATCTGGTGTCAGTCCTGTTGTTTGGCTTTGGAACTGTTACTCTAACCACTTACCAGAATGTGCCGATGCACCACAGCTCCCTGCAACTACCACCCTAACTCAAGGGTATCCTTACTACAAGATTGAGTTTTTATCAAACCTTCCTCCAGTTACCGGTGGCTTTAAACAAACAGGAATATACTTTACCGCAAGTGGTGATGGTGAAAATCCACCCCCACCAACACCAAGTAGCAGTCCTAAGGTAAGTCCAAGTAGTACACCAAAACCATCTGCAAGTGTGAAGCCTTCATCAACACCAAAGGTGTCACCTCTACCAAAGGTATCTCCAACACCACGGCCTACGCCTTCTCCAAAGTATTCACCAAGACCTAAGCCAACTCCAAAAACAAGATAGCTGAGTTTCGCTGTTAGAATACATCAGTATGCAAGTTATTGCCGTGCACAACACAAACATACTGAGAG
>CAZMZI010000064.1:0-4205 GCA_964570775.1 uncultured Pseudomonadales bacterium | reverse complement strand
TAAACAAAGGTAGTAGCTTTTTAAAAATTGCAGATCAAATACAAAAACGACCTAATACTCTTAATAGAATTTACAACTTTTTTGTTGAAACAGCTGATGGGTTTATTGGTAAGCCAATTAAAAGATCATTTTTACCTAACGTATCTCCATACATTGGTGGTCAGTGGAAAATTTTAAGCAGAGAATGTTGTGAGTTTATTTCTACCAGTCCAAAAGTAGCGAAGTTTAGGAAATTTTATAAAAATACTCTTATTGTCGATGAAAGTTTTTTTCAAACAGTATTAATGAATACGCACTACCTTGGAAAAATTGTAAATGATGATAAGCGTGCAATAATCTGGATTCCTGATTTTGGCACTTTGTTAACTTCAAAAGTATTTACACAGAGTACAACAAGGGTACTAGTTGCTAGTGGTGAAATTAAACTGAGACCTAAAACTTTTACTACAAGTGATTTTCCGTATTTATCAAAAAGTACTGCATTGTTTGCACGGAAGTTTGATGAAACAACAGATGCTACTATTTTTGGCTTACTTGATGATAAGTTGAACGGGATCAGACCAGTTAAGGTTGCAAGGTTATCCACTGATGTATTACCAATGAGCTCTCTCAGTCTTTGAGACCAGTAAAATGTATCATTTGTTATAATTGAATTACTATGAAAAAAGTGCTGACACAACATGAGCGTGAGGAATTATTTCAAGTGTTAAAAAATCGCTTTGAGAAGAACATGGACCGTCATGTTGGGCTTGAATGGACTCAGGTACAAGCCAAACTTGAAGGTAGTGAGCAAAAAGTACAGTCACTGAGTGAAATGGAACGAACAGGTGGTGAGCCAGACGTCATTGGTTTTGATGCAAAAACTGGTGAATTCATTTTCTGTGACTGCTCTGAAGAAAGTCCAAAGGGTCGTAGAAGTGTTTGTTTTGACCAAGAAGCACTTAACATGAGGAAGGAACACAAACCTAAGGATAGTGCTGTAAGTATGGCTGCAGCCATGGGAATTGAGTTACTAACTGAGCAGCAGTATAGAGAACTACAAGCACTTGGTGATTTTGATACTAAAACATCTAGTTGGGTAGTAACGCCATCACCTATTAGAAAACTTGGTGGTGCTCTTTTTGCAGACAAAAGATATGCAGCAGTTTTTGTGTACCACAATGGTGCAGAATCATATTATGCATCAAGAGGTTTTCGTGGGTTGTTACGTGTGTAAGTAAGACTTGCAAGGCATTACAAGTAACGGACTTAGAAGATTTGTAAATCTTCTCCCATTGCTAAGGCGCCAATTATGACACTATCTTCAAATGTAGAGTTATCTTCAGCCTGATAGCCACCTGCCTCAAGTATTTCTGCTACTAAGTCTGCCTCAGTTAGTTCAGGTTGGTCTTCATTTTTTTCCAAGTATGCTGTGAAAAAAACTTCAAACGCTACTCCGGTAACTGTTTCTGCTATTTCTTTTACAGCGGCTATCAACTCAACACCTGGTTCTCGGTCTGCTTTAAAGTGTGTTATGGTTGTTTCCCTATTTAGAAGAATAGATTTTTGCTAATGCATCAGAAGTTTTTTCAAACATGATGCCTTCTTTGTTGAATTTATGTAGAAAGTGAGCTTCATCAATTGTTTTCTTGATTTTTTCAGAGACTCCAGTAAAGTAAATTGCAATATTTTTTCTTTCAAGAAATTCAATGATTTCTTCTAACATCAGAAGACCATCAGGATCGATATAGGAAACTGAACGGAATCTTAAAATTATATTTTGTGTATGCCCAGCAAGGTGCTCTAGTCTTAGAATGTGAGCTTCCTTGTTTAAGTAGGTAAGGTCAGTATTAAATGAATAGACTAATGGATCACCGCCACTTTCTAGTTTATGCAAATCATTTCCTACAATTCGATTTGTAAGTTTTTTATTTTGGTTGACTAAAATTTCGTAATCACCTTGACTGAGACGTTGTACTTGTCTTAGCAGTATCGCAACTGCACCAACGGACACTGCAATTATTGGGTCGGCTACCACTGTCATTATTGCTACTACTAAAGACATCAAAAATGACAAACGGTCGTGCTTGTAAAGAAATGCAAAATGTTCCTTTTCCACCATGTTTATGGCGACGTTTACCAGAATAGCTGCAACGATTGCTAGGGGAAGGTACGAAAAGAAATTGAAAAATAAGATACAAATGACACCGATAATGAGTGCTGATATGGCAGCTGACATTCTACTATCAGCCCCACTTTTTATATTTAAACTTGTTCTTGCCAATGCTGCTGTAACAGGAATACCGCCCATTATTCCAGAAACGATGTTAGCTAATGCTAAAGCAAGCATTTCTTTGCGTTCGTTGAATCGAGTTTTAGTCATAATATTAGCTACTTTGGCCGACAACATCGTTTCAATAATGGCGATAAAAGCAATAACACTAGCAGCTTGAAACATTGCAGTGTTTACCCCTAATTTTGGAAAATACATGGGAAGAAGATTAAGTGATAATTGGCCAAACTTTGAATACAAGGTTGGGATTTGAATAGGAATTAAATGCGAGTATCCTGCAAAACCAAGTAAAATTCCTAGGCCAGTGAGCAGTATTGCACCTGGTAAATTTGGTATTCTTTTTTTTGCTATTAGTAAAAAAGCTAAACCAAGCAAGAAGGTGATACCAGAAGCTATATTTGCTTGAGAGATTATTTTCAATGATTCGAAAATATTTAAGAGCAAATGCTCATGAACGTGTTCTGGTTTCAAAGCAAGTGCGTTGTTTATCTGACCCAACCCAATAATAAATGCTACACCTAACGTAAAGCCATGGATGACGGCACCTGGTATATAGATGAGGTATTTTTGAAAGTTAAATGCCCATGCTAAAAAAATAAGCGCACCTACGAGAAGTGTTAACATTGGAAGTGATTCAACACCTTGTGAGAGAGCAAATGATAAGATTAGTCCAGATAATGCTCCAGTGGGACCAATAATATTGTATGAGGAGCCTGCAAAGAAAGCTGCTACTGCTCCACCCCAGAATGCTGACAAAATTCCTGTTACAGGAGATACTCCAGAAGCAATGCCTAACGAAATCGACAGTGGAATAGACACAAACCCCACTGTTATTCCTGGCTTAATATTAAATTTGATTTTATTGGAGTATTTTTTAATCATATTTTTCTTTGTTTGTGTTTGACATGCGTATTAAATACACACGCGTAGATTTTAACTTCGAAGCTTTATTATTACAAGGATATATTCTATTTTTTATCCCAATTATTAGTATAGTACAATCCAGTATTGGTCGCGAGAAGTGGTACTTCTCATACATTAAGACAGAACTTGATTACTAACCTAAAGAAATAAAAGCACCAACCCTGCTGTGACTCCAGCTATTCCAATCAACTTTTTTACTGTTAGTTCGTCTTTGAAAAAGAAGGCAGACAGTAGGGTTAATAAAGAAATTGAGGCAGCATTTGTGGCATTTACAAATCCAACGTTAGGGGCAAGGTTAAAACCAACTTGCATGAAGTAGTTAAAAGTGGTGCCAAAAATACCAATGAGTACTAGTGTTATGATCTGTTCTCTCGAGATCTTTTTCCATGCTACTTTTTTGTATAGTATTTCTCCAAAAATAAGCACAGTCACAACAAGCATTGAAAGTATTAACCTTGTGAGAATTGGGACACCCATATTAAGTAGGTATTTTGAACTCAAAGCCAAGAATCCCCAGCAAAAAAATGCACCCATAGTGTATGGAAACCACGATTTATTCGAAGATGTCCTGTTTTGGTTTTTTTCAATAGTAATTAAGGCTGAGAACAATATGATGAGTACTATAGCTATAACTGTTTTTATTGTTAGTGGAGCTGAAAAAATAAATAGTGATGCTACAGCTGTAAATACGACATAACTTTTTGAAATAATGAGACTATATCCGGGGTTTGGGGCATATTCGATTCCTTTTAAGGAGAATACATTTCCAAGATAACTAAAGAAAATACCTTGCACTAAAATAAGAAAGTACTCGAATGGTTTGAGTATAAAACTAGTTGGAGTTCTGATCGTTAACACCATATATACAAGTACTGGTATTAAAAACATTGCAAGGTTATTTAATTGCTGAGGTGTTTTAAGCGCATTACTTTTTCGTACACAGAGATACAAAGCAACTGAACTAACAAACATGAGCAAGCTGGCAGTTATCCAATTCATATAATGGGTG
>CAZMZI010000063.1:0-4427 GCA_964570775.1 uncultured Pseudomonadales bacterium | reverse complement strand
CAATCCAACCTTCAACTTGTTGAGCATAAAAGTCCGGCTTAACTCGAGAACGTTCTTTGTAATACACACAGGCTGTAGTGATAAAGGCTGCACCACGCTGTGTGAGGTAGTTCATAGCAAAAGCAAGGGATTCTCCTGTGTCTGCTACATCATCAAAAAGTAAAATACTTTCTCCAGATATATTTACCGGTAAATCCTGATATACCACTGGCTTTGCCATGCGCTCATCAATACCTTTATAGAACTTGATCCCCAGACTCTGCACCTCTGAAATTTCTAAAAAATCTGCCAAAGAACGGCTCATTGGCCAGCCGCCTTTTGCTAACGTTACCACACGGTCAAACTGCAATTCACTCTGTCGTATATCTTTAGACATCTTAAAGGCCAACTGCTGCAAATCTTCCCAACCTGGAGATACAAAGGAGAGTGATTCATTTGGAAAAGTGATGTTCATGGTACTACTGTAGGTAGGTTAATACTGTTTGTAAATCGGGAGTAAGTGGTGCTTGAATGGTAAGAGATGCTTTGGTTCGAGGATGCCGCAACGTAATACTTGCTGCGTGTAAAAATTGACGTGGACACCACAAAACATCTAGTCTACTGCGTTTTTTACCCACGTAGTGCACATCCCCAACCAGCGGGTGCTGCAGATGACCCATGTGTACCCTAATTTGGTGTGTTCTTCCCGTTTTGGGCCAACAGGTAACAAGTGAGAAACCCTGGTAGGTACTTGTTCTCTTTTCAATTTGTTCTTTTACTTGTGGTGGTAATGCATCTAGGTTTAAGCCAGCAAATGAATCTTCCACCTTGTAGAGTGTTTGAGCTGTTCGACCATCTGGAACAACTGCAAAACGTTTTCTATTTGTACTACTGCGACCAATGGGAGCGGTAACTTCACCAGATTTTTCTGAAAAAAGACCATGCGTCAAACAGACATAGGTTTTTTCTACGGTTCTTTCTCTAAACTGAGCTAAAAGTGATAGCAACGAACCAGGATGTTTTGCACAGACAAACACACCGCTGGTGTCTTTATCAAGTCTATGTGCAATGCCCGATCTTTGGGCAAAAATAGCCTCCGGAGTGCCGTATTCTGGGGTAAAATCGGCTGGGAGCTGCTCTTGCCAGTCATTTGGCCAGGGTTCACCCCCAAGGAACTGTGTGTCAAGCCAATCTTGGATGGTTGGAGCAGTGATAGTATCTGCCCTATTCACCACCACTCCTGCTGGTTTTTGTAGTATCAGAAGATCTGCATCTTCAAATAGAATGGTAGGTTGTGTGTTCATGCTGCCTTTGGTGCTATACGTGATGTTCTTGCTGTGTACATAAGTAACAATATTAAAGCGATTGTAATACACCAGTCCGCTACGTTATTTGATATTGCAAAGAATGGTACGGGAAGCCAGTCTCGAACACCACCATATAAAGTTCTATCCAGAATGTTAGAGAGTCCACCACCAAAAAAGAGACCTGCAGCTACTTGGTTTGTTGCCCACACATTTTGCAGTTTGTACCACAAAGTACAGACACAAATTAAGAGTAATAGGGTGAGCAGTTCGGCAGAAAAATGGGAAAAAAATGAAAAAGAAATCCCGGTGTTTAGTTGTGTTACAAATCCAAACAAGTGGGAAACGTCTTTGCTTAGTTGATCAAAACCAAGCGTTAGTAATAGAGTAAGCAAAGCAATTCTATTAGACACGTAACCGTTCTACTCGTTTTTGTTGTTTCTTTTTTTCTCTGGTAAATGGCAAAGGTCTTCCCGAGCGATGGTAGAGCACCAAACCACCAATAGTTGCCACAGCCAAAGATAGCAATTGGTCCATATTAGTGCCCACAATTTCGATAAGTGGCGGTTTCACAAATGAGATAACAAATGAAAAAAGTCCACTGGTTAGTAATGCCATGGCTACTAAGAAACCAGTTTGTGCAGACTTTTTTCCAGCTCTATACCAAAGAAAATTGCGATACTTAAACTCCACCCAAGAAAGATAACTTGCCAAAATCAGGAAAAAGACCGATTGGTACAACTGAACTGGGTGCACAGGTTCAAAAAGACCGGCAAATTGAATACCAATGGGTAGTGTGGTTGGGTAGCCCACACCAGATCCGTCAAAAAACTGGCCAAGATAAATAAGACCTAAACCAAGTGTTAGTGAAATGGTCCAAAAATCGAGCACCTCAAATGCATCCCATTTCTTTTTGTTGGCAAAACGATAAATGTAGAAACCACCACATACAATACCAATAAGACCATTGAATCCTGCATTTTTAAACAAATCAAACCATGTAAGCGGATTAATACTAAACTGATCTAAATGAAATAAGATATACCCAAGTCTGGATGTTATTGCACCCATAACAAATGAAAGTAGAAAACCATCGAAAAGTTGGTCTTCTGGGTAGTGCTCTTCCTTGCCTTTTTTCCAGAAAACAAAGGCACTAAGTAAAAAACTAGCAAGCAAGAACACGGTGAATGTTCTAAAAGAAAATGAGCCAATTGCAAATAGTTCTGGAAACATAGCTTCTTGCTGTCCTTACCGGATGATGGCATTATACCAGTATGCTCTCTATACCACATGCCTTAACTGGTGCGTTTATTGCAACAAGTTTGCCGTACCCCATTGTGTATGCCCCTTTAGCCTTGGGTTTTCATTATCTTCAGGACTGGACACCTCACTGGGATTTTGGCACGGGATTATCTACAGGTAAAAGAAAAAGGTCAACAGCTATTATGCTTGAACTTGGCGAGCTTGTTGTGACTGGTCTGTTAGTGTACTTCTTGTTTCAAAAAGATACACAAACTATTCAATACCATGCCTGGTTCGGAGCATTACTTGGAATCGTTCCCGACTTACTCGAAGCACCAAGAAATTTCTTAAAATGGGAACCAGCATTTTTAAAACCAATTAATGAGTTTCATGGTATGTTTCATCACTCGACACATCATAAAGTATTGGGACTACTCCCTCAAGTTATAACGGTTGGTGTCATCATGTGGTTAGTTTCACTGCGGTAGCTGCGGTAAAACGAACTGAGCCCCCTCGTTAGAGGGGGCTCATGATACTTACGTTATTTTTCAAAAATGAAGCCGCTCCCACGACCTTACGGTCGGGGATTTGCGGAGGTGGGTTAAAGAGCAAACTTCGCTCTTTTCAGAAACACTGAAAGAGCAAAAAAGCTTTGTGTATTTTACGGCAAAAAGACTGATTTAGCAAAGGAAAAATTAGTGTGTAACAGGTGCGTAATGTACGGATTTATCCTACCTTTTGTGACAATGTTGTGCCGAGAGAGGGAGTCGAACCCTCATGAAGTTGCCCCCATGGGTTTTTGAGACCCACGCGTCTACCATTCCGCCACCTCGGCAATTGAGACACTTATTGTACCAGACAACACTCAAGCTGGCAGCAGTGAGTCTTTCACAAGGATCTAAGTGTAATTAAAAATGTGTGGGAACCTGCGTTTTTTGTATAAAAAATCAGTTTTTATAGGCTATATTAGCCTAGATTTAAAAAATAAATACGGACGTAAACTTGCAATTTACACACAAATGATGCATAGTGGAGGGATGGAATTTTTGGAACAGGTTTATACTGCAGTTTTCTCGGTGAATAGCGTCTGGTCCGTGGTATTTAGAGGTGTTATTTGGTGTGTAATTGCGGTAGTGATCATTGTCAGCTTAGATAAAGCCGACCCAGACGCTGCTACAAAAAGTCTAAAATCTAATCTTGGATTCCTGTTGATGTTTCTAGTGCTCTCGGGAGTACTCATGTACCTACTGTTTGGGTATGCTCGAGTGGCATAGAAGGCAAATACTTTAGCCCTGTTGAGATCGCTTTGTTTCCATCCCGTAAAATCGGGTTCTGTCTCCTCTAAAGTATAGATCAATATCGGCTAGTCCACCATGACGATGTTTGGCAATCTTTAGGTTAACCGACTCACGGATATCATCATCCTTGCGATACAAGAACATCACAACGTCAGCATCTTGCTCAATAGAACCAGATTCACGAAGGTCAGACAATTGTGGTACTTTTTCTCCTCTACTTTCAATAGCACGAGACAGCTGTGAGAGTGCAATCACAGGAATTTTGAGTTCACGAGCAATGTTTTTAAGGCCTTGAGAGATTTCTGCAACCTCTTGCACGCGATTATCTTTTGTACGGCCATGCGCTAGCTGTAAGTAGTCGACAATTAAAATATCAATATGGTGCTCAGTCATGAGTCTACGTGCGCGAGTACGGATCTCAAAAATGCTAAGACCGGGAGAATCGTCAATGTAAAACTTGGCATCTGCTAAAACACCCATGGCATCCGAAAGCTTAAGGAAATCTTGTTGATCCAATCTACCAGACTTCAAACGCCAAGAGTCAATGTCTGCTTGAGCAACGAGCAATCTATCAACCAACTCTTCTCTACTCATTTCGAGAGAG
>CAZMZI010000062.1:0-4491 GCA_964570775.1 uncultured Pseudomonadales bacterium | reverse complement strand
TGATCTTGCACATAAAACACAAAGTGAGGTGCTCTAATATCAACGGCTCCTTGTTCAAACACTACCTTTTCTAAGTCTGCTAAAGCTTGCTCATATGCAAGATCAGTAATGTAACCGTCTTCTTGCATTCTACGCAACACACCCCTTGTACGAAGTTTCCACAGCGGTTCACCATCTTCATCTGTCTTACCAATGTATGGTGAGTATGCTGATGGCCGCTGGGGGAGACCTGCCAAGATAGCAGATTCAACTAGCGTAAGATCCTGCACCTTCTTATTAAAGTAAATTTCAGAGGCAGTTCCCACACCCCAAGCAGTACCACCATATGGTGCTTCATTAAGGTACATGGTTAAGATTTCATCCTTGGTAAATTTGCGTTCAAGTTGCAGTGACAACACAAACTCCTTAAACTTTCTGGAAATACTGCGTTCATTAGTAAGCAACGCATTTTTAACCAACTGTTGAGTAAGGGTAGAGCCACCAACCACACGTTGTTTAAAAATAAAGTTGTAGGGAATACGCAAAATAGTGAGGTAATCAAAACCACCGTGCTTGTAAAAATCCTTATCTTCAATAGCAACTACTGCTTGCTTAAGATGCTCAGGTAAATCTTCTGTTTTGACAGGATTTCTTCTCTCATCGTCAAATAAGTCATATAACAACTCGCCATTTCTGTCATATATCTTAGTGCTGTAGCCTTCACGTCGCACCACCTCACCTGGCTTTGGAAGCTCCCTAGAAAACCAAGCAACCGCCACAAAAAAGAGCACAATCATGGCTACTACACCACCAACAGCAGCCAAAGCTCCAATTCTAAAGAGCTTAAGATATCTTAGTTTCTTTTGTTCTGGAGTATCAGCGCCAGCTCTTCTAGATCGAGCTCTCTGTTTACGACGTAAAAACATAGCAACCTCATTAAACACTACCTCGTTCTTTTGCTGTAGTCTCTCTTTAAGGCGAGGATACCACACAAAGCGATGTGCCAGTCGAGCATCAAGAGTAACAAATGCCTGTTGTAACCATGTAGCAAACCGTCGCATTCGTTCATTCATACAGCTATTTTACCATTGATCTGTACTGCAAACAAAAAAGGCTCATGCTACAATGCCATCAAGTATGCGCAAGTACACTACTTATTCACCCAATTTTTTTTCATGTATACACAGCTAGGGGCAAGGTAGTTACAGCGTACCGCAAAGCCCCACAAGAAATGGGGTTTTTTTATTAGTAAGGAGGATCTATGACAAGCATGATACATATAGAGAAGTGCAGAGGAGAAATCGACAAGCTCAACGAGCAGATTATCGATCTCCTTGGGCAACGCATGCTCCTTGCTAAAAAGGTGGGCGAACTCAAAAAAGAGTTAGGACTGCAAGTAAGAGACTACGAGCGCGAACACCAAGTTATAACAAACATGAGAGAAAGAGCAAAGCTCCATGACCTGCCAGAAGAGTATGTTGAACAGATATTTGAACTCATCATGAAAGCATCAAGAAAAGAACAGCGCTAAGCTGTACAATACATCTGTATGACACAGTCAGAACAATTTTCACTTGATGAAGTACTTACTAGGGGAGTTGCAGAAGTTCTGCCAGGAAAAAAAGAACTTCGTGAGGCTTTGCAAAGTAGAAAGCTACGAATCTATCTTGGTATCGACCCAACTGGCTCATTACTAACTTTAGGTCACAGTGTAGTGCTTAGAAAACTGCAACAGTTTTCACTCCTTGGACATGAAGTAATTTTGCTTATAGGAAATGGCACAGTCAAGATTGGTGACCCAACAGGCAGAGATACCACCCGCCCAGAGCTAACCGATCAAGAAATTGCCGAAAACTTCACTACCTGGAAAGAACAAGCAAGCAAAGTACTCGACTTTTCTAAAATCCAAATTAGATACAACGGTGACTGGCTAGACAAGCTAAGCTATGCCGAGATTGTAAAACTCATGGCTAAAACCACCGTCCAGCAGTTGCTTGAGCGCGACATGTTCCAAGAACGCCTCAAACAAAACTTGCCTATTCACGGCCATGAAATTATGTACCCGCTACTCCAGGGATATGACTCTGTTGCTATGGACGTTGATTTAGAAATTGGTGGGACAGATCAAACATTTAATATGATGATGGGTAGAGCTTTACAGCGTCAGTACCACAACAAAGAGAAGTGGGTACTCACTACACCCATCATTAATGGTACTGATGGTAGAAAGATGAGCAAATCATATGGCAATTTTATTGCTCTAACTGAAAATCCTAAGGACATGTATGGCAAGCTCATGTCTGTTGCAGATGACATGATTATTGAGTACTTCACCGTGCTTACAAATGTCACACAAAGTGATATTGATACCATGGAAAATGCAATTGCAGCCGGTCAAAATCCCATGCAGTTTAAAAAACGCTTAGCATTTGTTATTACAGAAATGTACCACTCAACCCAAGATGCACAAGCTGCAGAGGAACATTTTGAGTCCACCGTGCAAAAAAAAGAGCTTCCCTCCGCCATGCCAGAAATAACATTGCAAGAAGATCCCATCACCGTTCTAGACTGTGTCAAAGCATGCATGCCACAAGAAAGTAGTTCACAACTACGCAGGCTTATTGGGCAAGGTGCTGTAGAGCTTTTTTACTCTGACAACACAACAAGCCGCCCAACAGATCCCGCAACCATGCTTGTACTCAGTGAACCTTCAAAAAGAGTCACTCATGTACGCGTTGGAAAACGTGCATACTTTACCATTACAGTAGCTAGCTAACACTATGAAAAAAGCAACAAAAAAGAAAATAGTAAACGTGTTTGTTATTCTCATCATTCTTGGTTTGATTCTTAGTAGTTTGGCAAGCGGCTTATTCTTGCTCTAACAAACCATGTACACCCTTTTTACCCCATTGCTTGCTGTTAAAGGCATAGGTGAGGCTGGTGCCACAGCACTAGCAAAAAAGGAATTTCATACGGTAAAAGACTTACTCTTAGCTGTACCACTCCGGTATGAAGATAGATCACAGCTTGTATCTATTGCCCAAGCTCCACCCGAGCAATTGGTTACTATCCAGGCTACCATCACCGCCGCAAAAACATTTTATAAAGGCAGAAAAAGTATCCAATCTGCAAAAGCTACCGACAGTACCGGCACCGTAAAACTCATGTGGTTTAACAACCCACATGTGGTAAGCAATATTACTGAGGGCAGAGAGTACTACATTAGTGGCAAAGTCAGTACAAAATACAAGTCCATTACACAACCAGTCATAGAAAAAGTTTCAGACAACACCATCCACACAAATAGATTGGTTCCACACTACAGCAGCACTATTCCACTTAAAGAGGGCTCACTGCGTCGCATCCTTAAAGAAATCACTGATAATCTTACTTTGGCACCAAGTGAAGTATCAGCACTACGTAACCAGCCACAACTGGCAACCGCTCTTGCAGCAATTCATTTTCCACCATCAGAAGATGACATCATTAGTGCTCGCAATCGTTTAGCCTTAGAAGAACTCCTCACGTTAATTGCTACTTCAAACACTATTAAAGAGGAGTGGAAAACCATTCACACTGCACCCTCATTCACTGTTCCACAAGGCAACTGGGAACAGATACTCTCTCACATTCCTAATGCTATCCCGTTTGAACTAACAGCACCACAAAAAGCAGTGACACAAACACTCTTATTAGAGCTTACACAAACCACCCCAATGAATAGGCTACTCATTGGTGACGTTGGATCTGGCAAAACAGTGGTAGCAGGATTAGCAGCCAGCATCTGTGTTTCTCAGGGTAGAAGTGCAGCACTTATTGCACCCACTGCAATCTTGGCAGGGCAACATGCACAAACATTACAAGCCCTCTTCCCCCAAACGCCAGTGGTACTACTAACTGGAGCAGTAAAGACAAAAAACTTTTCTACTCCCAGTTTATATGTTGGCACTCATGCCGTTATAAACGCATTTCAAAACATACAGCCTGCATTAGTCATTTATGACGAACAGCACCGGTTTGGAGTAACTCAACGCTCCGAAGCTTTGCATTTAACGTACATGCCACATGTGCTTACCATGACCGCCACGCCAATTCCCAGGACATTACTACTCACGCTTTTTTCTCATTTAGGTCTGAGTGTCATTGATGAATTACCTAAAGGGAGAAAGCTCACTAAAACATGGCTCATTGGAGAAGAGAAGAGAGAAGACTCCCTCACCTGGATGGCACAAGAAGTACTCACCCATGGCCAACAGGCAATTGTGGTGTGTCCTTTTATTGATCCATCTGAACATGAAGCCTTAGAAAACGTGGCCGCTGCAGCTGAAACGTTTGAAAAATTACAAGCATTTTATGCACCCTCATTTCCAAATCTCAAACTTGGACTCCTGCACGGCAGGCAAAAAAAACAGGAAAAAAGTAACGTTATTGAAGCGTTATATGCGGGTGAAATCCACATTCTTATTACCACCCCAATGGTTGAAGTTGGTCTGGATTTGCCAAAGGCAAGCA
>CAZMZI010000061.1:0-4502 GCA_964570775.1 uncultured Pseudomonadales bacterium | reverse complement strand
CCCGCTCATGAACGATTTGTTATCCACTCTTGCCTTTCGGCAAACGAGGATTTTTCTAGTTTAGAGAGTGTATCTGAAGGTGAAGGTAAAGACAGAAAACTCACTATCAAGCGCAAAGATTAACCTATGCAGTTGCAAATATTTACAGACGGAGGCTCAAGAGGTAATCCTGGACACTCTGCTATAGGTGGTGTTGTGTTTGAATTACAAAAAGAAATGAACGAAAAAAAAGAGATACATTCTTTTTCTGAGTATCTTGGTATTGGAACAAACAATGAAGCAGAATATACTGCAGTTTTTCGTTCACTTGAATGGTTGCAAGCATTTTCTAAAACCAACAAAATCACCGCTGTAACATGGTGTCTTGATTCACAGCTAGTGGTTAACCAACTCAATAAACAGTGGAAAATTAAAGAACCAAGAATGGCAGCACTTGCAGCAGCATGTTGGAACCTATTATCAGAGCTTTCGTTACAGTCCAATTTTACGTACGTGCCAAGAGAACAGAACAAACAAGCTGATGCTTTGGTAAACCAAGCACTAGATATTCACCTTTCTTAAACTATTCTGCTCATTTCCCTCACCTAGCTAAGTAACCTACAATGGTACTGAAAGTACGTATGGTGCCTCAGTTAGTTACTCAACTAGACTCAGATGCGCCCCGAGTTTTGGTTATTGGAACTCGAGGGTTAGTTTCGTCGGCACTAGCTGCAGCAATTTCAGGATTAGGACTGCAGGTACTTCAAGTTGAAGAGTCTGAACTCCCCTTTCAAACGGTTGCTTTGCTTGAATCATACAAATGTCTTTGGATAGTTGATCCTTTAAAAGCGTTTACGAAAGAATATGAAAACACCAAATCTTTACTAGAACCTTATGCACAAAAAACAGTTCTAATTGTGCCAATAAGTGAAGGCTTGGCTCCAGGCTTGTTTGAAAAACGCTATGCTACGTGGAAAGCTCATACTGAGTTACAACAACACGTCATATTAGATTTGAACAGCACTTTTTCTAGCTCTTTGTTTGTGTTTGCTCAAGATTTAGTGCATTCGCCTCTTTTTTCTCTTACCTTTTGTATTGATGAAGTTTCACAAGGAGTTCTGCTCGATCCTCAACACCGTTTTTATTTACAAACACCAGAAGATTTAGCCAAAACGGTGCTGCAGTATATTTTTAGACCAGGTGATGGAAATAGCATCCACCTTAAAGGTACTGCAGTTGAAGCTACTCTTTTAGTTGCTAAAATTGCCGAGTTATATGCTGCCTACTTTAGGAAACACTTGCATGTACAAGTTGAAAAAGTACAGACTGTTACAGTTCTGCCTTTTGTAGTGACTGAAATAGAAGTTTCTAGCACTTCTCCATATGTTATTGCAGACGCATTTGTCAGAAACTTGCCCAAAGTTGAAGAGCCACAAGCTGTAGTTGAAAAAAACGAAGTAGTTGTGGTTGAAAGCTCTCCAGATAAAAAACAAACCAAAGAACAGCAGTCAATACCTGTTCAACCTCAAATACAGGTACAGCCGGCACCCATTCTCAAAGAAGAAAAAGAATTTATAAAACCTCCCGTTCGTCCTGTAGTCGAATTTTCACAACCTAAAGAACAGAAACAATCGGAGAACCTTGATATTAACCAGGAGTTGCAGTCCATTTTTAACACTCCTCGCTCTGTTGAAAAGATAACTCGAGTACAGCAAATGGCTAAAACAGAGCTTGTCCAAACAGGAAAGTCTAAACGAAAAAAAGTGTTGTTTTACGGTGGCCTAGGGTTTATTGGTGTAGGTTTTGCAGTACTCTTTTTAATTGCTGTATTTATGGGAACACAGTTTGCACTGAAACAACAATTGCTATCGGTAGCTAAGGTAGCGGTGGAGACAAACTCGGTTGCAGAAGATGAGTGGAAAGAACTTCGCAAAACGGCATCGTTTCTTGAACTGCAAGCAACAGCATATGGTTCGGTGTTTGATTTAGCAGCAATTGGTGATGCTGAACACCTAGTATCTATTACAAGCGAGCTATCTAGTATGTCTTCATTTTTGGCACAAGCTCGCAAGGACGTTATTTCACTCTTTTTATTGTTAGTTGGTAGATCTAATGGTGAATTAGGTACCCTTGCCCAAAAAATGACATCTGAAGCCCAAACAGCATATGAAAACCTCTCACTTGTACAAGCAGGTTTAGACACCATATCGTTTGCTGGTAATTCGGAAGAAAAACAGCAACTTATGGATACCTATGGCAAAAAAATAAATGACTTACGAAGTACACTGGTACTTCAACGTCAAGTTACTCCCCTACTCGAGACGTTGTTCGACGGCACAGGCAAGAAAACCTATGTTTTAGTGTTGCAGAACAACCAAGAACTCAGACCAACTGGTGGTTTTATTCAAGCAATTGCCCTTTTAAATTTCGAAAATGGAGCGCTCATTTCTCACAATGTGTATAGCAGCTATGAAGTTGATGCACGGCTATCCGGAACGGTTGTGCCACCAGACGACCTACAACGATTTTTAGGTGAACAACAATGGTTTTTTAGAGATAGTAATTGGAACCCAGATTTCGTTGCTACATCGCAAAAAATGTCGTGGTATATTGAAAAATCACTAGGGACACAAGTGGATGGAATCCTTGCGGTAAACCTCAACTCTCTTGCAACACTAATTGACGCCCTTGGCCCAGTTGAAGTGCCACAATATAACGAAGTTTTGACAGGAAAAAACCTTAAAGAAAGAATGGAGTTTCACTCTGAAGTAGTATTGGTTAACTCGTCACAAACCAAGGACTATGGAGCAATGGTTCTTGAACAAGTAGTAACTAAAATACAGGGTATCCAAGAAGATAAAGTAGTTGGTTTTGTATCTGCTCTGGCAGAAGGTTTAGAGGAAAATCAAATTTTGGCATATGCCAAAGATCAAACGGTGCAAGATGCACTAGCCACAATTAAGTGGAACGGTGGATTAGTCAAACCGGATTGTCCATCACAATTTGCCTCAGAGTCATGCTTTGTCGACGTAGTAGCTCAAGTTGCTGCAAATGTTGGTGTGAACAAAGCTAACTATTATTTGGAAGAAACGGTTGATCATGTTGTA
Source organism: uncultured Pseudomonadales bacterium (assembly GCA_964570775.1). Classification (GTDB taxonomy): domain Bacteria; phylum Patescibacteriota; class Microgenomatia; order UBA1400; family PJMF01; genus CG1-02-43-31. Next base: position 1,416 of record CAZMZI010000061.1, on the reverse strand, counting down.
CATGTTACTCAAGGCAGTGCGGTTCATACCAGAACAATCAGAATTGAAAACACCGCACAGTCAAACTCATGGCCCAAGGGTGACTACAAGGCATATTACCGTTTTTATATCTCCCCTTCTGCCAAAGTAACAAATGTGGAAATTAATGCACAAAAAGTGCCTCTTTCAGACAGAATTGAACGTGTTGAACAAGGTAGAAGTTTATTAGGATTTTTGGTTACTGTTCCAGTAAAAGGACAAACAGAAGTGGTTGTTTCGTATACAGTGCCACTACCAGATTCGAGTGAGTTTGCGTATGCATTTTTTAACCAGGAACAGTCTGGTACAGACATAGCACATACATTTACTGTAGTCCCCTCCCCTGAGTTGCGGCCTGCATTAATTGCACCACAAGCTGAAGTAACACCAAGGGGAATTGTGTTTGATACATCCAAACAGACAAACCATGGTTTTTATGGTGTGGAGTTTAAATAACTAAACAGTGAAAGTACTACTCTGTTTTTTCTTCAGAAGAATCTGATTTTTCGTTAGTGTTTGTAGCAGTTTCTGTAGTTGAATCAGCAGCTGCATCCTCTGGAGCTGGAGCAACTTCAACGACTTCTTCTTTAACTGCTTGAAGAACAACCACAACCTCTGAAGCTGGATCGACATCTTCATCAAGAACAAGTTCAACCTTGCTTCTGTCGTAAGACAAATCATTAAGAGTAATCATTTGATCTACCTCGGTAAGTGTTGAAATATCAACTTCAAACTTTTCAGGTAAGTTGGCTGGAAGTGCTTCAACTTCAATTTCATCTTTAACTAATGAGACCACTGTTTCAGGAATGGTGTTTTCACCAACTAAAACAACTGGAACTGGAGCAGTTACCTTAACCATCAAGTTTACGCGCTTAAAAGCAACGTGTAATAACGTTTTGGAAACTGGGCCATATGAAACTTCGTCAACGAGAGCTGGTTGTTCTTTTGCGCCATCAATTTCTAAGTAAAAAAGTCCAGTATCACCCTGTTTATTATAGAGTTTAACAAACGCGTTTGTATCAATGCTTATTTGTTGTGAATCTTTGTTTAAGCCATACAAATTAGCGGGTGTTTTTCCCATTTTACGTACTTTACTTGTTTTTGTCTTTAAATCTCGAGTTGCAACGTTGAATGTGACTTTATCTGTCATATCGGTAAACCTATTTTTCTAGCTACTTTATGTTTTTTACTACTCTACCCTACAGAGCTAGTATACACGAAATGCACTATACAACTTTATAGGTCGTTGTCAACTAGTACAGGAGGTTAATTTTGTGCTATTTGTTGAAAAAGTACGTTGTTTGGATCGGTTTTTTTGGCTTGTTGTAGATAAAACTGTGCTTGGTTCTCTTCTCCTAATGAGCTGTAGAGCTGTGTGATGTTGAGTAGTACATCTCT
>CAZMZI010000060.1:0-4565 GCA_964570775.1 uncultured Pseudomonadales bacterium | reverse complement strand
TCTTCTGGATGTGCCACAATATCAGCTATATAACTTGCTAGAGCAACATGTGAAGATACCTTTTTATCTTGGGTCCATATATGTGTAACTTGTACATTTGGAATTTTTGCCTCTGGGAACGACTGCTGCGAAAGGTACTCGGGAATAACAGGAAATGGACAACGGGCCATTATGGCCTCATTGTACCCATTACATATTGCTGACCAAGAGTAAGGGTGTCCGTTGCCCTTGCTTAAACCTATTACACCAAGTTTAGTATTTTTCATGTTGGCCATCTCATTGGTACGAGCATATCTTCATTTGTTTGTGAAAATACTTCTAGCTGCTGTAACTCTAACCCAGATAATTCGACACCGCTGGCAATCTGGATAAGGTTTTGCAACTGTAAGTGAGTATGTACACCAACTACTACTTTATCTACATAAGGGTTTGTGAGTGCAAATAGGAGTGCCAAGGCGTGAACTGATGCACCATTTTTTTTAGCAACAGCACCTAATTCCATAATAACAGGCTTAATTGGGTCAAAAAAACTTGGCAACAGTACTGGATCTCGAAGGAGTAACCCTTGTAAAAAAACAGAACGAACGTGTACTTCAACACCAAGTTCTTTGAGGTGTGCAAAGTATGGTTCAAAACGTCTGTCAAAAAGACTATAGGGAACTTGCACAAGATCAAAAGGAATTTTGTCTTGAAAAATTTTTTCTAGTTCGTAGGGATAGTAGAGTGAAAAACCAATTTTTCTCACTTTGAGTGCTTTTTTTTGTTCTAGAAGAACGTCAAATATTTCTGGGCTCTCTTCGTATTGAGCAAATCTGTGCAGTAAATATCCATACAATTGTTTGACACCAAGCTTTTCAAGACTTCTCGCAAACACTAGTTCCGCTTCTTGCCTGCTATGTGCCTGCATTTTTGAAACGAGTTCAACTTGAGGTGTATATTCACGAATATAGGTGCCCAGTACTTCTTCACTATTTCCATATGCTTGAGCAGTATCGAGCACAGTAATGTTATGTGATAGCGCACTCGAAATAATATGAGTAACTTCTTGGTACTCTACCGCTGTTTGTACTTTTGAAGCAATACCATACGGTAAACCAAATTGAACGGTACCAAGTGCAAGTTTTTCTAACTGTGACATACATTATAGATTGCTACACGCTGTCTCTACCACTTTCGCAATATAGGATACATCTGATTTTTTCATATCTACAAACATAGGTAAGCTAATTTCTCCCTGATACCACATCTCAGCTTTAGGACACAAACCAGGCTTGTAACCCAATTGTCTGTAATATGGGTGTAGATATACAGGAATGTAGTGTACTTGTACACCCAACCCATTTTTCTTAAACTCATTAAAAAGTTTTTTTCTAAACTGTCTGTAGTTCGGTTTTAATACTATTGGGTAGAGATGATACGCATGAGTTGCATCTAAAGTATCTGTTGGTATCTCAAAATACTCATTACCTGCAAAGAATGTGGCATACCACTTTGCGATTTGTCTTCGTTTTTGTATAAATTTTTCGATTCTTTGCAACTGTGAAAGTCCTAACGCAGCCTGAATATCACACATACGATAATTAAACCCTAAGAGTTGCATTTCATGATACCAGTCACCCTCATTTTCTTGCTTTAATAATGAAACATCTTTAGTAATCCCATGGGTTCTAAATTGCAGCAGTTTTTGGTATATTTTAGGATCATTGGTGCATACTGCACCACCTTCACCAGTTGTTATATGCTTAACAGGGTGAAAACTAAACGCAGCAGCGTCACTATACTGGCATGAACCAACTCTTTTGCCTTTGTATACTGCTCCCAATGCATGACATGCATCTTCAACTATTTTTAGTTTGGGAAACTTTTTCTTCACTGCTGCTAATGCTGCTACGTCTGTTGGTAATCCAGCGTAATGAATGGGAACAACACATTTTGTCTTCTTGGATATTTTTTTAACTACTTCACTTGTAGAAATATTTCCGTGTACGGGATCTATATCAACAAATGTTGTTGTAGCTCCTAGATACAATGCAGCATTGCTGGTAGCAGCAAACGTAAGCGGGCTAGTTATCACTTCATCGCCGGCTTCTATCCCACAAGCAAAGTATGCTGCATGTAAAGCTGCAGTACCTGAGTTCACTACCACACAGAATTTCGAGCCTACATATTTAGCAAGTGCTTCTTCAAACTGAGCAATAACAGGGCCTTGAGTTAAAAACTCTGAACTAAGTACTCGAGATACTGCCTGGATATCTGCTTTACTAATTTGTTGTTTACCGTAAGGGAGTATTCTCATACTTATGCTGCAAAACTTGCTCCAAGTGATGCTAACATTTTTTGCATATCTTTAACACTTAAAAAATGAGTATTGTTTAAACTAGTATACGAAAACCCGTCAGCAACGCGTTTTTTTGCATATGGATATTTAAATGTACTATTCCAGGTAATCAAATCGAGCGGCTCAAGTAAGTATCTATCTCCTAAGTCATACGTGTTTATAGATTCATCAGCACTAATCAAACTCTCATGCATTTTTTCGCCAGGACGCAGTCCAATGATTTTAATTTTTGCTTCAGGAGCTATTGCCTGAGCTAGGGCTGTTACAGTCATACTTGGAATTTTGGGTATAAACAACTCACCACCTTGCATTGAGCGAAGAGATGACATTACAAACTCAACAGCTTGAGGTAATGTAATCCAAAAACGTGTCATAGCTGCATCAGTGATAGTAAGTGTTCCCGTTTTCTTTTGTTCCAAAAAGAGTGGTATAACACTGCCTCTACTACCCATAACATTGCCATACCTTACTACACTAAATTGTGTTGGTTTTGTACCTCTATAACTGTTTGCCTGTACAAACAACTTATCAGAACATAACTTAGTTGCACCATATAAGTTAATAGGTTGCGACGCTTTATCTGTACTCAGTGCAATAACTTTTTCTACATTGTTATCCAGAGCTGCATCTATAACATTAATAGCACCATGGATATTGGTTCGCACAGCCTCAATTGGATCGTTCTCACATACCGGAACCTGTTTGAGTGCTGCAGCATGAATGATAACATTTGCATTGTGACTAGCCCTTGAAATTCTTTGTGGATCTCTAACATCTCCAATAAAAAATCGCAATTTACCAAACTGTTTGTGACCTGCAAACTGCTGTTTCATCTGCCACTGCTTTAGCTCATCGCGACTAAAAATACGAACTGATTCAGGATTGAAGTTGTCTAAGATGTGTTTAGTGAACACCTTACCAAAAGAGCCGGTGCCTCCAGTAATTAAAATTGTTTTACTATCTATTGAGTTTTTTGCTCGTTTTGACATAGTAGCGTTCTATTTCTTCTGCACCATTTTGTAACAAAACGGCATAGTCTTGTAAAGACTCTCTAGCTGGCTGTTCTAAAAACGCCGAAGTTACAAAGTGGTCCTGAGTATAGACTAAAAATTTAAGCAAATCTAGGTAAACGTCAGTCGGCTTTTTTGCAAGTGCTAGCCCAATTGCAGCAATGCAACTTTTTGTTGAAGTAACAACAAAGCAACTGTTGCAAGCAGCATACCAAGCATAGGCAAAAACCAAAGTTGGTTTACGCTCAAGTAAGCTCTCCCAACCCACACTTCCTTGAATAGAGGCGGTTAGTTGTGCTTTCTGTATAAGTTCTTTACTATCCATATCAAAGGGCACCAAGAAAGTATTGGGAAGAGCTGTAATTTTGGTATAAAACTGCTTGCTCCTAAAGTTATTCGTTCTCACATCATTGAGTGAAAACTGACGAGGGTGATCTTTTACAAGCAGCTTCCAGCCTTTAGGAAGTGCCAGTGCTACTGTGCGAATTGCTAAATACTGCCACTCATACACGCCACCTTCTGGCATTGTTGTTCTTTCTGGTTGATAGTGTAAAGAAAAATAAATGTATTTTTGTTTTAGGTTGGGAGTAATAGCTACTGATTGATAGTACTTTGCTAAAGCCTTTTTGGCAGGGTAGTGCAAACACGTAATTACAAACTCTTTAGCTTTAGTGTGATATCCATTAAAAACAAATCCAGAGTTTTTTGAGTATTCAGTACATGCTGTTAGCATTTGAATCGGATTAGTTACAAACAGTTTAAGACCTCTTAATAACGTTCTAACAACAACATTTCCTTTATTATTAGCAACAACTCTACTGTTGATATCTTTTCCTATTTTTAACCAATTGCCTTGTGATTTGATACTTTGTGCAACAAGAGGCTTGAGCATCTTTTTAAGAGTCTGTGTGTTAGCATTTTTTTGAAAGTAACTTGGAATTTTTTTTGTATTCCAGATACCTGGTTGCATGAGAATGGTGTCAGAAATAAGAGTGGGTATGGAAACTAAAAGCGGGATACCTTTTTTCTGCGCAACTGCATAGAGAACATTATCAAAACCAGTATGCGGTGACTGCGAAAAAACTACTAAATCAATTTTATGGTTGTCAAAGTAGGTTAACCAATAGAGCAACAATTCATAGTACAACTCTAAGCGCTCATGATGTGAAATAGCCTTATATGCCAATCTATCTGAGATTTTTAAAAACTCTGATTCT
>CAZMZI010000059.1:0-4750 GCA_964570775.1 uncultured Pseudomonadales bacterium | reverse complement strand
ACACAAGTAATGATATCAAAGTATTGAAACTATGGCAACGATTGGCGAAAATATCAAAAAGACACGAAATAAGCTTGGCTTGACCCAAGACGACTTAGTGAGAAAATCCGGCGTGAAGCACACTACCCTTACCAAGATTGAGGGCGATTTTGTGCAGAAGCCGAGTGTTCAGGTTATCGCTAAAATTGCAAAAGCACTAGGAGTTTCCGTAGAGGATTTACTGAAATAATAACCATGTTTATTCTGTTTTTATTTTTTTTCTTCGTATCGTTCAGCATGTTGATTATTGGATTGACTAAGCCAGTCGGCTTTTCTCGTTTTATTAGAATTGAAATGACAAGAAAGAAGATTAGTGCAACCTTTGGATTGATAGCAATCGTATCCCTTGTTTTATTCGCTATCACTGCGCGTATATCAAAAAATAATCAGGTAACGCAACAACCAGCAACAGTAAATTCTAACATCTCTTATGTCGAAAATTCTCCACCACCAAAGGAGACCAAAACAGAAACCGTTGACTGTGATAATGGGCAAAGCTGTAAAGAATTAATCATTCAGGGTGATCAAAAGTATTTACTTCCAAACGGCAAAAAGAGTCCATTCGGCGGTTACGCGGATCCAAGTATACGAGAAGATTCAAACGGAATATTGTGGATGGTTTATTCGTGGCCTCATCTAAAATTTTCTAATAAAAAGCCTGTCCCTAGTGTTGATATCCACCTTGCGAAATCACCGGACAAGGGAATCACATGGAACTTTGTCACCAAATTATTCACCGCGACCCCCATGGCAAATCCAGCTAAGTCTTCGCAATCAGGATATCTAGATTACGAGGTGATGAATATGTTGCCGGTAACATCAAATGGACAAACGACATGGTATGGAGTAACTCTCAATTATTTTGTTCCTGAACAGGGAGGTATGGCGGCACGACCATCCGACTCTTTTCATATTAGAGTCTATCAAGCCGATGATCCAACAAAACTAGCCACAGCGCCCCATGTTGTTTTGGGGGGCGGTACAACCGCCAAAGAATGGGGTTTTAACCAGCCTTTAATACCAGACGATATAGGGGTGCTCGATCGTAAATCGTTTTTTTGGAATGAACCCAGCCTTTACTTTGAAAACGACACATTATATTTGACCATGGTTTCGTTTCACTTGAGGAACAGGTCAGACATCACAAGAGACTCTGTGCATGTCTTCGCGACTCGGCCCAATGGTTTGCCAGAATCATGGAGGTGGGAATACAAAGGGAAATTGGCTGGTCACGCCGAAGCATTACTTCTGAATTCCGCACGTCTGACTCAGATTGATATCGCACCCGGCAAACAAGGCGGCCTGCTCTTAATTGCATCTCCGGACGATTGGAATGAACAAGCGGGAGATTACAATCACAAGGGGTGTGTTGCGCTCGAAATAGAATCGCTGGAAAATCCTGGTTTAATGAAAGATTCCTCTGGTAATGTGGCAATACACGCAGTAGTAAAAGATTCACAAGCCAACGAACTTGGTTCCGCGGCCTGTAGCTATAACCCAAACTCGACAACAGGTATCCTATTTACACGAAGAAACAAAACGCAAGATGAACTCACTGCAAGTTTGTGGCAGACATATTTGTATCCTTAGTAATAAGCAAAAACTGGCTTGGTAAATTACAAAAAGAATTTGCCGCCAAAGAAAAACTTAAAATCGTCCTTTCCGCTCCGGTTCCCGCCTTCACTCAAGAGTTTCGGTCGGGCAGGCAAGGCGAGGCGGGCGGAAGGGGGGTGTGGGGGGAATTCCGCCCGCCGAGTCCAGAGAGTTCCGTTCGGATATTTTCAAACAGACACCGCCAAAATAATATGACAATTGAGAATGAACCACACTCAGAATCAAACGTTGGTATTGCCTTCGACCTCCTAACACCCGACGTCTTTGCAGACATAGTACACATTTACTTTGAGTTAGCTGGGGGCAAAGAGTATAGTCTTATTCAAAATAATCCTGAAGCATATGCACGAAGAGTTCAAGAACTGTATACAACTTTACAAGCAGAGTTAGATCCTGATGCAGAGTATACTCAGGGACGTCATTATGGTATGAGAGTTGGTTCAAGACTCAATGATAATTCAAAACTTGAATTTAACATTGTTAATCGTTTCAAATTAACACCAACATACCAAGATCAACGAATATTTAGAGTGACATTCAATCCAAACGGTACTGGTGGTGATGATGCAGTACAGCTAACTGCATCAATTAATGTGGCCATATCCCAATACTTGCGTGACAAAGGTTTAGCCATACCTCTTAACTAAAATGGTTCAATTAAGTCTTCGCTTCTTCAAGATATCATTGTTCCCATATGCAACCGAAATAGGTGTACAGTGTAAGTATGGATTACATAACACTTCTTCGCCAAGTTCGCATTGGCCCATTTGCTGTTTTTGACACAGTACTTGGGTATATTGGAATGTTTTTACTGTCACCATTGTTGACTAAACTTTTTGTCAAACTTCACGTTCATATTCCTTGGACAACTTGGCTGTGGTGGATGTTTCCCATTTCGGTTGTATTTCATCTGCTGTTTAAGCAGAATACTCCACTCATGAAAGTGCTCACTGAGCCACAGGGGTTACTCATTGTCAGTGTTATTCTGGGATTCATGATCTATATGGGTGCCAAAAACTGCAAAAGAATTAAGTAACTAAGCAAAGAAATCAAAAAAAGTTATAAGTGGTCTTGGGTATCGGCTTCGGCTACTTGCTTTGTCTTATGTACAGTTCCATCTTTGTGATGTGGTGGTGAATAATTGGATTAATTTAATAAAACTATTCCAGCATTGAGCAGGGTAGCAAAACTAACCCAAAGCAAGTACGGCATTAGTAGAAAAAATGCCAACCGTGATACGGCAAAAAACTTTTTCATGGTCAGTATAATCAACACCCACATCGCCACTATCACAATAAGCCCTAGAAGTGGGGACCTTAGTCCAAAAAAAATAGGTGACCAAAGAAAATTAAGTGCAAGCTGTGCAAGAAAGAACGTAACAGCTGTTTTGATCTTTTTCTTATGCCAACCTTGCTTCCACACTAAGAAAAAAGCAACTCCCATCAAAAAATATAATAGTGTCCAAACTGGTGCAAACATCCAGTTTGGTGGTGCAAAGAAAGGTTTGTTTAAGGTTACGTACCAAGTTGGGATAGCAGAAATCGTAAATGGAGTTCCCAACAACCCTACTAATTCACAACCAATTACAGAGGTAGTAAGTTTAAAGAAATCTCTCATGTATCTTGAGTATGAACTTAATGCAGAGGCTTCACAAGTACAGCCCACTTGAGATCACTAGTGAAATTTTTCGCCTTTAGCTAACTTTTCAATAATCTCTGCAATTCGTTTTTGTCTGGTTTCGAGTTTTTTAGCAGTCTGAATTCTCCACGCAATGGCATAGAGATTGGTCCTATTAAGAGTATCAAAAAAGGTTTTCGCTTTTTGCTTTTTATCAAGTTCACTCAAAAAATCAGCTGGAATTTCTAGTTGGCTGGGAGGATCATACGCTTGATCCCAACGTCCGTCAGCTTTAGCTCGCTCAACCTCAGCTAGACCTGCCGTTGTCATTCGACCCGCTGCTTGAAGACGTTGGATGTGTTCACGATTTCGTTTAGACCACATACTTTTGGGTCTACGTGGAGTAAACCGTTGAACAAAACTTTGCACATCCAATGATTTCATCTGCCCATCAATCCAACCATAACAGAGCGCTACGTCCAGCGCTTCGGCGTATGTTATCGTTGGCACACCACTATTCTTTTTGTACATTTTGAGCACAACAGAAGTTTCACTCTGATGATGCTCTGCCAACCACGTTTCAAAATCTTGAGAGGTTTTAAACGTATGATGTTCTAGTTTGGTTAGGTCCATATGGTGGTCCATCACTTAATACTGCCTTTACTTCCCTACTATTTTTTGCACTACTATTAGTAGTGGTTCTGAGCCCATCTTACTACGTACATTATTTGTATAACGAGCAAAAGCATTTTCACCTAACGTTTCTAACAAGGTTCTATCTTTATATAGTCTCTCAATCTTTTCAGCTAACTGATTAGCATTACCGGGTGAGTAAAGTAAGGCACTCACTTCATCATCAAACAATTCAAGATTAGCACCAGATCTTGTAGCAATTATTGCTTTGCCAAACAGCATTGCTTCAGCGGCTACTCTCCCAAATGCTTCATTTTTAGAACAAATCAATACCACATCTGCCTCGCGAAGCAAACTAAATGGGTTCTCCAAGTGATCGATAAGATGAATGTTATCAATCAGCTCCTTATTTTTGTTCCTTTCTTCTAAAATTTGACTGAAATATTCTTCAGATTGCTTCTTTCCTGCCAAAACAAGCTCCATATCTTCATATCCTTTTTTAAATAACAAACTCACTGCTTTTACTGCCTGGAGTTGTCCTTTTGCCTCTACAATTGTTCCTAGAACAAGTACTTTAAATGATTTTTTGGAAGTAAAGTGTACTGCATTTTTGTCACTTCTATTTAATTTTGCACTAAAAATAGTTGGGTAAATGTAATCTAACTTGTTATCATCAATATACGTTTTATAGTAATCCCTCATAGTCCTCGAATTAGTGAATACATACTTCGAACTCTTGTTTATCAACCACAGCGATCTCTCATATCCTAAAATAAAATGAAAACCAAAGTCGAGAGTCCCAAACTCTCGAATAAGCTGAATGTGTGGTTTGCCAACAAGCCTGCTA
>CAZMZI010000058.1:3614-5023 GCA_964570775.1 uncultured Pseudomonadales bacterium | reverse complement strand
CCATTTGTCACAAGCAACACTGGCTGAGGTTCTCACTCTCTGGCAAGGCTTGGGATATAACCGTCGTGCCAAATTTTTATGGCTAACTGCTAAAGAGGTAAAAGAAAAGTGGAAGGTAGTATTTCCCATCACACTAGAAACGCTACAAACACTCCCAGGTGTTGGACCTTATACTGCAAGTGCCGTAAGTGTGTTTGCTTTTAATAATCCAGAAGTAGTTATAGAAACCAATATTCGTACCGTCTTTCTCTACCATTTTTTTCAACAAGAAGAAAATATTCATGATGATGTCATTCTACCAATTATCACCAGATGCATCTGGAGGCCCAACCCTAGAGAGTGGTATGCAGCACTCATGGACTATGGCTCATACCTCAAAACAGTAGTACCAAACCCTTCAAGAAAGAGCAAACATCATACTATCCAATCAAAATTCGAAGGATCACCTAGGCAGGTGAGAGGAGAAATTTTACGGTTACTTACCCAAAATGAACTACTAAGTAAAAGTGAACTAAGGAAAAAAATTAAGGGAAATATGATTTATTTTGACAGCAGCATTGAAGCTTTAGAAAAAGAACAACTTATTAAGTTAAATGGTAAAGTGTATCACTTGCACAACTAGCTCAAAAAACCCAATTATTGACATTTTGGTCAACATTTAAATCGTGGAAAAAGCAAAACTCTTTAACAGATCTGTTTTTCTCTTTCAATTCCTTTATGCCTAAGTTAGGCACTCCGGAGGTTTATTATGAGTCTCTTTGGTTTGACCACAAACAAAAATGCGAATGCCCGTCTCGACGCCCTCAAATTTGAACTGACCGATAAGTTCAATCGGCAATTAACGGCCATCTCCACCGCTTTGTCGGTGGCAACTGGCAAATCCTGGGAAGATATCAAGGCTTCCATCTCCGAAGTCGTTCAAAAGGCGACCACCCGTGAAGCCGCCGCCGCGGAAAAAGTTCGTGTCCTTCAGGCCGAACTACGTTTGGCCCAGAAAGAACTGGGTGAAGCCCATGCCGCACGTGTTGAGGTAGAAAATGTCCTTTATGACATTTCTGCCACCGCTGTTCCCGGGATCCAACTGGCCGCCCTGGCCACCCCCGTCGAAGAAACCGCCTAAAACGGCAAAAAGAGAAAAAGATCTGTAAGATCCGGCCCCGCTTTACGCGGGGCCTCTCTATTCCCAAACCACTTTCACAGCCACCATAAAAAGACTAACAGCTACCATCACCTCGCATGCTATAATCACTTCCTGGCCCACTTTGTGATTTTTCACTTATTGCCCACAAAAAGTACAACCCAAACAGATCTAAACAAAGCCATATGAAAAACAAAAAAATTGCTATTATTTCGTTAGTGATGCTAGTCAATGCGTTAGGCTATGGCATCATGATTCCCTTGGTGTATCC
>CAZMZI010000058.1:2268-3514 GCA_964570775.1 uncultured Pseudomonadales bacterium | reverse complement strand
GAAGACCAAGGCGCAATGCTTGGCATTAACCAAGCCATCATCTCACTTGGCCAAATTTTTGGACCAATTGTTGCAAGTGTCGTCATACTCACTGGATTGTCAAATATCTTTGTTGCATCTGCACTCCTGTTTGGATATGGTGCCTACATTGCATTTCATCAAGCTAAAAAGCCACATCAAAAAGTTAACGTATAATACACACATGCCGCGAAAAAAATATAAAACAATTGCATTGGGTGGAACATTCGACCACTTACATGATGGACATAAGCTTTTTCTAGATAACTCAGCACTCCTGGCTGAAAAGCTACTCATTGGTTTGGCAACATCAGAACTCACACACTATAAATCTTATGCTGCCACGATTGAGCCATTTAGAAACAGAGCAAGAGCGGTAAGTAACTACTGTAAGTCACATGGCTACCAAGTTACCATAGTTGAGCTCTACGACACCTATGGCCCAACAGTATTAGAAGAAACAAAAGTTGATGCACTTTCTGTCACCACAGCAACTGCAAAAGGTGCAGACAAGATTAATGTTGTACGTAGAAACCTCAGACTTCAAGAATTACCAGTACACATCACGGAGTTAGTTTTAGCTGGGGATGATCAGCCAATTGCGTCAACTCGTATTCGTGCAGGCGAAATCTCTCGCACCGGCTTAGTGTACTCACAACTACTAACACAGCACAGCCACTTAACTGCCAAACACAAAGAAGCGTTTGCAAAACCACAAGGGCCTATCGTATTGTTCCCAGAAATTTCACACCCAAAAGGTCCACGTTTTGTAGTTGGCGATACTTGTTTAGAGTTCTTTATTACCAATGCAATTCCTTACACTGTAGGAATTTTTGATGGAAAAGTACAACGAAAAGAAAATACCTCGCCGGTCATTACAGGTTTAACTCCTGATGTTACTATTGCTAACCCCGCTGGGACTATTTCTGCAGAACTAATTACAGCCATCGCCTCCACAGATGCAATAACAAAAAAACACATTAAAGTTGAAGGTGAGGAAGACTTAGCGACAGTAGCAGCCGTACTACTGGCACCACTTGGTAGCGTGGTCTACTATGGCCAACCTAATAAAGGGATGGTAGAAGTGTCAGTCTCTGAAGCAACTAAAGAAAAGTTTGCCCACATTCTTACTCAGTAAACTACCCCTTGAGTTTCAACGCCGTTTTGGGTTAGATTAGGGTATGCCCAATTTAGCTTTATCGCTGCGACCAACCTCACTTGACACCTA
>CAZMZI010000058.1:0-2168 GCA_964570775.1 uncultured Pseudomonadales bacterium | reverse complement strand
GTGCTGTTTTTAGATGAGATCCACAGGTTTAACAAAGCACAGCAGGATTTTTTGCTGCCCTATGTTGAAGATGGAACCTTAATTTTAATTGGTGCAACTACAGAAAACCCCAGTTTTGAAGTTAACTCTGCGTTACTTTCACGATGTAAAGTATTTGTACTCAAACAGTTAACAGAAGAAGAACTACTTTCACTCATCACCCAAGCTGAAGTAGCGTTAGGCATCCCACCAATTGAGACAGAGGCAAAAGAATGGTTAGCACGTTTTAGCAACGGAGACGCCAGGAAACTACTAAACCTGCTTGATCAAACAGCAGCACTCTACCAAACTATTACCGCTGAAACACTCAAAGAAGCACTGCAGTCTCAAAACATTAACTACGACAAAAAAGGTGATGAGCACTACGACACCATTAGTGCATTTATTAAATCGATGCGTGCTAGTAATGCAAATGCCGCACTGTACTACTTAGCCAGAATGGTTAGCGCTGGAGAAGATCCAAAGTTTATTGCCCGTAGAATGGTCATCTTTGCAAGTGAAGATGTTGGCCTTGCAGCACCAACCGCACTAGTTGTTGCAAATGCTGTGTTTGAGGCTGTGCATTCCATTGGATATCCAGAGGCACAAATTAATTTAGCGCATGGTGTTGCGTACTTATGTAAGTGTGCAAAGAATCGAAGTGCATATGACGCGTTCTTTGCAGCACTACGAGACGTTGAAAAGTACGGTAACTTACCAATTCCTTTAGAACTACGAAATGCACCAACAAAATTAATGAAAGAGCAGGGGTATGGTGACGGGTATGAGATGTATCCACCAAAAGATACTTCACTATTACCAGAAAAAATTAAGCGCAAAAAATACTTAAAGGAATAACATGGGTACTAAAAAACGATGTGACTGGGTAAATCTCACTAATCCTGAGTACTGCAAATACCATGATGAAGAGTGGGGAGTACCAGTTCATGATGACACAAAACAATTCGAGTTTATCATTCTTGAGGGTGCACAAGCTGGCCTTTCCTGGGAAACTATTCTAAAAAGAAGAGCAGGATATAAGAGATGTTTTGCCAACTTTGATCCCAGAAAGGTTGCTGCTTTTACAAACCAGCAAGTGGAAAACATTCTTACAGATGTTGGTATTATCCGCAACAAATTAAAAGTAAGAGGTGCTGTACAAAACGCACAAGCATTTCTAAAAGTGCAGTTAGAGTTTGGTAGTTTTTCAAACTATATTTGGCAGTTTGTTAACAACACTCCAATAATTCATCAGTGGGAGAGTTTGTCGGAAATTCCTGCGGTATCTCATGAGGCAACTTTACTTAGCAAAGACTTAAAGAAACGTGGGTTCACTTTTGTTGGTCCAACCATTATGTATGCGCACATGCAGGCTACAGGTTTAGTAATGGACCACACAAAAGATTGCTTTAGATACAAAGAACTTACCGCACAAAAGTAACGCTTAATGTAAGCAGCACTTAGTACACTTGGTGCATGACGCAGCAGAAAGATCCACAAGCAGTTCTTACACAATACTGGAATTTTGATACCTTTCGGCCACTGCAAAAAAAAATTATTGAGGCTGTGCTAGCAGGGAAAGATTGTCTGGCACTGCTTCCCACCGGTGGAGGAAAGTCACTGTGCTTTCAAGTTCCCGCACTGTGCAAAAGTGGTACCACCATTGTTATCTCACCGCTTATCTCACTGATGGAAGATCAAGTGGCTAACTTAGTACAAAAGGGTATCAGCGCAACATATATTACTAGTTCACTCACAGCAGCACAACAATTCGATCGATTACAAAACAGTAAGAAGGGATTATACAAATTAGTATATGTAGCTCCAGAAAGATTACAAAACGGCATCTTCAAAGCTATCATTGCACAACTTTCAATTACACTCATTGTCATAGATGAAGCACACTGCATCTCACAATGGGGACAGTCATTTAGACCAGATTACTTAGAGATAGCTACGTTCATTAAAACACTACCAACAAAGCCAACCATATTAGCGCTCACAGCAACAGCTACACCAAAAACACAACAGGAAATTATAGCTGCACTGTGTTTAAAAAATCCCACCGTAGTTGCAGACAGTTTTCAAAGAAAAAACATACAACTTGTTGTGTTTGAAACAAAATCACATGCAGTAAAGTTACTAACACT
>CAZMZI010000057.1:2512-5085 GCA_964570775.1 uncultured Pseudomonadales bacterium | reverse complement strand
GTGATTGCCAAACTAATAACTGAAGCTAAAATGGGGCCCACACAAGGCGTCCACAATAGTCCCAAAGAGAAACCAATAACTAACCCGCCAATAAAACCAGCATGCTTTTGTGAGGAAGGCATTAGGTTTGCAAACGAGCTAAACAGTTTTTCTATTTGTAGTTGTACCCAAGGCACCAGTAAACTTACGCCTAACACTGCCAACACAATTATGGAGAAATGACGTAAAGCGTCTGCAGAAATCCCACTCAAACTCACAATGGTAGACAAAAACAGAGTAAAAAAAGTAAAACTTAGTACAAAACCAGTCACCACACCTAATGGTTTTTGCTTACCTGATGCATCAGTTGAAGACAAGATGATAGGAAGCAGTGGCAAAATACACGGTGAAAGTACGGTTACTACACCAGCAATGAATGCAAAAAGTATCAAGAAAAGCATAGTTAACCTATTGCAGTCTTTCTAGTAATTCTTCAAGTCCACCACCATTCCATTTCTGTACTTCTTTGCCAGCTCCATCAATCTCAACATACGTATGCTGATAGGTAACTCCATACTGCTGGGCAAGTGCTTTCTCTGCCTCACTTGTTTCGGTATCGTTGTAGTTAACTCTAATTACTGTCACTCCATCTGGAATACTTGTAGCTCCAGCCATAATACTCTTGTCTGCTGGTATACACGTTGGACACCAGTTAGCGTAAAAGAAGAGTACTCTTCTGCCTCCAGTTGTTTCTAGAATGGTATCGTTGTATGGTATGTACTTTTGGGTGTCGGCAATGATAGTTGCAGGTTGTCCTACAATGTCTACTGGTGGACTCGCTACACTATTTTCAGGTTGTATTTGTAAAACTGGTGTTGGTGCTTCTAACAAAATAGCGTCATTTTCTTGTCGTCTTGAAAGCAACACTACACCAACAATTCCAACAAACAATACAAGGGGAAGCAACTTGGTATAGTTCATAGTAGTTCCTTTTCTGTATTCCATTGTATCAGCAAAAAGAAAACTACCCCTCACAAGGAGGGGTAGTAGACATAGTGAAAGTAAGGTTGTTTAGAGAATCTTGCCAGCCATAAACAGCTGGAGTTCATTAAGGCTAGTGCCTCTTTTGAACTTTACAATACGCGGCAAAGACTCACCCTGGACATAGTACTTAAAATCCAGGTCAAAATCTAGGACACCACCGGCACTTTCAATAGAAAATGCCACAATCCTTTTGTAAGGAATATGGTCAACTTTGACCCGTCAAAAGATCCAAACGCTCAAAAGAATATAGAAACAACCTGGCAAAAACTAAGTGAGGGTGGCAATGTGCTCATGCCATTCCAAGAATATCCGTTTAGCAAAAAGTATGGGTGGATTCAAGATAAGTACGGTCTCTCTTGGCAACTTATTCTCACTGATCCCACTGGAGAAGAAAGACCATTTATTATTCCATCACTTCTTTTTGTGGGAGACGTATGTGGAAAGGCAGAAGAAGCTATTACTTTTTACACCCAGGTGTTCAAAGATGGAAAGGTTGGTGCTATAGCCCGCTACCCAGCCGGAATGAGTCCAGACAAAGAAGGCACAGTAATGTTTGCAGACTTTACCCTTGCAAATCAATGGTTTGCTGCAATGGACAGTGCCCGTGAACATGGGTATGCGTTTAATGAAGCTGTTTCGCTACTAGTTAACTGTGACACTCAAGAAGAAATTGACTACTTCTGGGAAAAACTTTCTGCCGTTCCCGAAGCAGAGCAATGTGGTTGGCTAAAAGACAAGTTTGGCGTATCTTGGCAGATTGCTCCAACTATCATGGACGAGTTAATGAATACAAAAGATCAAGACAAAATTGACCGCATTACTCAAGCGTTCTTACAAATGAAAAAATTTGATTTAGCAGAACTAAAGAGGGTTGCAGATAGTCATGGGTAGGCACTAAAATTTACTAGAGTGTTTACTTCTTCTTAAACAACACCAACTTATACCCATCTGGATCACGAATTACAAACTCTCTGTTACCCCATGGCCAGTCCTTTGGTTCACTAGAAGGTGTGAGTCCCTTTTCCAAAAGTTCCCTATGACATGCATCGACATCCTCAACACTAAGGTACACAAAAATTCCAGAACCCCTAGGAGATAACCTTGCCTCTTTTTGAAAATCCTGTTTTTCTTCTGCACCTGCTTTAACAAAGTCAACCCAAAACCAGTTTAGTCTTACCGAAAGTCTGTTTGCTTCTTTTTTTGTTATTAAAAAACCAAGTGCTTCATAGAATGCAGCAGTTTTTTCAATATCAGTTACATAGCAGGTAATGCCGGAAACGCTTTTTATTTTCATATCGTAAGTATATACCAAGCTAGAGTCTTTCAAAAAGTGATTGCAATCTTGGCACAAGATCTCGGTGGTTTTGTGAAGCTAAGTTGAGTGCATCTTGGCATGCTTCTTCAAAAACTTCATACACAAACTCAGATTGTTGTGACAAATACAAAACAGTAAGCAAAATACTTACTGCTAAACTAGCGCCGTGACTTTTATCTACCGCAAAAGTGTTCTGTGCCAACTCAAGATACTGGTCAACAATACGTCGCATTTG
>CAZMZI010000057.1:0-2412 GCA_964570775.1 uncultured Pseudomonadales bacterium | reverse complement strand
ATATCTGCAGCTTGTCCACCACAACCCAGATCCACTACTGTTGCACCATCTTGAGCGGCTAATTGTGACAACAACTCGCTTAAACTTGGTTCACCTTCTAATGCTAGGAATTTCTCAACGTCGGCTAAGGATGCAAATGCTGTATTTGTTAGAGCTTGATCGGCAAGCGCTTGCACAACCGCAAGTCTAGACTCTAATGATGCAGTACGCTCTACACCAAAGTCTGCAAGACTCAGATACGTCTCATTAAGCTGTCCAATCCATTTGGCAAGTTTTTGATATTTTTTAAAACTATATTCTAGTGTCTGTTCGATTAGAGCAACTTGCTCATCAGTAAAGTTGGGATAATACTTCAACTTAAGGTCAGCTATCTGCTCTGGAGCAACAGGACTCGTGGATACTTCTTGCCAAAGATCCAACATCTGTGGCAATGCATCTTCATTAATTAGTTCACCAAACTCGGCTTCTACGTCCTCGTCCACTTGCTGTTCAGGTAAGTCATCTTGGTGTACTACTTTTTCATTCATACGTTAACCTCTACTACATCACTGTTGTAACCATAGCATAAACATAATTATTTTTGTGATAATGTTATTTCCGATAAACAACCTATAATGTTTACAAAACTAATCTTATGCTGTATAATGCACAGCTCAAGAAAATTTTTTGCTAACCCTTAGCTTAACAAGCTAAAGTAATGCGAACTATTTTCTCTGCACATTAACCTATTCATTTCATTTTTTCGACAAAAGGAGCTCTCCCCCATGAAAAAGGTATACCCATTTCTGATCATCTTGTTTGCGATGATTGTTAGTGCATGTCAGCCTGAACCTGCACCCACGTCAAAGGAATACGAGGTCTTAAACAACGACCTCGCGGAGGGTCGACTCACAGTCGATCACTACATTCCAGGTGAAAACTTTAAATTTGTCACTAGCTATTCGACGGCTTACAACGCTGCCGAATGGCACATAACGGACAGCAAAACTCTGAATATGGAGGCCTGGATTGAACCAATTGATTCAAGGACTCCCATTACTGCTACAATTTTGGTTGAACATGTCCACATCGATGCGACAATAACCTCAGAATACGCTTTAATGAATGGGGTGTTGCAAGACACCATGGATGACAAACTCCATGTTGGCAACCAGCCAGGTTTCCTGATCAGCGAAGAGTATCCGTATGAAAACATCTTCGTGATTGAAGGTCTCACCCAGTACTTGATTGACGGATGGGGGTATTACAATGGGAGCTATGGATATAGCTCCATTGAACAGGTGCGTTTAACTGAAGCAAATCTCATCAATCACGGCGGCGTAAATGGAAACAAATTCTCTATCGTATACGACATCCTCGTTAAATACGAAGGAGATGAGTATTTCCACACCCGGTCGGTAATTGATGAGTTTGTTGTGCCGGTTTCCGGCCCAAAAACTGACAACCATGAAACCACGGGTGCATCAAACGCACTTGTGGCTCCTCGTCCAGAGTTTTTCGCAAAAGACATCACTGTCCTCTACGAAAAGCCGACGGAAAAATAACTGAATAGCAACAATGTAAAAGCGCTCCTGTAAGGGAGCGCTTTTTCGTCAAAAAAATTGAAGTTATTTTTAAATTCATGTGCACTTGTTACGGTAGCATCAGCACCAATTTACTAGTAGAATACTTCACAATACCAAAAAAGGAACCATATGACAGCCACAACTATTTTAACAGTTTTGCTTGCAACAGTTGCTCAATTTATTGTAGGTGCCATTTGGTACACACCACTTTTTGGAAATCTCTGGGGAAAAATACATGGTTTTGACAAACTAGATAAAAAAACTCAACAAGCAATGATGTCAAAAATGGGTCCCATTTTTGGCGTGCAGTTTGCAGTTACGGTACTAACTTCAGCAACATTAACAATGCTTTACGCTGCATTACCAACATTCTCACTTCTCACCCTAACTTTTTGGATTTGGCTTGGGTTTGTAGTCCCATCACAAATATCTGGTATTTTGTTTGGCGGTACACATGAAAAATGGATGATTACCAAAGCTTTAGTTATGGCAGGCGGTTCATTTGTTGGATTACTTGCCGGAGCATTGGTGGTAAGTCAAATGGGGTAAGTTACATTGTTGGAACAACTAGTTGCTCTCAACGTATTTCTTAAAATTATCCAAAATTGATTGCCAGCCATTTCTTTGTAGTTCTTCAGAGTTTTCACTCTCAGGATCAAAGGTTTGGGTAACTTTTACGCTTCCTGGAGTTTGTGCAAACACAATTTTCACATGTCTCATATCGTCCATATCGTACTCAATAAGTGAGTGTTCAATCACAGCGGTATAGGTTCCAGTAAAATCAAAACTGGCGCTTTTATCTTTCGCTGCCATCACCGTTTTAAATTTTCCACCAACACGAAGATCG
>CAZMZI010000056.1:0-5106 GCA_964570775.1 uncultured Pseudomonadales bacterium | reverse complement strand
GACTTCACCACATAGATACCAGTGTTAATGATACTAATACCTTTATCTTCACTACTGGGCAAAAACTGCACTATTTTATTTCCTTCTAACACTACCTGACCATAATCTGATGTCCCCAATGCAGGTTTTACCACCATCGTGGCAATAGTATTTTCTGCAAGATGAAATGAAATTAACGCCTCTAGGTCTAGGTCACACAGTACATCACCATGTATAACAAAAAAAGCTTCTGCATCAATATGTTTTTGGGCATTTTTTAATGCTCCAGCAGTCCCTAAAGGAGTTTTTTCTGTTGCATACACAATCTCTAAACCCATTTGAGAACCATCGCCAAACACTTTTTCAATTTCACTACCCACCGCTCCAGCACAAAGCACCACTTTGGCAATGCCAACATCCCGCAGCTGTTCTAACATAATTGCAAGCAAGTACCTGTCACCTATTTTTTTAAGTGTTGGCGTGTCACTCAAGTGTTTAGTTCCACCAGCCAAAATAACAGCAGTATCAATACCAGGTGAAAAACTATTCTCAAGTAAATTTTCGATTGCGTGTGAACGATTGCGAATTTTGATGCCATCAATGTAGTGATCAACCTTTTTAAGCACAGATTCGGAGAGGGTGATAGTAAGTCGTTGCTTTCCCATAGATTGAGTCGTTTATATCACCACAAGTGCACTCTGTAAACTAATTAGAATTTTAGTGTTCAGTTATTTCAATTTTTGCTGATAATAAACTAGCAGTTCCAAACCGAGATTCAAGTGCTTTCTTGTACGAAAGATACTGTTTGGTTGGTTGCCCAGACTGGTCCAAAAAACTAAATCCTGCAAATGGTCCTGGTGCACCTTGTAAGATAAAAGGGGTCACGGCCACAACTTGTGGATGACTCCAAATGTGCTCAACAGCATAGGTATAGTACGAGTCAAACCATTTACTTAAACTGTTAGTTGCTTCCCAGCCTGTTTCAGTGATATAGACCTTAAAATCTGTATTTGTTTTTTCTTTTAGGTAGGCAAGCTCATACTCAAAACCACGCAGTGAGTTTTTGCCTGTCCTAGTAGGTGCAGCGCTAAATCCAGGGTTTGGGTATGAGTGTGAGTTCCACGCATCAGCCAAAGTAAACACAGTAGCATCAGCTGCATACATCTTATCAAGATACGTAAACGCTTCCATGGTTACTCGACCATTTGGGGCAGCCAAATCCATTGCAGCTGGCAACACTACAAAGTTGGCATTTTCAGTATGTGCCCAGTTTGCAGCGAAGCTAAACACATCAACATATTCTGCAGGATTAATGCTACCTCCCCATTCCTTGGCGTGATTAACCTCGTTGTACACAATAATGGTTCGTTTGTCGGTTGGCCACTGCAGATGTGAAAGTGCTTCAATTTGCTCAACAATCTGTTTTTTTGTGGGTACCTGCCAAGCATCATCTTTGAATTCTGTAGCCAAACGAACTAGGGGAATAATGCGCTTTTCCTTAGCTGTATCAAAAAATGTTTGCCACTCTTTTGTCTTACCAATATCTTGCAAGGTGAATGGAATAGTAACGTAAGTCCAAGTGTCTTGGCTATGGTCGACTGAAATAAGCTCGCTGGCTTTTGGTAGCTCCTCGATGTTTAAAATGTGTATGCCAGCAGGAATGGACTCCACAGCAAAAACAGGTTGTGTTAACAACACTAAAGCTAAAAAAACAGTAAAAACAAAACCTAAACCTTTTTGCATCTATATGTTATAGGATAGCATATGAATCACTGATTTTCAAGGCAAACGAGAAACAGGTAACTGCTATACTACAGTTCTATAAGTATATACATTGTAAGATCATGAAGGCACTTTTTTACGGTTTTTCTTGGCTCCTTTTGGCAGCTGGCAGTATTTTAGTCAGTATTGCTGGGTATGAACTGTACAGAACACATCCAGATGTATTTACGTTTAATCCAGATTTACGTGGAACACGTATAATTGAGACCTCTTTGGACGGAACAGACGCATACGAGAATAACCAAGAATTCAAGACCTATCTAGAATCCGGCGACGCCAGGCCACTTATCATTGCCAACTTTCTCGAGCGCTACAAATCCCCCATGCGGCCCTATGACTATTACGGTGTAAAACTGGTTGAAATTGCAGATAGGTATGATATTGATTTTCGCCTGCTACCAGCAATTGCAATGCAAGAGAGTAACTTGTGCAAACGTATCCCTGAGGGTTCACATAACTGCCTTGGATTTGGCATTCATGAACGCGGAACACTCATGTTTGAAAGTTATGAAGCAAACTTTGACAGAGCGGGTAGAGAACTAAAAGCTAACTACATAAACCAGGGAAGAGTCACACCAGAACTGATCATGAAAAAATATACCCCAAGCAGTAATGGCTCTTGGGCTGCTTCGGTGAATCAGTGGATGTCTGAGATGCGCTACGATGACCGCGTTCTTGGTCAAGAGCACAAAGATACTGATGCCAATTTATTAGAGTTTACCTCTGCAAGTGAGTCTGCAATCGATACATTGTAAACGCGCAGATTCTCGTTTTTCCGTCTATTTTCATTGTAAATGACATGTTATGATGCATTTTTACTCATATTGACAATCTTATAATAATTTGATAGAATACGAGCACCTCAGAAGGTTGATCCTCACCGGGATTTACGTTCTGAGACAGAAGTACCTCATGCATTGCATGGGGTTTTTTTGTGCCTGAATAAACGCAAAAAAAGCTGCAACCATAAGGCTGCAGCTTTAAAAAAGTGGTGAAACTTATTTCAATCTTGCAAGTAGGTCACCAGCCATCCCAATGAGAATGCCAGCAACACAACCTACCATTCCTGCAATAAAGGTGTTAACTGGGTCGGCTGGTACGTTATATACCACGGGCACTGCCACGTGGTACACGTATCCAAACCCGATTCCAGAAACAACCATGAGCAAAAAACGTAGAAGATCCATCTTTATCCACCTTATCCTGTGCGAACTTCGTAGCGCACACAGGGTATGTTAATAAACTGCTGCACACAGATCGTTTTGATCTGCTAGCAACAACCTATAATATAGCATGAAATGTGATATAAATCAAGTTAAGTCACGTTCGTGACAAAACATACAAATGTGCCGAAGAGAGGACTTGAACCTCCAAGGATTGCTCCACACGGTTCTAAGCCGTGCGCGTATGCCAATTCCGCCACTTCGGCACGCAAGTAACCCTGGTATTGTACACTACAGCACTTTTAAATAACATGCTTTACTAGCCGCAGTGCTTACACTTTGTTATAGTGCAAAGAGTAGTTATTGTATCTCGTATGTCAGAAATTAATTCGTCCCCATCCCCAGAGGTAACGTTGCCTCATCAACCAGTCCAAGAAATTGCTTCATTTCAAAACCCAGAACATCAAAAAATAGACGTTCAGCTCATCAAAGCTAAAATACTATATTGGCTACATAAGGCTGTCTCGGTTTTGCTACTTCTGCACGGTATTCTTGAAACGTGGGAGATTGTACAATTTTTGGTAGTAGAGTACCCAGAACTCAACCATTTGCTAGAAATCGGAAAGTTAACAGAGGAGGAGCTGGCGTTCTTTGCTGTCACCGTCATACTTGCTGCAGTAGAAACAGGTATTTCTTTCTTTTTAGCTCACCGTATGCACCATATGTCGGAAGAAGCTGACCTTACCTTCGACTTTATTATTTCAACACTCTTCCTCTTTGTAGCCCCATCCATTTCTCACTGGATTGCACAGCAAGATTTTTCGCCAATTACAAAACTCCTGTTAAAATAGCGCTGCATGCCAGCACCCGTGTACATCCACAAAAAAAATCCTCGTTCACAATCTATTAAAATTGCATTGAGCAATACTGGTGATGTGGTTGTTACTACACCTCCCTACATGCCTAAGTTTTTAATAGATCGGTTTGTCACCTCAAACACAAACTGGATTCAGATACAGCAGCGTGCGTTTGAACTTAAAAAAGGACATACCTCAGCTACAAATACAGTACAACTCTTCGGCAAAACCTACACAAGAAAAGACACCTTTAGCACAACACTACCCATAGGCATTAGTATTAGTGGTTCAAATCTTCTATTTAATCCCAGCAGCTCCCCACACTTAGCCACCGCAGAAAAAATAGAAGCAGAGTACCTTCGTGCTAAAGAGCGGTTTCTCAAACACACCGCCAGCCAATACATTATTCCGCGTACCCAACAGCTAGCTAACACCATGAACACAACCTTTGGCAAAATCACACTCAAAGCGCAAAAAACTAGATGGGGCAGCTGCAGCTCCGCAGGAAACCTTAACTTCAACTGGAGACTAGTTCACTACCAACCGGAAATAATCGACTACGTCATCATCCATGAACTAGCACACCGTACCCACATGGATCATTCACGATCATTTTGGAATCTTGTTGCCAGGTACAATCCCGCGTATAAAGAACATCAAGGATGGCTGAAACGAAATGGCCTCGCTGTTTCATAATAACCAATGCACATACTACACGGCGATAACATCATCACTTCTAGAGAAAAAAGAACCCAACTCCTTTCTGAAATGAAAGCAAAGGGCTATAGCATAGTACAACTAGAGGCTTCAAAACTTTCTCGGGCAGACCTAGAATCAGCACTCTCTTCCCAAGACCTGTTTGGCACCACCCAGTGCGTGTGTATTGATGGGCTGCACTCACTACCAACCTCACAAAGGAAAAAAGACCTGTTAACCTTACTTGCCAACTACGTTTCTCAACCCCTTATTTTGTGGGAAAAAAGAGCACTTACTAAAACGATGCTGAATGTTTTTAGTGGTGCGGTAATTGAAGAGTTCAAAACTAGTAACTCGCTTTTTACTTGGCTTGAAAGCTTGGGGACTTCCACACCCACTGCGAAAAAACTCCAGCTATTGCAGGATGCCGTACGCAAAGATGGCGAGTATCTGTGTTTCCTTATGCTTATTCGTCAATTAAGACAGTTGCTTACCATTTGTGAAAATGGCACTGTAGCAGGGGCACCATTTGTAGTTGCCAAACTCAAAAAGCAGGCAACTGCCTTTACAACGCCACAGCTCTTAGAGCTCTACCAAAAACTTGCTATACTAGATGAGCAAAGTAAAAC
>CAZMZI010000055.1:2184-5183 GCA_964570775.1 uncultured Pseudomonadales bacterium | reverse complement strand
TTATTTGTGCATGCACCTGATTATTGTTACAATAACCAGATATGACATTACTTCAAGCCGTAGTACTAGGAATTGTTGAAGGAATTACCGAGTTCCTACCAATCTCGTCAACAGGCCATATGATCTTAGTTTCCTCTTGGATGGGTATCCAGGAAGAGGGGTTTGTCTCTACCTTTGAAATTGCTATTCAGCTTGGAGCAATAGCTGCAATTGTGTTTCGTTTTGCACCAACACTTCTTACTGCTAGAGCGTTGTACAGCAAGTTACTTTTTGCGTTTCTCCCTGCAGCTGTTTTGGGATTTCTTGTATACCCGTATATCAAAGCAGTCCTCTTTGGATCTACTGTAGTTGCATTTTCACTCATTATTGGTGGTGTGGTGCTGATCGGTGTAGACACATGGTATAAAAAGGCAGCAGAAAAAAAGCAGATTGATCTTGGGAAATTATCAAACATGCAGGCTGTTAGTATTGGTTTGTTTCAGAGTGTTTCAATGATACCGGGCGTGTCACGCGCAGCGGCTACTATTTTAGGTGGTTTGCACGTGGGACTAAGCAAAAAACAAGCAATGGAGTTTTCATTTTTGTTAGCAGTGCCAACTATGATTGTGGCTGCTGGGTATGATTTGTATAAAACAGCACATGGTATAACTGGCGAGCAGCTACTTCTTTTGGGTATCGGTTCCGTTGTTGCAGCCGTTTCTGCTTGGTTCGCAGTTGGCTGGTTTGTTGGTTTTGTAGAAAAAAAAGGATTTGCTTTTTTCGGTTTCTACCGTATTTTTCTAGGACTGATCTCTCTTTGGTACTTTGGAATGTAACATTTACTCGTAGCGGAGTGCGTCGAGTGCACTAATCTTGGTAGCTCTTCTGGCTGGGTAGATACCGGTAAACACTCCAACTAACAATGACAGCACAAAGATAAATGTAACAAACGAGGCTGGTAAGTAGGAGACATCAATATAACCTACACCTTTTGAGAAAGAGAACATACTCAGCATGAAGCCCAATGCTTCACCCGCAAGTGAACCCAGGATAATTCCAAGCACGCCACCAAAGAAACCCATTACTAACGATTCTGTCAAAAAGAGTTCACGCACTTCGTTTGAACGCATTCCCATTGCTTTCATAAGTCCTACTTCACGGGTTCTTTCCAGTAGTGAAACCGTGAGTGTGTTAAACATACCAAGTGCGGCAATGGAGAGTGCCACAAAGCCCAGGATAGCCAAGACAACTCTAGCTGTGGCAAACAGTCGGTCAATTTGTTTTACCGTGTCTGCAACAGACCTAGTAGTAAAGCCAATTGCTTCTATTTGTTTACGGATACCTTGCAGAGTATCAGCAGTTTTTGAAACCACTTTTAGTTGAGAGTACTGGCCAATACCAAGTAATCGCAAATCAATAAATGGTACATAGAAAAAGGGGACCTTATCTTCTGGCACGACACCTACAATTTCGTATTCTTCTGGAATTGACTCAACTTTTTGACCTGGCTTATCTAATAGTTCACCAACAACAACGAACGATGCTTTGAAGTATTTCCCAACTGCTTCTTCTTCTTTCATACCAAGAAGTTGCAGCATTGCTCTGTTTACCACTGCTTTTCTTTTTGCAGCAGCACCAAGTGCAACTTTAACAACTTCTTCTTGGGTGGCTAAGGCAGACTCTGACGCAATTTCTACCCAACCATTACCATCGACCACAAGTTCTTCCGCAGGAGAAGCCGTACTTTCTGCAGTTGTTTCTGTTGTAGTATCTGCTTGGGCTAGGAGAAGCGAGTCAAGTTGTTCATCAACTTGTGTTTCATCGGTAATGCCTAAGACTTGTCCCACGGGATCTGAAGGTGCCAAGGTTGTGTGAAGTGTAAGGTTAACAAGGGCAGTATAGCCCGTCTGCACGGACTGTTCGCCCTGTTCATTTTTTGCAAGAGAGTACTCACCATCAATACACTCAGGCGCTTCACCTTGACATGGTTCTTTAAGCCATAAAGGGAAATCTGCCATAATCCAAGGTCCATAGGTGTCATCTTCAATTTGCAGTGACATGGATTCTGCTTCTGGGTATCTTTCACCCCAAACACGATAGCCTTGCTTTTTGCCAACCTCCCTTTTGGTATATCCAATAATGGGTGCGTTTCTAGAAGGTTTAGATCGAATTTTTACAAACACTTCTTCATGCAGACTAAACTCAACAGGTAATTGGGTATCTGGAGTAAGCTCGTATGATCCTTCTTGATACTCAGATACTATTTTGGAAACACCGGCAACCCGAGCACCAGGTGCAATGGCAGAAAGTTCATTTGATTCGAACAGTGAACCCGAACTTGGTTGGACGGCTGACTGTGTTAAGTAATCTGAAGTGACTCCGTAGACTGCCATGTCAGTGACTGAGTTTTGAAACTCAACACGTGCAACAATTGCAATGAGTGGTAAGGTTTGCGCAATATCGCCAAAATCTTGAAAGGTTGCTAATGTTTCGTCTGTTATTACTTCTTTGCTACCTGGCTGTGTAGTAACGTCAGCTTGCTTTAACTCATCAAGGCGAGCCACCCGGGAAATAACCATCTCTTGGAGGCCGAAACCTAGTGAAACTAAGAATACTATTGCTCCTATGCCTATTGCCATACCACCCACGGTAATGAGAGCTCTAGAACGCTTAAACAGCATGTTTTTAATGGCTAGGTCAATGAGACTGATGCGGTTAATGGTATGTTCCTGTTTGGTAGAAAACAGCACAATTTTTGTATACACTTTGCTGATGAAAGCAAGCAGAGGAGTGGAGATTTTTTTTGGGACAAACTTCCAGGAAAGGACTTTAACCAGTAATGCATGTGCAAGATAACACATGAGTAGTCCAGAAAAGGTAATGGTCTGCCAGGTCCAAACCACTATAAAGGATCGAACAAACTCTGCTAGTCTCTTATAAAAAGCAGGTGTAAAAATTACACGCAACCCAAGAATGCGATTTTTTATTGAGCTAAGTACTGCACTAAGCTTTCCCATTTA
>CAZMZI010000055.1:0-2084 GCA_964570775.1 uncultured Pseudomonadales bacterium | reverse complement strand
GCAATACCATCTACGCCTCGTTTTTGTTTAGAGTTTTTCTGTAAATCACCAATATCGCTTCCAGAGTAAATTGCATCAATTTTCCCGTCAAAAATTTTAATGGCACTATTAGCGTACTTCAAGTATTCCAAGTCATGGGTGACCATCACAACCGTTTTTTTCTCTTTGGTATTCAATTCTTGTAACAACTGCATCACTTCTTGCCCAGTCTGGTAGTCTAGGTTACCAGTAGGTTCATCTGCAATGATAATTTCTGGGTTATTTGCGAGTGCTCGAGCAAGAGAGACACGTTGCTGTTGACCACCTGAAAGCTCTGTTGGCATATAGTCTGCCCAGTCGCCCATGCGAAGCTTATTGAGTAACTCAATAGCTCTAGCACGTGACGATTCTTTATCCATACCAAGTAGGAGCATGGGGAAGGAAACGTTTTCAGCAACAGTCATAGATTTAACCCAGTTTGGCTGCTGATACACCATGCCTATGTGTTTTTTACGAAAGTCAGATCTGTAGTCTTCAGTGGTGTTGTTGTAGATGTTCTCTCCCAAAAAGACAACAGTACCTGAAGATGGTTCCTCAAGGCCCAAAATGATGTGTAGCAAAGTAGATTTACCGCACCCTGATGGGCCGACAATAATCACAAAGTCACCCATCTCAATTTTAGCGGTTACACCACGTAAAACTGGGACCACTTGACTACCCACTTCAAATGATTTCTCTATATTACTAACTTCGATAATTGCAGAAGGCATATACTGGTATTTTTTTTACGCTATACTAGCTCTATATAGAGTATCATTTATTAAGCTAACCTATGTCAAAGACCAAAAAAATCCTAATTGTGGAAGATGATCGTTTCTTGGCCAGCTCGTATGAACTAGCTTTTGAAAACGAACATTTTGAGCTGCAGCTTCAATATGATGGTGAAGCTGTTGTAGAAACTGCTCAAACTTTTCAACCAGATATCATTCTACTAGATATTATCCTTCCAAAGAAGGATGGCTTTACAGTGCTCAAGGAACTGAAGGCTGACGCCAAGACAAAGCACATCCCAGTTATTATTGCTTCTAACTTGGGTCAGGAGGAAGAAGTGACAAAAGGTAAGACTTTAGGTGCTGTTGCCTATATTGTAAAGAGTGATACCTCCATTACCGATGTGGTTAAAATCGTAAAAGACCACGTAAAGTAAGTACTTATACCTTCGATTTGATCACGGTAACCTCGCCACGTTTTTGCGCCCCAATCCTGGGGATATAAAAGGCAACTTTTGTCCCTTTGTTTTCTTCACTCTCGAGAGTGATTTCACCTCCTAGTGAGTTAACTAAAATATTCACTAAGTAGAGTCCTAAACCGGTACCTTGTTGGTCAACTGCTATGGCATTGCTTGCTCTAAAGAAACGGTCAAAAATATGTTCTTGGTCGGCTTTTGGAATGCCAATACCATTGTCAGAGACAGTAAATACTATTGTTTTTGGTGTTTTTTGAATATGCAGTGCAATGGTTCCTCCTGTTGGAGTGTATTTTGCGGAATTAGATAGTAAGTTAATGAGAATTTCATGCAAAAGTTCTCTGTCTACAGAAACGACTGGAAGGTTTGTATCAAAGGTAAGGTTGAGTTTCTGTTTTTTGTCGGTAATGAGCGGAAGAATAGATTTTCTGATGTCTTTAATAAGTGGTACTAAGTCTGTTCTTTGAGCCTTAATATTTAATCGACCACTTTCAATTCTACTTAGGTTTAGTAGTCTGTTTACTAAACTTATCATACGCATAGCACTGACTTCAATATTTTTTAGGATATCAAGCTCAGTACTACCAAGTAACTTTCTGGCACGTTTTCGAAGCATTTCTGAAAGCCACCTAAGTGATGTAAGTGGTGTGCGCAGCTGATGTGAAGCAAGTGACACAAACTCAGATCGTAAGTGTTCACGTTGTTTTCGCTCAGAGATATCTTGGACCATGCCCACGAAGTTTGTGACTTTGCCATTTTCAATAACGGGAAAGATACTTACATGAGCGGCATACAGTGATCCATCTTTCTTCTTGTTAATGACTTCTTCACTAGAGAAGGTAAGACCTTGAGTTATGTG
>CAZMZI010000054.1:0-5362 GCA_964570775.1 uncultured Pseudomonadales bacterium | reverse complement strand
AAACGGGGGGAAATGCAAGGTGTGTTGCTGATAAATAGGTAATTCTGCTTTGACAGTTTTTTGAGGTTAGATGGTATAATTACGGCATGGCGGGACCAGAACAATCAGCAGAAAGACAGGTGTTTTCACAGGAGTATAAAACCTTGCTGGGAAACCTATCTGGAGCCTTGGCGGGTGAAGACAATACTGACGTTGACGCCAAACTAAAGTTACTTGAAGATTTTAAGTTAAGAGTTGAAAGTGCAAAACTTACCTTGAATGGTTTGGCGCTCATTGTTGAAAACAGTTCATCTATTTTTACTTTTTGGTCGAGGATTCAAGAAGCCGTTAAAGATGGTGACAGTGATGCATTAAACATAGTTAAACGAGAAGTTGCTGTTTCTGGTGGTTCAGATCTTTTTAAGAAAGCATTTGAGGTTGCTGAGGCTCGTCTTGACACTGCAGTTTTTCAACCTATTTTAGACGAAGAACCTCTTGAGGAAGTGGAACCTAAAGTAGAACTGCTCACAGCAGTGGAAATGCAGGATGCAGTTACCACTACTACTTTTGTGACTCAACGTGAATTGTGGGTGCAAGGAAGAAGAGCAATTGCAACTGAAAAAAGTGGTCTTATTTCTCCCGTCGATCAAACAGTAAAAAAGCGGTTATTAAGAAGGATCGAGGGAATCATAGAAGAAACTGTAATCTTTGAAGAAGACAATATTACTTTCTTTGCAAGAAATCCAACGCAGCTTCATATATTAAGAATTTTTGTTGATACCTTAAACAGAACTAAGCAAGATATTGAAAGTTTGTCAGGAATTAATCCTATACCTGAAGTTGAAGATAAAAAAACTCACAAGTCGTTTGGCGATTTGCAAGTTGCTGAAACATACATTAATGACATGCTTCAAGACCCTCACTTTAATCCAAATGATCCCATGGTAAATGATGGAACGTTTGTATTTGTGTCACCAGCAGAAAAAAACCTATCTGCATTGCAACTTTTACAAGCAAGACTTCAGAAGGCAAAAACATACCAAGCAGTTTATTCTCCTGGCAGAGCTAAAAGTGCAGAAGATTTAGATTTTTTTGAGGAGTTAGAGGAAAAGTACATTTATCCTGCTGAGTCAGTTTTAGTTCTTCTTGAGGGTAGAGTGAATGTGTTGAATGATGAAAAATTTGAAGCGTGGAAGCAAGATTTCTACGATAACTTAGATACACAATATCCAAATCTTTACGCAGCTTTACAGGAGGCTAGCAAAGCATTGCCAACAAAACCCTATGGTTCAGACACACCTGAATCTAGACTAGCCATCCTTATTGATCCATCCGTGCCAAAAGATACTTTACAGTTGGCCTATGATGAGATTGCCTCAATTGATGTTTCTGATCCATTTATTAGTGCATTGCAAAAAAAACATGTTGGAGAGGTTACAGCTACTATAGAGAGGTATATTACAAAACTACAAGACCTTATTACTAATGATGATGTAGAGAAAAAAGCAAAGAAATGGGAGACAGAGACACAAAAGCTAGTTAAGGTAATTAATGAAGCTAACAAAGTTTTGGATCCACCACCTACTCCTGCTCTAGAAACCGCGGCAGTTGCGATTGAGGGTAAGTTGGTAGCTAATTATAATTTGTTGCTCGAAGCTGGGTATTTTGATGTTGATGGCTATGCCGATGCTGCAACAAAAGCTAAGATTATTAGCCTTGTTGGCAAGGACATGATTTCAGGTGAGTATGGGAAAGCGCAGAGACGCCTAGAGAAGATACTCAAACCAATAAAAGAAAAACTCGAAGATCCAAGTAACATGACGTGGGAACAACTGCTTGAAGTTATCGAGAAAAATAATATTGACGTTTATGATCACGCAGGAATGGCTGGACAATCAGCAAAAAGTGAAAATGTCGCTGTTTACAACGCATTTAACAAGAGAAAAAATAAAGATATACACGCGACACTTGAAGAAGAACAAAGACGAATAGACTTTGTTTCTTGGATTGTTTTGTCAAAAATTGAATCCATAAACATGAATGAAGGACCCATCCCAACATGTACGAGGCCAGACTTATTTCCAATGCTAATTCCACGACAGATGTCGCGTGAAGTTATTTTAAAAGCAACAACCTATCATCCAGAGCATGGTATGGAGTTTAGAAGAATATTGGATGAGCTAATCGTGCAAGTTGCTACGCCAGGTAGTGCAATATTTTACGACATTTTAACAGGCAGTGGTAATGGAAGAGTTATTTTAAAAGACTACATAAGCAGGGTATATAAGCCTCAGTTGTTGGGATCTATATACAAAGGTCTTTCAAGAACTGAACAAGAAAAAAAAGTTGAACATGTTCTTGAGTATATAAATGTTATTTATACTCTCTTTGACTTGCTTACTGTTTCATTTGCTGAACTCCAGAAACAAACGAAAACGTCTGGTCACCAAAGATCAAAACAGGGAAGAAAACGTGAGGGAACAAAAAACTGGGTACTAATATGTAGGCCAGATTGTGGTTTAGTGCATGATACTCAACGTTATGACTCTCCAAGTAATTGGTCAGCTCACTGGTTAACCTATATGAATAGTGTTCCAGATGAGTTTGGGAGAAGGGGTGATTCTCCAGAAGGAATCACTTACCATGAAAAGTTAATTGAACAACAGAAAGATTTATTGCTCTACCAGGATGCCCATTTTGATGCACAGAAGTTTTCTGGTAAAAATGGTATACCACCTACGACATTATTTGAACCAATTTTTCCTGACACAAGAACTTTTTTACACCTGGCTCCGAATATGTCAGGAAAGCCAGAAATGTTAGAGTTTGGTAATGATGTTTGGGGACTTAATGTTGATAAAAAATATAAAAAACTTGGTAAAAAAGGGCAAAAAATTAAGTACGGCTCTAAAGAGATTGTTTTGGAGCAATCATTGGCAATTACTGAGTGGTATGAAGATGTTGCGATGGGTGGTTGGGAAAAAATTCTTAAGTTAACATTCGGTGAACTACCCGCAAAAGTAACCGACCATATGATTATTGAACAATCGAATATGGGTGGTGAAGATCCAAGTCTAGGCCTTATGGACATCTTCCTTAATATTGGTTGTGGTACTGCAAAAATGTACCCAGGAAAACATATGGACTGTGTGGCTCCACTTTTAACTCACTACATATTGAGAATTTTTGCCAGATATGAAACATCAACTGAATGGAGAGAACACACTTTTAGAAAAGTTGTTTCTAAAATTCAAAACGCAGCTGGTGAAAAGGGTGGTTTAGGTGGGTATGCCTCTATAGCTGCAAAAGTTATAAGAAATATTTCTAGTGGTGTTGATAAATGGTCTGATGAAAAAATTCTGAAAACACATTCAAACAATTTTGAAATTGGTGATGCTCTAGTTGACGGAATACACAAAAGAAAAAAGCAAAGGATTGCATGGATGTTGCGGTATTACCACATAGAGCACCACACAGCACCAAAAGTGACTATCCCTGGATTGGGTAGTGCTTTGACAACAATAAGTGCCGCTGTTGATAGATTGTCTGCAGATGACCAACTTCATTTTTGGAAGTGTGTTAATGGTGTAGAGCCATTGCCAGATCCAGGTGTAAATAGAACTGGATCGTTATTTAAAACAGTTGATGATAAGCACTAGAATTAAACTC
Source organism: uncultured Pseudomonadales bacterium (assembly GCA_964570775.1). Classification (GTDB taxonomy): domain Bacteria; phylum Patescibacteriota; class Microgenomatia; order UBA1400; family PJMF01; genus CG1-02-43-31. Next base: position 1,714 of record CAZMZI010000054.1, on the reverse strand, counting down.
TGATAATTTTAATTTCGTAGCACCAAAGAATAAAAAATTCGTCTTTTTTGTTTAAGAAAAAGTTCCCTTGTCTGATATAAAAATGAGTAGTGAAAGTGCTTAACTTAAGGATTTTGAGGAGCTGCTGGAGGAGTCTTTGGTTCTGGTTTCTTATTTGCACTAGCGATAGCGACGAGCTGTCTTCTGATGTTATCTGGTTCAAATAATCTACCATCACCAATATCATCAATTCCTTTTCTTATATTTTGACCAAATCCAAACCCTCTAGAAAATCCACCTGGTCTATCTTTAGTGCCAATTGCTCCACCTTTATATCCAATAATTTCCCCATGAGAGTTGTATTGAGGTATTCCTTTAGTGATTCCTTCCCAAATACCACTAGCGTTTCTGTATTTAGGATCTCTTGCCGCTGCCATGCCTCCTCTAACGGCACTACCAACGCCATAACCTGTTGAAGTCATTGCTGGGATACTTAAATCTGCACCTTGACCTAGTCTCTTAGCCGCTGCATCTTGTATCATCGTCCCAAATCCTTCTGTAGCACCAGCTTTTTTCTTGATATCCTTCACAATCTCCGGCAAGGCTAATATAAGAGCCAAGCCCATTAGTGTTGCAATTGCACCGGCTTGTCCACGTCCAAGCAAGAATGGTGGCATAAACCCACCATCAGTTCTGTCACCAAGATCAGTAAATTGGTAGAAAAGAATAACAACAAATAACACTGTCGGGAATGCCAGCAGGTTTGCAAAAATATTTTTAATCCAAGGCACAAAAGCATTGTTTCCAGGCATAGCACCGAGCATGAGCTTTAGTGGTGCAATAACTACTTCAATAATAACGGTGGCATATGAACGTAGTAACTCGAAGAAAAGTTTAAAGGTGCCAATCAACACTGCTACAGCTAAGACGAGTGATAGTGTAATACCACCAACTACACCTAATGCACCGGCTAGTGCTTCAGTTTCTACCATGCCAGAAAGCAAGTTGGTAACGATATCAATGTTTCCAGAGAAATTTCCAGCGGTTGGTTTAAAGAGTTGTCCCATGAGAGAAAGGATGTCATAGTCAATAATTTGACCAATGTTTGAGCCACCTGCGTCAAAGAGCCCAACCATAAGGTACATAACAATGTACATTAAGTCGATCATAAATCCTGCAATTGCATAGGAAAACGTCACAAAAATTAAACTGACAATAATACTTGGAATAGCTTGTTGAGCGGTAACTGCTGCTTGGCCGCCTACTTTTTGTCTAAACATGATCATGAAACCAATAACAATAAAAATGACCACAAAGAACATGTACGCAATATTTCTAAACACTTTCCAGAGTTCCAAGATAGGATCAAGTGAAGCAAAACCTAAACCCTGTGCATAGGCTGGTGTAGCAATGTTGGCACTTTCCATGAGGTCAGCAATGTAGGTGTGGGTGCTGGCAGCAGGGTTTTGATACATCTGACCAATGAGGTACATGAAGCCATAAGCAGCACCGCCGGAGTTGCGTTGTGCAAGGCGAGAAGAACCGGTGGGGGAGGCGTTCGTTTCTTCAGTTGCTGCTCCACCACCAACTGTTGGAGGAACAGCACCATACGGACTATTAGCCATTTCAATTTGAATGTACTTAAAAACATGATGTACTAAACACTCTAAAGATGGAGCGCCACAGTCTTGAATTGCTTGGTTATAGGTATCACGAAGACTTGCTTCGTACTGGG
>CAZMZI010000053.1:0-5673 GCA_964570775.1 uncultured Pseudomonadales bacterium | reverse complement strand
CCGGTACCATACTACTCAAAGACACAGACGTAACCAAGTTTAATGAAAAACAACGCGCACGACTTAGAAATAAAGAAATTGGATTTGTGTTTCAGCAATTTAATCTCCTAGCCAGAACCAGCGCTCTAGAAAACGTTGCACTTCCACTCATCTATGCCGGATACAGTAGTAACTTTAGAACTCAAAAAGCCAAAGAAATGCTTGAGCTTGTGGGACTAGGCGATAGACTTACAAACACGCCCGCACAACTTTCTGGCGGACAGCAACAGCGCGTTGCTATTGCCCGTGCCCTCATTAATGATCCAGCCATCATTTTTGCCGATGAACCAACAGGAAATCTAGACTCAAAAAGTGGAGATGACATTAAGGCACTACTCACCAAACTGCATAAGGATGGCAAGACAATCATTATGGTAACCCATGAAGATGATGTAGCAGCCATCGCCAAACGAAAAATTGTGTTTAAAGACGGGAAAGTACTTAGTGATAGAAAACACCGCAAATGAACATAGGCAGTGTCTTTTCTCTAGCGCTTAAGGCCATAATGCTTAACAAGGCACGGTCATTCTTAACCATGCTTGGTGTCATTATCGGTGTGGGTTCGGTGGTACTACTTACTAGTATTGGCACTGGACTACAGTCATACGTTCAAGACCAGTTTGCAAGCCTTGGAACAAACACACTCTATGTTGTTCCTGGTAATCCTTTTGGTGAAAGTGGCGGATTTGGTGGTGAGCAATCTTTCTTAGAAAGTACTAAACCTGTTCTTAAACGCAGACAGTACAACAAAATTTTACGAGATAACCGTGATGTCATTAAGGATGGTGCGGTAACCGGTGTAAACGTGGCAGAAGCAAAATATGCATCTATCACAAAGAAAGTTACACTGTATGGTGTTACTCCATCCTATGCAACAGTCCGTACAACAATCGCTGAAAAAGGCAGATGGTTTACCAAAACTGAAGAAGAAAAAGCAGAGCGCAGTATTTTGCTTGGTCCAGGAATTGCCACAGAACTGTTTGGAGATATCGACCCAGTCAACAAAAAGATTCAACTGAATGGACAGTCATATTTAGTGTTAGGAGTGCTTGAAAAGAAAGGTGGCGGATTTGGTGGACCGAGTTTTGATAACTATGTCTATGTTCCACTAGAAACACTATTTAAATACTTTGACTCTGAACTTGTAGACTCATTCATTTTTGAGGCTCGCGATGAATCAGCTGTACCGGCTGCTATAACAGCCATTGAACAAACCATGCTTAAAGAACTTGAAGAAGATCAGTTTACCGTCTTCGACCAAACAGATCTACTTGAAACTATCAATAGTATTCTTGGTGCACTCACCGCTGGTCTAGGTGGTATTGCTGCAATTTCCTTAGTTGTGGGTGGCATTGGCATCATGAATATCATGCTTGTTTCAGTTACCGAAAGAACCAGAGAAATTGGACTTCGTAAAGCACTTGGTGCCACGCCAAACCTTATTTTGTTACAATTTTTAATTGAAGCAGCTCTACTTTCTGTCATTGGTGGACTCATTGGTTTAATTATTGCCTACTTAGGTTCGCTGCTTATCCAGCCCTACTTCCCTGCAAAAGTTACCATGGAAGCAATACTTCTTGCCTTTGGCGTATCAACAGCCGTTGGGCTCATTTTTGGTGTAGCCCCTGCACGACGAGCCGCAAACCTCTCACCTATTGAAGCCCTGCGCTACGAGTAAGATACTTTACGGTAACTTTGCTATACTCTTGGTATGAAGCTGTTAAAACCGATACTAATTGTTGGTACTGTTGTAGGTATTACAGGTCTTGCCTATTTTCAAAAAGATCGTCTCATACCACTTGCTACACCATTACTAGAAAAAACCAAAACTATTGATACTAGTAAAATTACGGAGTATGCCAAGTTTGATCCAAAGGAATTTAACACCATTTCCCAGCGCGGCCAGGAAGTAACCAGTCAAGCTACTAAGGTGCTTGGTGCAGCAATTAGCGAATCAAGCAGTAGTGGTGACACAGAAAAGCCGCTCCATACAAAGGCGTTAGAGTATGGCAGGTATTTATATTGCCAAGAGGTTGTGAAAGAGTACGAGAAAAGTAATCCTAGTGATTAATCACCTTCTTTAGTGTACCCATAGTGGGCTGGAACAATGGTGCGACCAAATACCTTTTCTAGTTCTGGGGCACTTTGTTTCAGCTCTTGAAGGGAGTTAATTGTTTGTTGTTTTCCACCCTTGTACCAAAAAGCAAAGGCAAAGCCTTGCACATCCAGAAAAATCACTTTATCAGTATCAGTCGAAAACTCTTTTACGTACCCCTCATTTTTCGTCCACGGAATATTTAGGTTTTTTGCTAATCTGCCTAAAAGTATTGGACCATTTCTTCCTCTACTAAAGCCTTCATGGGTATATACCGTTTGAGCAAACAACTTCACATCATATGGTAGTGTGGGATGAGCTTCAATGCGCCTGAAAAGACTTTGTCTTGTATCCTCAACAAACTTGTCTACGGTGCCTCTTATGGCGACACTTTGTACGCCAGTCTCTGCTTCCATTTTAGAGAGAAAGTTGTCAAGACGCGAAAACTCATCCAAACTGTCCTTGGTAAGTATCTCTTCAACCGCACCATACTCAGTAAAATCTGAAAAAGAACGGTTTTCACCTGCTTCAAACTTAAGCAAATTATGTACTTTTGTTTGCTCTAGTTTAACCCTCTGTCTATCCTTATCAAAATAGGTGCCAGAGTTATGATGTAAACTAATCGCTAAATTGAGCAAAGTAGTTTGTTCACTCACATCAGTAGTTGCTTTATCACTCCACAGTTTTTCCCCATGCTCAGCAATTAGTGCCCATGCTTCTCCCCCAAAACTACTTCCTTTTGCAAAGTTGGCAGTAAATTTACTAGCAGCTTGATGAAAAAAAACTCTAATTGCTTCACTGCTACCTCTATTAAATATACGTCGATCGGGAACTGGCATTTCCAAAAGGTCACCTTTTTTTTGGTCATTTTCTAACTCATGGGCCACTGCAACAATTGTGTACTCTCTAACCTTATCAAAGAGTGCCGAAATTTCTTTATTTAGCCTCTTTCCCACTCCAGTGGCATCGAAAACTTGTCCATATTTTTTCTTGAGCGAAAGAATAAGGTAGTAACGATACATTTCTGGCAAACACTGAAGAGAGTTAAACCCACGTCTTGGCACTTCACTTTGATCGCTTTCCCTCTTTGTTTTTAACGTTTGTTTAACTTCTACTAGTGCTGCTACCTTTTGTGGAAACAGTTTTTCAATAATAGCAAATACTTTTTTAGCCTCACTATAGTTCTCATGAGCTAAATGATGTCGTAATTCCTCAAGAATGCCAACAAACTCACTTTCAGCATGAATCAACTTAACTTCAGATCTCTCTAAGAGTGCAAGAAGGGCGTCATTGTTTCTGCAGTTTACATAATTTTTTAAAAGGAGTGTTTGCTCTACAGCAGTAAAGTTACCCAAAATTGTAGTTACAAAATCTTGACCAAGTTCCAAAAAGTGATGTATGTGTACTGCAACTGTTGCCAATTGACCATTAGCTATGAGTGTTGAAACCAACTCTAGTTTTTGCTCCTTAGTTAAATATGTAATAAGCTCTAGCAATTTCTCTGTTTCGACTTTGCCCTCTTTTACTACAACAGCAGTCAATGCATAGGGATCTATGGTAGTAAAAAGGCTTGGATTGTCTAACAGAACTTTTCCCTGTCCATGAGCTAGAAAGGCCTCCTGTATTTCGTTTTTGTTCATCACATATTTTACGGTGTCTCTATCAAAATATGAAAAATAGCGTGCGGCAACAGCATGTTTATTTAAGGAAAAGAGCTTCAGCAAGCACCAACGCGTTTCCCTACGCATAAAGACTGATAGAAAATTATCTGCTTTTTTTAGTCTCACTTCTTCGAGAGTAAGCAAGTTTTCAAACAAATCCATGTGGTCAACTGTGGGAAATCTAATGTAGCTACTTGCAATAAAGTCATAGCACCGATACTCTTGGAGTGTTTTGAGCACTAAATCGTAGTTGTCTTTTATAACAAAACTATCAACCAGGGCCTCAAAGATCTGGTGCTGAACCAATAAACCAATAACATACTCATGACCTAACTCGGTCATAAATACATAACTCTCTTCAATAAGTAAGGGATGATATTTTTCATTTGCAAGCATAGCTTGTAACAACAATTCGTGATCAATAAACTCTTTAAAACTAAAATAGGTATCCAATATCTCTTCATAACCACCAGATGCATACAGGGATTCGTACAGCTCTTTTTTTGGAAAAAACGCGAATTTATCTACATAAAAATGATTAATAATGGTGTATGCTTGCCGCTCTTGTAGATATGCCAACACTTGCTTACTATCAAACTCTTTAAATGCACCAAAAAAACTCGCTACAGAGTCTAAAGACAAATTACTTTCTTCAAGTAAACAAAGCACAATACCAGTATCATCAATACCTTTTACCTTATCTTTGAAGTAGTAACTCGTTATGCTGGCTATCATCTTTCGATTAATAAGCTTTGAAACGACTGCGTGTGCATCTACATCGGGAAAAATTGAGGGAAAATCGAGCAAAAATGTGGGATCTAGATCATTGGTTTGTAGCAACACCACGTCTTTCAATTTTGCTAGTGCTGTATCTGAGAACTCTAATCTGTCCATTTGAAGCTTAATCCTCTCAAGAACTTCCGGCTTCTGATTCTCTACATCATCAACTAGCGTTTCAATAATCCAGTCGTGAGTAACTTCTGGCAAGGCGCTAATGTTATCAACAATGGCACCTAATTCACCCGAGCGCACCACAGCTTCTTGTATATACGTTCTTTCTTCAGTTGGAAACATAAGGATGTTTCTTACTAGCGCGCGAGAAAAACCACGAGCAATTACCTCAGTAATAATCTCTCGAGAAGTAACGCTAGAAAAAACAGAAACATTTTCAAGTGTAAAATCGATAGTGTCATCGGTTAATAACTCACTAAACACTGCTCTCTGTTGTGATTCGGAAAGTCGGCCTACAATTGAAATGAGTTCGGCTTTCCCGTTATTTTTAATAAGTTTTTTCGCAATTGCATGTACATCTAATGACTGATCAGTAACACAAAGGCGAGCAAGGTTTTTATTTTCTGGATATGGGAAACGTCGCTCAAGTAATTTTTCTATTGAGACACCTCGCAAACTTTTTTCGTCGTCAGATGTATACGCATACACATCGCCGGTAAAAAGTGCCCCAACAACAATTTTTTTTACACCTGAAGTCTGTTCTAATTCTAAGGAAGTGCCAACTTCTGCAACCGTTGTTTCTTCTTGCATCTGAAAACAGTCAAGTTACAAATTAGATCTACTTTGAATTTCAACCTGAACAGTATCTTTATCTTTTCCAAACTTCAGCCGTGAAAGTTGTTTAATCATCTCGGCTTGCTTAGGATTCATACGAGCTTCAATAGAAGCCATATCTTTCATAAGAGACATACTAAACGGTGGAACAGGCTCATTCCTAACAATTGTCTTTATGTAGACATGGAATTTCTCAATGTTAGTAAGATCCCCCTCATTAAAGGTGGGCGCAAACTCGTGTTGCAAGAAGTTAGCATCTGGCACACCAACACGGAAAGAAACCATAGTACCAACGTTACCAAACACAGCATT
>CAZMZI010000052.1:0-5694 GCA_964570775.1 uncultured Pseudomonadales bacterium | reverse complement strand
GGCCCCTTGGGCATGGCAGATGTCTTTACCGCACTGTACTTTGCGGTGCTTAACCATGACCCCCAAAATCCTTGGCTTGAAACCAGGGATAGAGTAGTCCTCTCCAATGGCCATATTTGCCCAGTGCTGTATGCCACACTCGCAGAAGCTGGATATTTTCCTAAAGAGGAACTGGCAACTCTCCGAAAACTAGGTAGCAGACTACAAGGACATCCCCACATGCATTCGCTACCTGGAGTAGAAAATACCTCAGGCCCGTTAGGTCAAGGCTTATCACAAGCTATAGGCATGGCAACTGCTCTGAAAATGAAAGGCTCACGTTCACGCGTGTACTGTATTTTAAGTGATGGTGAACACCAAGAAGGACAAACATGGGAAGCCTACTTATATGCGGGTGCTCACAGGCTTAACAACCTCACAATACTTATAGACAGAAATAATATTCAAATTGATGGCTACACCGAAGATATTTTGCCACTCCAACCCTTTGAGCATAAAATTGCTGCATTTCGCTGGAATGTCTTGGATATAGACGGCCACAATATAGAGCAAGTAATTGCAGCCTGTAATCAGGCAGAGTCAACGCTAGAACAACCAACAGCAATTATCTGTAACACCATACCAGGTAAAGGTGTTGAGTTTATGGAAAACTTGCCTGAATGGCACGGAAAACCACCAACAGAAAGTGAGGCGCAAGATGCGATTGCAGCTATCCGCAGTCTTAGCGGGCAACTTTGGTGGGAATAAAAAGAAACCTATGACCGAAAAAAAACAAGCAACCAGAGATGGATTTGGACAAGGCATTATCCAAGCAGCCCAAACCACAAAAAACTTGGTGGTACTGTGTGCGGACCTTACCGAATCAACAAGAGTGCTCGAGTTTAGCAAGCAGTTCCCCAAACAGTATATGGAAATGGGTGTCTCTGAAGAAAACATGGTTGGTGTTTCCGCTGGCTTGGCGCTTGAGAACATGATCCCTGTGGCAGTCAGTTATGCCACCTTTATCACCACCAATGCACTTGCACCACTGCGTGCTTCGGTATGCTACTCAAACCTGAATGTAAAAGTAGTGGGGTGTCATTCTGGATTGGGTACTGGTGAAGATGGTGCAACCCATCAAGCGCTTGAAGACATTGCTACCATGCGCGTACTCCCAAACATGACGGTGATTGTGCCAGCAGATGCCGAGGAAACTCGCAAAGCCACCCTAGCAATGATTGCCCACAAAGGACCAGTGTACCTACGAACCGGAAAGCATCCAACTGCTCCTAGCACTACTCCAGATACTGAGTTTGTTATTGGTAAGGCAGTACAGCTTCGTGAAGGTGCTGATGTCACCCTCATTGCTTGTGGCACTATGGTAAGTGTTGCCCTAGAAGTAAGTGAACAATTAAAAGATGAGAACATTCACGTGCGTGTGATCAACATGCACACCATTAAACCCATAGACCACCAAGCAATTGCAAAGACAGCCCAAGAAACAAAGGTTGTTATTACCCTCGAAGACCACCAAAAAATGGGAGGACTGGGATCTGCAGTTGCAGAAGTGTTAGTTGAGCTTACTGCAAAACCTAGGTTTGCAGCTATTGGAGTAGAAGATACGTTTGGTGAGTCAGGACCAGGTAGTGATCTACTGCAAAAGTATGGACTGGATGCAGAGGCTATAAAAGTCAAAATTAAAACATTGTTGCATTAAACTGTTAGTGCTGACAACTTGGACACCAATACGTGCCACGCCCAGCCAAACTGAACTTTTGGATTATACCATCGCAGTTTTTACATGCTTTACCTTCACGTCCATACACCAGTACCGCATCTTGGTAGTTGCCGGAAAAACCATCAACATGTCTAAAATGTTCAATGGTTGCCCCTCCTAACTGGATACCTAACGTTATCACCTGCTTGGCAGCAGCAAGCAGGGTTTCTGCTTCCTGGGCAGAGAGCGTCTTTGCTGGTCTTCTTGGGTCTATCTTGGCGAGATTTAGAGCGTCGCAGGCATAAATATTGCCAACCCCAGACATAACGGTATTATCCATAATCACCACTTTAACTGGCCGAGTAGTTCGTTGGGTTTTAGCAAAAAAGTACTCTGAGGTTATATGGTCATCAATAACGTCAGGGGCGTAGTTTTTGTACTCTTTTTGTATATCATTTGCCGCAACCTGCTTAATCCAACCAAACATACGTTGGTCATTAAAAAAAAGCTGTGAGCCATCTTGGAAGGTAAAAAACACTCTGGTATGAGCACTTGGTAGTGATTGCACCCAATCGTTTGTTGGATGACCACCACAAAGCCTGGCTTGGCCATCAACAAAGATAAGCTGTCCAGTCATTTTTAGGTGAACTAATAAACTTTGGTTACTGTGCAAATCGAACTGCAAAATTTTTGCTCGTCTTGTAACACGTATAATTTCAGACTGAGCAACTGCAGCAAGATCACCAAAAAATGATTTTGGCATCAAAACTTGGACCGAAGAAATGTGTTTGCCAGGAAGAACCTGTTGGAGTCTTCGAACAATGGTTTCTACTTCTGGAAGTTCTGGCATAGGTACGTATTCATTTATTTGTCCTGAATACTAGCATACTCAAGACCAATCTGCTGGATCTCTAGGTTAAGATATGCAACTGCTTCTTGAAAATCTTCCTTCTGCACTGTTTCTTTGTTTAGACAACCCAATGCAAAACATCGCTGGGCAATTTGACCTAACAGTTCCTCATGCACCTTCGATTTTCTACCAACCCCAATCTCATCTATCACAGCTTTTGATTTCTCATCCAGCCTCCTGGCAACACGACCACGGTCAAAAAGGTTACCAGTATCGGACTCATCATACAACGGTTTCCTAGACGCAAAATGGCCGATCTTAGTATTCAACATCCACCTTGATCCTTCAAAAATACTGAATGGCCAAACATCGACATAGTCCTGCAAAGCACCATCTTTATAAAATGCTGCACCACCTTGTAGTTCAGCTCTCACACTTGCAGATTCCAACGCATATTGGGTACTCAGCACCTTAAGAATATCAGCTTCCATTACGTAGTCTTGTGTCTGACCACTGTCTAATAGTGAGTTCCCATCAACTCTAAATGTAGCCAAGTGCTTAAACATTTCCTCTGTAATGATGCGGCGCGTGCGAATACCACGCAACTTTCGTCGCGGTACCGGCATCTCGCTCTGCAAAGATTCACCAATGTATCTTTCACTTGCAAACTGTGTAGCCTCATCCTCAACCCGTTCTTGATGTCCAAGCACCATACCAATAAAAAGCAGTCTGCTTTTAGTAAAAAGATCCTGGAAATCAAACAATTGCCTCCCAGAAAACTCTGTAAGCATTCGGGTTTTTGTGTCTAAAATGACAGTGCCCGTATTGACTGCATACTGAATACCAGGCAAACCCATCATCTCAGTTGGTTGTGTTTGCATATCTTCCTGGTCCACAACAAATAAGCCAATGGTTCTTTTTTTTGCATCAGTATTTATTGCAGCAACAATCAAACCTCCATTGCCTGAGAGCCCCTGCAAGTGTTTGGCAAAAGTGAGCGTTGTTGTCCCATTGTCATTCACGGTATAGCTCGAATCCATATCAAGGGCTGCTGTACCAGATTTGTCTCGTTCTGTTATTGCCAACCCCATACGTTGACCATCTCTTACTCTATCTAGAAATAACTCTCGCTGTTCGTCGCTGTGTGCATAGGTTTGTAGCGGTAGTACTACTAACCCAGCAACAATACCAAAAGTTAAACCCAAATTGAGGTCATAGTAAGACAGCATTCTCCCCAGTTGCATTATTTCTTCCTGCCTATACTCCAACCCACGTTCGCCAAGTGGAGCTGCTAACACACCACCATCTACAAGATGCTTCCAAGCAGAGTTGGTAATTTTCTTTGTTTCTGGATCAAGGTAGTCTTCTGAACTAAGTACTTGGACAACACTTTCGTGAACATGAGCAAGATACTCTGACATAGTCATAGTAGCCACTTCAGTGTTTTTGAGTTCTAGATTACTTGTTGGTGTAGCAAACTCTCGCCACAACTGTGTTGAACCAGGAATTTCTTTACGGGACATGTATACCGCTCTCACTCGCGGCAGGTGCGATAGTAGGTTCTTGTGTGGGTACCGTCTCAACTTTTTTTGGCAGAATTTCTAAATCTGAGGCATCAGAAACCACTAACTTTCTGGCTTGTTCACTGTAAGAACCGGTAGCAAAAATACGTCTACCCACAAGTCCTTTCAGTTCTACATTTTCTGGCACATCTAAAGTAATGGCCTCAGATGCTGTAGTTTCCAAGTAAAATCTGTTGTCCACTATAGAAAACCGCAGTACCCCAGAAAAAGCAGTACTTCTCCACACATCAACTACCGCTGGTGGAGCAGGTGAGACGATAGGTACATACTGAATATACGGTTTTTCCGGACTAATGGTAAACCTGCCAACACCAAAACCAAATGTTGCAACAATGGTGGTAATGGTAATTGCAGTAAGCGGCTTAATTTTAAAATGAAGATCAACGCCCTCACCACCAAGCACACGCTTCCACCAACTTTTTAGGTAGGTAACAGGATTGGAAACCTGCACATTAATAAGGGGAGGTTCTTTTTTGCGTAAATCTGATTTGATTTCTGTGACTTCTGCTAGTGGAGTACCAGAAGTTTTTTGTTCAGACATGAAAATAGTGTAGAGAGGTACAAATAAAATTGCAATGTTATGATTACATTACCAGGTGAAGGTTCAGAAAAAGAACGTGAATAAAGAAGTCCAAGCAAAAATTGCAGCAATTGAAATTTCCAAACTACAGTTATGGGAAGAAGCATGGAATAGAAGAATTACTTTGCTCGAATGCATTGAATGTATTCTTGCTCTAGATCTGGAACTTACTAGGTTGCTAGAATTCTCAACTACAAAACTAGTACCAGAGGAAATAATATAGCTTTATGGTACAATAATGGTATGAATAAACAGCAATCGACAAACACGAAAAAGGAAAAAAACTTCTTATCAAAGAGTAAGTCTTTTGCCGTCCATATACCTCAAAGAGATAAAACAAGCCTACCTTCTATTCAACAACAATTTGGTACTACGGTAGCTCAAGAAGCGGTCGAAAAATACGGTCAAACATTGCAGTGGTTAGGGGGAAAAGATAGAGTATAACTCTATGATTGGTTTAACCCTCGACTCAATCAAAGGTATACTCCCTGTACTCAAGAAACAATCTTTTGACGAACCCGTGCCAGATTTTTCCGAAGTAGATATAGGTAAACTTACTTCTGCACTAAAAACACCTTTCTTGCGCAAACATTCTTCACATGAGATTTTACATATAGCAGCACATATTTTTTGCCTGCTCATTGAAAGCCATAGTTTGCCTAATGCGAATAAAAGAATGGCTGTGGTTGCACTATTCAATTTTCTTAGAGTTAATGGTTATGAAATTTTTGCCTCAAATGTGCGGTTATATGCAGTAGCAATGGCCGTAACATGGCTTTCCAAATACCAACTATTTGACAAAGCCATAGATGAAGTTTTCAATTTTTTGAAAGAAGAAACAAAAAAAAGTCCTATGGTAATACCAAAAGAACAGCTGGACGAACTAGAACAAGAATTTGTTACATTTATGGGACAAAAAAAGTGAAATCAACCTTTAAAGCAAACTGCTTATAAAAAAAGCAAATCCGACTTCACCACAAGGTGA
>CAZMZI010000051.1:2358-5953 GCA_964570775.1 uncultured Pseudomonadales bacterium | reverse complement strand
CCTGGCAAATATATCTTATAATAGTAAAATTATGGCCATTCCTGAGAAACCATTTCATGTCGAAAAGACTGGAGTTGGCGAAGCGCTAGAACTTGTGGGAGTTGCACTGGATGCTGGCGTTCACATCAATAGCATAGATGCTATTAGACTTTTCGATAGTGCTCATCCAGATTCTGACGCATACTACTGGCAAGTACCAGGCTTTTCAAAAAATCGATTTTCTGTTGTGGTAATTACTGACCCAGCCCTTGCCTTCCAAACTTTAAAACAACAAAACGCTGTCACCACTGATACTATCTTTCATAATTCTCATCAACATATCAGAGGTAGGTTCGTAGTAACGGAACATAATCAAGAGCAATGGACAGCAGATAAAAGACATGTTGGAAAAGGGTTTTTCTCAAACTCAGAAGCATTACGAAGCATGCCGTACACGCAAGTAAGTAAAGCATCACTAGAAAGGGTAATAGGCCAGGCACCAACCGAGCAAGACACCGTTACTCTTTCGCCCAATTGGCTCAAATACCTCTCAGCATCACAAATCACCCATCACTTGGCTGGTCAACAAATACCCGAGGCTACACTGTATCCTGCAATTGATGCACTACTGGACATATCTAATCATCCCATCTCCCTACTAACTCTTGGTACATTAAAAAAATCCCCACTTAAAAAGAAACTCAAGCCGTACTATGAATTGGTTGACTATATTGTTGCTAATCGCACACAGGATTCCATTTTAGAAAAAGTACTCCGTCACATCTTGGAACACAGTAGCGCAGATCCCACAGATACCGTAAACCAGTACAGTACAAGTAAGGATATAGAAGTAGATACAACCAAAACATTAATTGCTGGACTGAGTACCATGACCGCAGCATTTCAATCCATTTTTTTACATTTTAGTAAAAATCCAGAATTACAAACTAAAATAATTGAACAGCTACAACAAACCCAAAAAAGTGAACTTCTTACGTCAAGTATTTTTGAGGCAATGAGAATATATCCACCAGCTCCGTTTATCGTTAGAGGTATAACAGAAACAATTGAGATTGGCGACAAAACTTTCAGTTCCGGCTATGTAGTTGTCCCACAAGCAACTTTTGGTGGAGAAAAGCATGAAGATGTATACGGAACAAATCCGCACTTTGATGGCATCTTTGGAACTGGACCTAGACGCTGTATTGCACAACACTATGCTCCTCTTATCCTCGAATCTACACTGGCAACGCTATTCAATATGGGTCTAACAATTAGTTGCACCAACGACCCACAACCTGTTATTAAAGGTGTCGCCTTGCGCTTTTCGGAACCACTTGAATTTAAACTACATGACTCACAAGGAAAATATACTGTCCTTGCTACTTCAGCAGCATAATTTTTTTGTGTTTACCTTGAGTGTAAGTTAAAAAACACAACCTCTGATTGTGCGGAACGAACACCTTTATACGCAGATCCCAAACCTGCAGAAACGTGTACTAGCCCACTTTCACCAACTGTGTACAAACCGCTTGTAAATTTTGAAGTATACCCCAATCTATCCAAAGCCATTTCACCAGCTAGATATTGCAAGGGAGTGTTTTCACCAAAATTTCTACCGTGGGTGTGCCCAGAAAGAGTGAGTGTGTTTGCTAACATCTCAGGACAAGTCAACTCGATGTCGTCATAAATACTTGCGTTGTGCGTTGCCCATATTGTTGGTTTGGTTGTGTCTCTTTGTGTCAGTTGATCGTACACAACATCGCGTTTAGCACTTCTGTACCACTTATTATCTTGCGAAGTAAAATCTGGGGTAGTTGCTAAGTAAAAGGGGAGACGGTTGTCCTCAAACACGTAGTGTTCGTCGCTTGGCAAGCCTAACACTGAGTAACCAGCCTGGGTGAAGGCAGAACAGAGATCGTCCCTTTTCGAGTAATGCCAATCATGGTTTCCCGGAATAAAAAACTTAGTACCTGCCAAGCTTGCAAATTTTGAAACACTACTAAACGCCACAGAACTATCAGACTCATTACCATCACTGGCACGTTTACTCACAAAATCACCGGTGTCAAAGACAAAGGTTTTTTTTGGATCTGCTTGAAACTGCTTGAGCGTTTCATTAATCCCCATTACCAACTCTGCACAGGTTTGGGTAAAGTACTCTGATACACCTTCTGCTGCCACGTGTAAGTCGGTAATGTGAACAATGACCGTGTTGTCCCACTCTTTTGGTAAACCAGTAACACTCAAGTCAACTTTTTTAAAAACAACTTCTTTAGCAAACTCTACAGAAAGAGGAAAAAACAGCAACTCAGACAAAAGATAACTTGCACCAGTTGCAACACCCAGTTTTAAAAACTCTCTTCGAGAAAGAGTAGTATTTGAACGTTGTTCAACTTTCCGCATGCTCTAAAAACCATTTAAACAGTAAAGTAAATAGTTAGTTTGCACGGGAAACGTACGAAAGTGTCTCAGTATCAATAACTAATACATCACCTGCATTAATAAAAATGGGCGCAGAAACCACCATACCAGTTTCGAGCGTTACATTTTTTCGAGCCTGACCTTGGGTATTACCAGCAGTGGCTTCTTCTGCATAGGTAACTTTTAGTCGAACCTTTGGCGGAAAACTTACGCCCAATGCCTCTTCTTCGTAAAAAAGAATGTACACTTGAATATCTGCCGTTAACAAGCCTGCCTTATCACCAATCAAGTCAGAAGGAATAGAAACTTGCTCATAGGTGTCACCATCCATAAACACCATATCGTCACCATCTTTGTATAAAAACTGCATCTGCTTACTGTTAATATCAAGCTGTTCAACAGATTCAGTAGACTTGTAAGTAAACTCTTGGGTATTTTCTGTTTTAACACTTCTAAAACGAACACGCATAAATGCAGAACCTTTACCAGGACTCATAAAGTCTGCAGTTGTTACTAAGTAAGGTTGGTTTTTGTGGGATATGTACATCCCTTTTCGAATATTTCCGGCTTTAATTGTCATAGATTGGTAGTATACCACTTGAGTAATTATTTTTCCTGAAATGAAAAGGTATCACTTGTTGGAAAAAAAACAACGTCTCTAATACTGGGAACATCTGCAAAAAACATTGCAAGTCTATCCACTCCAACCGCAATTCCACCTGTCTGGGGCAAACCCATTTCTAGTGCGGTAAAAAAATCTTCATCAAGTGAGTATTCATATTTCCCTAATTTTTTTCGTAAAGCTAGGTCATCTACCATTCGTTGTCTTTGTTCTTTTGCATCAATAAGTTCAGAGAACGCATTTCCCATTTCTAGCCCACCAATATAAAACTCAAAACGCTCCGCAAAACGAGGATCTGTTGCTTTTCTTTTTGAAAGCGCTGCCTGAGATGCGGGGTAGTCATACACAATGGTAGGTTTAGAAGTTCCTAAGTTAGGTTCAATTTCATTTAAAAAAAGCTGGTTATACACTTCCTCCCAAGTAGTAGCTGCTGTAACAGCATACCCTTTGCCTAAAGCTACTTCTTTGAGAGCATTTTCGTCCAGCAATTCTTCTGTTGAAACCCCAACATATTTTGTAAAAGCTTCTGCTACAGAAATGCGTTCCCAAGGGGCAGAGAGATCATATTTT
>CAZMZI010000051.1:0-2258 GCA_964570775.1 uncultured Pseudomonadales bacterium | reverse complement strand
CGTTTGTCTTTACTTTGTGCAAGTTCAAGCCATTTTTTCATATCAAACCAATCTAGCTTCGTTTGTAAACTGTGTTGAGAAAGGAGCAACCATTCCGTTAGTAATGATGAGGTGAAAAAAAGTTGTATATTCTATGTAGCCAGAATTCCAAAAAATGTCTCCAACGCACTTGGTGTGAAAAACATGTGAGTGTCCAAAAATTACCGTATCAAAAGTACTCGCTAAATTTTTTTTCACGTATCTCACCATTTTTCTATCAAGTTTTTTTTGCCTGGGATCTATAAATAACCAATTAATCACTTTGTTTAGCAGTGTTCTTCCAGATAAAAATCTAAAAAGATACGGTGCAAGTGGGGCAAGAGGCAAAATCAGCTTTGGATGTCTATCATCAATCTCTGGCACTATTAAGTTACCATGCTCAATATGAAAGTGTTTACCACCATCAGTAAAATCATACTTCAGAGTTTGCTCCTTAGAAAATAACTTAACCCGGTCATCTGTCATCTCTTGCTTGTCGTGGTTTCCAAATATATAGATAGCATGCTTTTCTTTTAGTAGGGGAAAGAGTTGCTTCCACTCTGACTTGCAAAATGCATCAAAAGTAGTGACATACCCATCCCAAAAATCACCGTTAATCACCACTCGGTCAACCGATTTCACCAGATCTGCGATATAATAGCAAAGCATTTGGTCAAACTCGTCGGTTAAATGGGTATCAGAGAGTACTAAGGTTTTCATACAAACAGATATTATGGACACAACACAAACATCAATCAAGTTGCAGGCTTTCTTAGCTCATGCTGGAGTAGCATCAAGAAGGAAGTCGGAAGAACTCATTGCTGCCGGCAAGGTTACCGTCAACGGGATTGTCGCACAGATTGGCGCTCGAATTAACCCTCAAAAAGATCACATTGCTTTGGAGGGGAAGGTACTAAGTGGTTCAGAGAAAAAACGTTACTTTTTAGTAAATAAACCCGTTGGGTATGTTTCAACAACAGCTGATGAACATAACCGTAAAACAGTCATCAACCTTCTACCAGCAATCGAAGAACACTTATACCCTGTTGGCAGACTCGATTTAGAAAGCGAAGGATTGATGTTACTCACCAATGACGGTGAGTTAGCACAAAAGCTCACCCATCCTAAGTTTGAGATACCAAAAACATATGAGGTACTGGTGAGTGGCACACCCACCAAAGCAGCGCTCGATCACCTTCGCAGTGGTGTGAAACTTGCAGACGGATTTACCAAACCAGCAGATGTAACAAGACTCGGAACAAGTGGTAACGATACCTGGCTTGAAATCACCATAACAGAGGGCAGAAACCGACAAGTACGGCGCATGACCGAACGCATTGGCTATGAAACCCTTAAGCTTGTGAGAACCCAAATGGGCCCATTCGACATTGGGCAACTAGATGAAAAACCATACCTTGAGCTTAGCAGTGAAGAGGTTAGAGAATTGTTAGAAGAGCAGAGCGAAAATTAAAAAAGTACTCAGTAAATAAAAAAACTGCGTACAGGGCCAGCAACATAAATCCCTCCAGTCGTGAAAGTGTGTGCCTACTTCGAGCAAAGATAAAAAAGAGCACTAAACCCGCAATCATTGCCAACAAACTCACTACATAGTTACCGTGCAGTACTACCTCTTTTCCGTACCAAAGTGTGAGTAATCCAAATAGAAAAGTGTTGAAGGCAGCTGAACCCACATAGCTACCCAACGCAACCTGATTATTCCTCATAAACAGTGAACGAATAACAAACGACAATTCAGGCAGGTTAGTACCTATTGCTATTACCAGCAGGCTAATTAAAAAAGGTGACATGTTAAGTACTGTTGCAAAGTAAAGTGTTTGTTGCACAGCTTGCTGGCTAGCAAGAAAGATAATTGCGCTCCCAACAATAATTTTTACGATCTCTTTGCCCATTTTTAATTTGTTAAGCTGCACAATTCCAGCAATCTTTTCTGCAACATTCTGTTTAGTCTGTATTTGAATTTCACAAACCACAAACATAAAAACACTCAGTACTGCATCTATCTTAGTAATTTTCCCATCTAAAGAGAGTAACACCGGCAGTGCAATCACCAGTAACGGAATGAGTAGTCCATTACCTTGTAGCTCGGGGTGAATTTTCACTTGTTTTCCTGTTATAGCTAGCAGAGGAATCACTAACATAAAAAGTACAATTGAGGCACCAACCAAGTTCCCCACATATACCTCAGGATTATTGGATAACACAGAGTTCACACCAACAGA
>CAZMZI010000050.1:1770-6312 GCA_964570775.1 uncultured Pseudomonadales bacterium | reverse complement strand
GTGGTATACATTAACTGACCACCAGACTGATACCCTGCAAATACATGAGGTGCTAACTGTGCACGTCCGGTATAAATTGCTGCGGTGTACCCTGCTGGTCCAGATCCAATAATTGCAACGGTAACTGACTTAGCCATACCTGCCTTTCTATGCTTACTTGGCAGCTTTAACAGTACTTAATGCTTTTTCAAGCATGTCTATGTAACCTTTTTCACCAGGAAAACCAACTTTTTTATCCAATACCTGTTCACCATTCAACACTAGCACCGTTGGAATACTCATCACTCCAAAATCTGCAGCTGTTTGATTATTCTCATCTACATTCACTTTAACAATGTAGGCTTTACCGTCATATACACCTGCTAACTTATCTACAATTGGAGCTGCCATTTGGCATGGACCACACCAGTCTGCATAAAAGTCGACAAACACTGGTTTGCCTTCTTTTGTAGCTTTTTCAACATTCTCTTTAAAATCTTCATCACCCCAGTGGAGTGCTTTCACTTGTTTTGCGTCTACCATATTTCCTCCTTATTACTTACATTACAAAATTACGTACCTTTTCCAAACAGGTAGCTTTTTTAAGCTACACTATGAAATTCGTTGTTGCTAGTCGTACTTAAATAATTCCTTAAGCACATCACTTAAATCTTCAGTGCGGGCTTCGGTTGAACATTTACAGGCTTCACCAGTGAGCAAATCCCTGGCAGTTCTACCCAAAGAACTGCGAACGGCAATAACTTGGCGAACCACATCTATGCATGGTCTGCCTTCTTCATACATTTTGATAATGCCATCAACTTGGCCTCTAATTCGTTTTAGTTGGGCAATTTTTGCATCTGTGTTCATGCGTAAAATATACCCCCAGGGGGTATACGTTGTCAATATGGAAAAGAGGGGAGAATAACTACGATTTACGACGTAGCACCACAATCTCTTTAAGAAGTTGTTGCTGCTTCTCTTCTTGTTCTGGTGTTTTTACTGGCTGCTCGTCCAACAGCGCCAACTGGTGTGTTATCTGGTTAATGCGGGTCATCACACTCGCCTCTTTGAGCTTTGCTAAAGCTTTTGACCACTCTTTAGAGTCGTCCGTAGCAATAGTACGTGAAGAGAACTCTATAGATGCTGCTGCATCAAAAATTACTTGTTTTAAATCCTCGGGTAGATGTGCCGCAAATGTCTTGATTGTAATCTCACTATCTTGAGCAGCTAGTGTTCTAATTACTTGGTTTATACCTGGAGTATCAAAAGAGTGTTCAGCCACTTCCTCTGCCCGCAGTACTAACTGGCCTGGTGGCGCATTGAACAGTAAGTACAACACATACTGTTCTTGTGCCTCTTTAACAGTAAGTACTGTAGCCTCAACTTGTGGATCTTTTTGGGCCGCTGGTGTTGGTAGCTTTTTGTGCCGCTTATATGACTCGATGTCCATTACAATCGTTTCTTGTTTAGTGTGTAAACTTTCTGCCAATACTTTGCTGTAATGCTCTAATTCCACAGCATGGGTAATGGTTGCAAGCGAAGGCGCTAACTCTTCCATGATTTTACGTTTACCAGAAGCAGTGGCAGGATCAAACTGTTTGAGCGCTGCAGAAATTAAGAACTCATATGCCGTTACAGACGTTTTTGCTACCTGTCGCCACTCTTTGGGATTAGCACGAATAAACTCATCTGGATCTTTACCACCAGGTACCTGCAGGACACGAAGTTCTACACCCGTTTGTTTCAACACTTCAATGGATTTTTTTGTTGCAGCAACACCTGCACTATCGGTATCGAGTGCTAACACCACACTAGTTGTTGTTCTTGCCAGTAATTTAGCATGGTCTTCGGTAAGTGCAGACCCTTTTATAGCCACAATGTTATTCACATGTGCTTGTGCGGACGAGATAACATCAAACTCACCTTCAACTACCAACACCACACCCTCTTTGCGAATTTCCGAAAATAGCTCGCTATACCCAAACAGCATTTTGCTTTTGTGGTAGAGCAAAGTCTCTGGTGAGTTAATGTACTTGGCTTCTTTAGGATCTTTTTCTAAGGTTCGTCCCGAGAAACCCACTACTCTGCCACGGTGGTCTCGAAGAGGAAACATAACTCTGTTTCGAAATCTGTCATAGTACCGTCCACCTTTGCCTTGAATAACCAAGCCTGCTTGCTCCAAAAGCTGCAACGAATACTTTTTCTTTCCATGGAGATACTTAATGAGCCCATCCCACTGCGAAGGTGCAAAACCTAATTGAAACAAGGTAATAGACTGTGCTGAAATATGCCTGTCTTTTAAGTACTCTCTTGCCTCTTGGGCAGCAGTATGGCTGGTAAGCAAGTAATGGTAATACTCTTTAGTCAGATTGAGCACTTCTAGCAGTTTGGCTTTAAGCTCATCATCGTCGTTCTTTTTGTATGACTCTAAAGTTATGTTGGCTTTCTGTGCTAGAAATTCAAGTGCTTCGGCAAAGCTCATTCCCTCTATTTTTTCTAGGAAGGTAAAAACATCACCACTCTCACCACAGCCAAAACATTTGTATCTCTGCAAAGCTTCGTTAACAAAAAATGATGGACTTTTTTCTCCGTGAAAAGGACATAACCCCTTAAAATACGTCCCACTACGCTGCAGCTGCAGGCGCGCGCCAATCACTTCGACAATATCGGTAGCTTCTTTAACCGCTTGAATTTGGGACATAGGTATATCTTATACTATACCGTATCAAAAAAGATCTATACTTGTCTCTAAAACTCCTCACAAAAAAAGGTACAATACTGGTATGAAAACAAAACAAAAGCACTATGCAACGCCGTTTGGTAAGTACTTCAACTTGCTCAGTGACATTGATAAAAACAAACGCTACTCGGAAGAGTTTGGTTCCATCCTTATTTTGAGCTTGGTAGAAGAAGTAGGTGAAATGGCACGTGCGTACCTTGCCGAACATGGCCGAAAAAAGAACAACCTTGCAGCACAATCAGATGAAACATACCAACAAGAACTGGGCGATATTATCTTAGTTATTCTCCGGTTTGCTCGAATCAAAAAGATAGACCTCGATGAAAGAATCATGTACTCGCTAGAAAAAGTACTCAAACGTAGAGAAACTCCAAAAGGAGCGTAGTGCGCTGGCTGCCACACCATACCCACTATTTGGTCTTAGGTTGTGTTGTTTTGTTTGTAGGTCTTTCACTTACTCAATACTTTAATTTAGTCACTGCAGACTTGGGCAGGCACCTTATAAATGGCAGAGAAGTTTGGCAACACCCAGAGTTGCTAAGTACCAATTTTTATTCTTATACTCATCAAAGCTTTGCGTTTGTTAATCACCACTGGCTGTACGGTGTAATGGTATACAGTCTTTCTCAACTGTTCGGCTTGTCTAGTTTGACACTATTTAATGCTACACTTGGTGCAACTTCACTTGCGCTACTTCTTTGGGGAGCATATAAAAAACATGGTTTTTGGCCAAGTGTTATTGCCGGCATTTTAGCAATTCCCCCTGTTACTTCTAGAGTAGAAGTTAGGCCCGAGCTACTAAGCATGCTTGGGCTTGCTGTGTACATTTTTGTGCTGGAAAAGTACACAAACAACACACTTTCGTTTGCAAAAACCGCCCTTATTTTACTTGCCTCGCAAGTTATTTGGCAAAATAGTCATTTGTTTTTTGTGTTTGGATTAGTAGTGCTGTTCTTATTTTGGGTTGATCAAGTTTTACAGAAAAATAATACAAAAATCAAACAGTTACTGTTACTTGGCGTTATGAGTGGATGTGCCGTTTTACTTAACCCCAATGGTGTGCAAGGCGCACTTCAACCTCTGCGCATATTTGAGAACTATGGTTATAAAGTAGCAGAAAACCAAACGCTGTGGTTTATGATCACACGGTTTGCAACAGCTGAACATATCTACACAGCAGTACTACTGCTTGGCACACTGCTTTTGTGCCTACCCCTGTTTGCAAAAATAAAAAAGGCACACAAGCGTGACTACTTTTTGCCAGTAGCACTATTTGTCGTGTTTGGACTGTTAGCACAACAAGTAATTAGAACCAGATCTTTTTTTGGGTTAACTTCTGTGTACACCCTAAGCGCACTACTACCACTGGCATACTCGCTTGTAGAGGCTCGCTTTGAAAAAATGAAACAACAACAGGGCTGGTACTTTGTGTTCTCTCCAGTGGCATTTGTACTAGCTGTCATTATCTTTAGCTCTGGCCTGTTTAGGCCTGTAAGTGCCATGTCTGGGTTTGGGCCACTTCCTGGTGCCGATACCGCAGCTCTCTTTATCAAAGAGCACTCACTTACGGGACCGATCTTTAATAACTATGACATTGGTGGATACCTCATCTACTATTTATATCCACAGGAACATGTATTTGTAGATAACCGCCCAGAAGCATACCCAACAGATTTTTTTGCCCATGACTATATTGCTCCGCAAGAGAACAGTGAGGACTGGGAACGTCTACAACAACAGTACAACTTCAACCTTATTGCCTTTAACCGACACGATCTGACACCCTGGGGTCAAAGTTTTTTAATTGCTCGAATCCAAGA
>CAZMZI010000050.1:0-1670 GCA_964570775.1 uncultured Pseudomonadales bacterium | reverse complement strand
TATGCGTTCATGTGCAGCATGCTGATCAACTACCACTACCCCATGAGTTGTTTGAGCAATGAGGTACAACTTATGCACTTGCAAAATTTCTGTACCAACTTCCAGCTGAATATCTTTTACCTGCCAAGGCTCAACTTCAGCTTTAAAAACACCAGCCATTGTGGGTTCCATAGTGTTATCACGAAGTAACTGTGATAGCTGCCTGCCCGTTCTATAATGCAAACTATGTGCTTCCTTTACTTGCTCCACAGCCTGTCTCACCAGTAACGCAATTGATTCAGGGTTGTAAAACACCACCTTATTCTTTTTGGGAGTTACATTTACATCCACCATTGCTGGCTGCGTGGTAATGCTCAGTAAGAATACTGGCTGCATTCTTGGTTCCAACACTGTGCCTAATGTTTGCTTTACCACGGCTACTAAACTGGTATCAACAACAGGTCGATTGTTCACAAAAAGGTAGTGACCTTTGCTACTTTTGAGTGCTAACTGTGGTGCACCTAAAAATCCGGTAACTGTTGCATGCTCACCTTCAACAGTTACTGGAAAAAGTAATTGCGAATCTTGCGCTAGTACACCTGCAAGTCGTTCACGTACGGACTCAGCATGGAACTTCACAGTTGTTTTACCGTTGTGCACCACTTCAAATGAGTGCGTAGGATGCGCTAATGCTAGTTGATACACCACTTCTAAACAGTTTCTGTACTCACTTGCAGCACTTCGCAAAAACTTTCTTCTGGCAGGAATAGTTGCAAACAACTCACTTACGGATACCTTGGTACCAAGTGGCATACCTACTGAGTGCTTGGTACTCTTGTCCGGTCCTAGTACTTGAACAACAGTACCCAGCTCGCTACCTGCAGTTCTGCTTGCAAGAGTAACCTGTGCCACAGCTGTCATGCTTGCCAAAGCTTCACCTCTAAATCCAAAGGTTGAAAGGTGTTGTAAATCTGCAACATCTGCTAACTTGCTGGTGGCAAAGGAGGCGAGTGCCATGTGTAAATCATCTGGAGCTATTCCATCTCCGTCATCACTTACGGTGATTCGTTTCTTTCCACCATCTTCTAAGATAATAGTGATGTGCCTAGCACCAGCATCTAGTGAGTTCTCCACCAACTCTTTAACCACAGAAGCTGGATTTTCAATAACTTGACCTGCTGCAATGTGACGTTTGGTTTCTGGTGAAAGGTATACTATGCGTGTCATTCTTCACCCTTTTTTTGCTCTAATTTTCGCAACAGTGTAGTTGCTCTGTGTATTACAGACTGTGGCATGCCTGCCATCTGCGCTACCGCGATGCCAAAACTATGTGACGCACCACCCTGCTCTATGTGATGCAAAAACGTTGGTGGCTCTACCGTTGCATCAATTGCCATATGATAGTTAGCAACTTGGCTTGGATATTCATCTGCTAGCTTTTGTAACTCATGGTAGTGAGAGGCAAAGAGCGTGCGTGGGTTTTTTTCTTTTGTGGCAACTAACTGTTCTGCAATTGCCCAAGCAATACTAATGCCATCATACGTACTGGTACCTCTTCCAATTTCATCCATTACAATAAGGCTCTTACTGGTAGATTGGTGCAGTATTGTTGCAGCTTCTACCATTTCCACCATAAACGTTGACTGGCCAGAAGAAATAAAATCGGAGGCACCACTTCGTACAAAAATTCT
>CAZMZI010000049.1:4177-6349 GCA_964570775.1 uncultured Pseudomonadales bacterium | reverse complement strand
ACCCAGTGAGGGAAAATGTCATTTGCTTAGTGTACCCGTCATCAGAAATACCGGTGCATGTTGCCGTTAATGCTTGTGAAAGCTCAACAACTTGTCCGAGCTTTAGTCCTGGCTTAGTCAAACACTCCCAAGTTTCTGTTTGAGCAGCTTGTTCTATTTTCTTGGTAAGAAGTAATTCAACAGCACCTCCAGTTGTTTTTTTACCAAAAATTCTAGCGGGTATAACTTTTGTGTTATTGCGTACGAGCACATCACCAGGTTGCAAAAACTGGGTGAGGTTAGCAAAGATACTGTCAGCCATCTCTTTGGTAGCCCTATTAATAACCAGCAGTTTGCTACTATCGCGTGGTTCTGCGGGGTATTTCGCAATACATTCTGGCGGTAATGAGTAGTCAAAATCGGTGAGTTTCAGCATGGTAGTAGTATACCTTCTGCCTGGTATAATAGCATGGTGAACACACAGTTTTCATTTACTCTAGATAAAAAAATGGGCAAGATGCGGGCAGGGACCATCTCGACGCCCCATGGTGATATTCAAACGCCAATCTTTATGCCAGTTGGAACAGCTGCTTCTGTTAAGGCGTTAGATGCTCGCGATATTACCGAGGCTGGGTCACAAATTATTTTGGCAAATACCTACCACTTGTATTTGAGACCTGGAACAGAAGTGTTGCAAGAGGCCGGTGGCATTCACTCGTTCATGCAGTGGAGTGGACCAGTGCTTACGGACTCTGGTGGTTTTCAAGTATTGTCCTTAGGAGATGCAATTGCACACAAGCAAGAAAAGGGAAGTGACGCCAAAACTGGTGCCCGAATTACCGATGATGGTGTTGAGTTTCAATCACACTTGGATGGTTCTAAGCATTTTTTTTCGCCACAAACATCTATACAAATTCAGAGAGAAATTGGATCTGACATTGCTATGACGTTTGATGAAGCATTGCCAGATTCAAAACCGCTCGCATATGCTCGGGCTTCTTTAGAGAAAACGCATAGGTGGGCAAAGGAGTGTTTTGAGTATTGGCAACAACACGACAGAAAAAACGTTTTTGGAAGATATCAAGCTCTGTTTGGGATCATCCAAGGTGGCTTGTTTAAAGAGTTACGTGAACAGTCCGCAAAGTATATTTCTAGTTTAGATTTTGATGGAGTTGCCGTTGGCGGAGAGACAGTGGGTTACAACTTAGCAGGCACAA
Organism: uncultured Pseudomonadales bacterium; assembly: GCA_964570775.1. Classification (GTDB taxonomy): domain Bacteria; phylum Patescibacteriota; class Microgenomatia; order UBA1400; family PJMF01; genus CG1-02-43-31. Next base: position 5,153 of record CAZMZI010000049.1, on the reverse strand, counting down.
CTGAGGTTATGGAGTGGATAGAACACCTACTGCCTCAAGAAAAACCCAGATATGCCATGGGTATGGGGATGAACCCTATTGACTTGGTTGAAGCTGTAAAAATGGGTTTCGACATGTTTGATTGTGTAGCGCCCACAAGACTTGCGCGTAATGGTTCTTTGTATGTGGGAAAATTGGAAGAAAAAGATGGACTACCAGTGTTTGTGTCAGCTCAAAAAAATGGTCGCACCAACATCAGTACTGTTCAGTACACTCTAGATAATAAACCAATTCAAGAAGATTGCGATTGCTACACCTGCAAGAGTGGTTACTCACGTTCGTATTTACGCCACTTATATAAAGCGGGTGAATTAAGTTATTATAGACTTGCGTCCATACACAATGTGCGCAGTATGGTGCGGCTGTCACAGCAGTTGCGTCAGTTTATACTTGAACAAAGCAAAGAGTAACAAAAACATATGGCCCGTACTGCCCATCGGCCCACACAGCGTCGAACAGTTCGTCGTTCTACTAGCAAAAGAACAGTACGAAAAGTTCGTGGGACAGCTATAAAACCTCAATTTTTAAAGCTACTTATCCTTGCTGCAAGTGTAGTGCTGGGCTTGTGTTTAGTGCAGTTAGTGTTATGGTTTTTTGTTTTTCCTTCGCTTTTTTTAACCAACTTACCTAATAAAAATAGTGTGTACGTTTCAAATATTTTAGACTCTGAAAACAACATAATTTTATTTGCACAATTTAACGAGAATGCTGAAAAAAGCAAAGTATTTGCAATTGATGGCACAGTGGAGGTGACGGTACCAAATGGCTACGGAACCTATGCGTTGGAGTCACTGTATCCACTACTTACAATGGATAACCAGGAAGAAGAAACAGTCCGTTCAATTATGAGCAGAGCACTCACAGTTCCAGTAGATGAGTTGGTGGTAGGTGAGCCAATAGTAGCTGAAGGTTTTACTAAAGAGAGTGCACAGGCTTC
>CAZMZI010000049.1:0-4077 GCA_964570775.1 uncultured Pseudomonadales bacterium | reverse complement strand
AAAGTGACCTACCTATTTTTATTCGTCGTCATCGTCGTCGGTGTCGTAGTCTTCAATGGTTGGTTCAAAGTCACTATCAATATTGACGATTTGGACGGGGATATTGTCTTCAAACACAAATCGTTCATCAACATCGTCCGAAGAGCCATTATTGATGAGTTTGTTTGGTGGGAACGAATGAATGTTAAGGTTTTTCTTTGATCTGGTTTCTTCTCGTAAGTAGACTTCACAGTTTTTTGTATCACAGGAACGAATAGCACAAGAATAAGTATTCCCCGTTGTGATGAGCTTGGTTAGTCTGAACGAGAGGTCTTCCGGTAGTGAGCCTACATACTTACCATTTGTTTGTACCGAGATGTACCTGTTCTTAATTACTAACTCACAGTTGGAGCCAACAGGAATGGTTTGGAGTACATCCTTACCTGCAAGCCGGTGAAGTTCCACAGTTTTTGTTTTTCCTGGTTCTTCAATAAAGTGTTGTTGAACAAACGTAGGTGAAATAGCAGTAACGTTATTTTTAATTTTATCTAACTGTTTTTTGGCAATTTTGTCCGTTTTATCGATAAGAAGTACTTGCTCGAACTGCTTTTTTGCTGTTTTTGTGTCGCCAAGTTGTTGGTAGGCTACACCAAGTCGATTCAAAGCACCGGTGTTTTTTTCATCGATTTCTAGAACTGCAGCATTGTGTGCTACGGCTTCTTCCCAGTTTCCCTGCTTTGCAGCAAGTATGGCCTTTTGTACTAAGGTCGCTTTGGTATTCATGACTGTATATTGTAGCAATCAACCTCGATTTGACAATCCGCTTTTCTAAAAGCGAATGGAGTATAATGTGCTCACTGTCCGGAGTGACAATTGTGAGAGAAAGGCAGATATGGCAGGACATAGTAAATGGCACAACATCAAAAACAGAAAAGGTGCACTCGACGCAAAGCGGGGCAAAATATTTGGTGAGGCTTCAAAAGCAATTCGTATTGCAGTTCGTGAAGGTAAATCTGATGACCCTAAGTTTAATCCAACGCTTCGTACAGCCTTAGAAAAAGCTCGGTCGGCAAACATGCCTAAAGAGAATATTCAGAAGGCAATTGAGCGTGGAATGGGTAAATCTGCCACAGGCGCGATGATTCAAGAAGTTGCTTATGAGGGTTTTGGTCCCGGAGGTATTGCCATCATTGCGGTTGCACACACCGATAATGCGAACAGAACGAGCTCGGAGATAAAGTATGCATTCTCTAGAAACTATGGCTCTTTAGGTGGTCCTGGAAGCGCCATGTACCTTTTTAAGCGTGCACAGGACGGTGGATATGAACCAACTATGCTCATGGACATGCCAGATACACAAACGGCAGCACAGCTACGACAGCTTGTTGATGCACTTCGCGAAGTAGATGATGTAGAAGATGTTTATTTTGCTACGGTGCTAGCTGAAGAAGAGTAGAAACACATTTGATTATGAGAAGAAGAGAGAAGTTTGTTATAGCTTCGATACTGCTAAGCTTAGGGTTACTGGGAGTACAAGTTACTGCCTTGGAGTTTCGCTACTTTGCTGTAGCTTTCTTTACCTGTGTTTCATATCTGGTTTCTGCCTGGGCACTGAGAGACGACTTGCAAAAGCATGAATGGCTGACAATTGTGCCGTTTCCAGCACTGTACGCCATGGCGGTAAGTTTATTTTACTTTTTGTTACCTCCAAGTTTTATGTCTAGAGCATTGCTGCTTGGATTGTTTGGAGTGGGGATGTACGCCTTGTACTTAACTACAAACATTTACTCGGTAGCAAAGGGGAGAACGATACAGTTAGTGCATGCTGCACAAGCAATTGCCCTGATTATTACTTTGGTGACATCGTTGTTCTTTAGTAACACTATTTTTTCATTAAGATTGCCATTTTATCTTACAGCACTGCTGGTCGGCTTAGCACATTTTCCTCTGGTATTTATCAATTTATGGTCGGTTAATTTGGAGAATAAGATCAGTGAGGCAACTCGTGACTTATCTTTGATGTTGACTGCCATTTTGGTTCAACTAGCATTCGTACTATGTTTTGTACCGCTGACTGTTTGGTACAGTGCTTTGTTTGTTATGTCATTCTTGTATATTGGTTTAGGAATACTGCAGGCAGCTTTGAGAGGACGGCTTTTTAGTAGAACCCTCACAGAATACTCAGTTGTAGCGCTTTTTATTGGCATAGTATTTATTTTTGTAGTGCCATTCAAGTAATTTTTTCTTCTTTAGAATTGAGAAACAGAGAAGTGTGTTCATTTTTTTTAACTCACGCCTGGTGGAGGAGTAGGGTGATATAGTTTGATATAGTAGGTTGATAGGTGAAATATCGTGAAATTATAGGACTCTAAGTGTGGAAAACTAATAAGTTATAGGACATATTTAGCCTGGTGCAGCAAGCTTTTTAAGCAGAGCTCCTGGCTTTTAGTGGTGCAAAGTTGTTGCATGTGAAGCAAAAAATAGCAAGGCGTTTGGCCTGGAACCCTCTCTAGAGTGGGCTAGCAGTGGCTTGCGGGAATAAAAAACCCGAATGCTATTTGGACGTATTACTAAGTGCATGGGTTCTTGGCGGGAAAGTGAAAACAGAGGTGAATGTACCTGAATATCGAGGCATAAATGTTTTTTACTACAGTTATTCTTTCTTTTAGTGGTAGCAAGAGGGGGCATACCCCTCTCTTTGGCACTACCAAGGGCAAGGTGTTAATCTGTATTGTGTCGCACAATATAACTTTTACGACTAAGACACTGATTGTGCGAGAGACCCTTGTTTTCATACCGGTTTTAAACTCAGGTTATTTTCTGATCTTAGTTTTCTTTTTATTTGTTTGTTCCGTTTTTACCCTTATTTTGCCTGGATATCTACTCCTTTATTTGCTACCACTCTTTTTGTTGGGTTCACTTTTCTTGCTGTCCGTTGCCTTGATGGTTCTACCTTGTGTCTATAGATTGTGCGACATAAAAATAATGAAAATCTTGGTATGAAGTAGGTGACGTCGAATGGTTGCTAGGCCAAAATGTTGCAACTTGCCTACAGTTACCTCATTTTTTGACCTCTACCAGGCGGGAACGTGCTAGAGCCCTAAAATCGGCTTTTCTTTTTTAAAATGAACAATAATATGGTTGAAAATATCAAAAGTGATTTACTTCTATGCATTTAGAGATGTTTTGAAGCACTTTTCTATATAATGCTGAATGCTGCGCTACGACTAAACTTAGGAAATTGTGTAATTAGGGAAGTTGTTCTCTGTCTTCTGGTGACAACTGCATCATCTCTTTGTAGAGAAAAAGATACGCTGTAAGTAGTTCTTTTGCAACATTTTTTACAGTGGTGACGTTAACCTCTGGGTTATTCAGAGTAGCTATAGCAGGATTGTTGAGTGAGTTGACAAGAATGCCTTGCCATCCAGCTTTGAAGATCAAATCTATCACAGCATCTGGCTGCGGCATTTCTAAGGCAGTAACCAGATCCTTAGTAATAGATTCCATTACTTGGAAGTCGGGGTTATCTTCCTGTAAATCTGCATAAAGACCGACCCCAAACGACATCTCGAATATTATTCTGAACTCTGGAAAGTATATTTCCTCTGGCATTATAGACCTGAGTTCTGCAGCCTTTTTTTGTAATCCAACGTATGCTGCATAGTATTGAGGATATCTTTCTTTTAGTTCAGCAAACTGCGCCATAGCTTCTTGCAAATCTTGGTCTGTTAGAGGAGGTTCTGCTGATTCAGACACAGCACCATCGTCATCATCAATAAATGGGTCGGCATTAGGGTCCTGTCTTCTTCTGGTATTCCAATCATTGTAACTGTGATGGTCGCGCATCGTAGCAATTAATTCACCGATTACCGCTGCTGCATCAGGGTCACTAGCTTGGTTAGTCTCTATATTTTCTGTGGGTTGTTCAGTTACCTCGGATTCAGTCATTATCGGTTTCCTCTATTTCCTGTATACCAAAATAATACAGTCTAGTTAACAACTTGTTGAGTGGAGAAATTTGGTATTTGACTCACATTTGGAAAACTCGCTATACTGTGAGTATCAATCTGTCCATGAGTCCTCTTTCCTGATAGGGGA
>CAZMZI010000048.1:0-6380 GCA_964570775.1 uncultured Pseudomonadales bacterium | reverse complement strand
AAGTTGCATTGAAGTTTCTACAACTGAGTAAGCTGTTTACTTCACCAGTTGTATCCGACACCACAGTAGCAACACCACTTCCTAAGCAGTACTTTCCCCTGTTGTTAAGCCAAGTACGTACCGTTGCAGAACGCGTTGCACAAAGACAGTTGAAGATGGCAGCGTACTTTGAGTGTCTAGAAAAAGAAGGGTACAAACATCAGTTTGCAAAGCAACTACTGGTTTGTGGATCTGGTTTGCGGTTTCCGTTACTTACTTCAAATCCAACCACTCTTACTTCAAAATTAAAAAAAGCTGGTATGTACTTTTCTGATAGATGGTACAGGGCCCCGGTTGATTGTGGCAGTTTTTCTTGTCACACTAGCTATGTGCAGGGTCAGTGTCCGGTAGCCGAGAGGATGGCAGAAAGTATGTACAATTTGCCAACACACCAATACATAACTACTGACGATATTGCATACATTTGTAAACAGGTGGTAAAAAATATATGAACTATGTGAGTGAAGAGGTCCAAGATAAACAGCAGTGGGAAACAATGGTTGCTTCATTTAGTGAAGCTAACTTTTTGCAATCATACAACTGGGGAGTGTTTCATGCAGCGTTGGGTAAGCAGATACTGCGTTTAGCTGTAAGTGATGGCCAGAAGGTTGTTGCCGTTATCTGTGGTGTGGTTGAGGTGGCAAAACGTGGCACGTACCTTGCGGTTGCAGGTGGGCCGTTGCTCGATTGGCATAATAAAGGGTTAGTATCATTTGTTTTTGAGGAACTAAAAAACATTGCAAAACAAAAGCAGTGTCAATTTATTCGGTTTAGACCACAGGCGGTGGACTCTCCTGAACTACGAGCTGTTGTTTTGAGTGTGGGTGCTGAAGTCTCACCTATGCATCTAACCGCAGACTTAACATTGCAACTTGATTTGACTAAAACAGATGATGAGTTGCTTGCAGAAATGAGAAAAAATACTCGGTCTACGATACGAAAAGCATTGAGTGAAGGGTATTCTGTTGTTATTTCTAAGGATGAAAATCAAATGGAACAGTTCTGCACTCTGCAAGAAGAACTAGCGCAGCGACAACACTTTGTACCATTTTCGAGGCAGTTTTTGACAGAGCAGTTCAAAGCATTTGTAGTAGATGGTCAAGTGGTGTTAGTACACGCGTACACACCAGATAGTGTATTGCTAGCTTCTGCATTTATTTTGTTTTATAACGGTGAGGCAGTGTATCACTATGGTGTTTCCACACCTGAAAATCACTCACAACCTGGTAGTTACTTGTGTCAGTGGCATGCAATTGCTGAAGCTAAAAAAAGAGGTTGTATGAGATATAATTTTTGGGGCATTGCACCAAAAGAAGAAGAACAGCATAGATTTGCTGGTGTATCATTATTTAAACGTGGCTTTGGCGGTATGGAAGTTGCCTATCTCCCCGCTCATGATATTCCGTTATCTCCACTGTACAGTGCTACAAAACTCTTTGAGTTGGCACGAAAAAAACTCAGACACTTGTAATAACTACTTTCGAGTAATGCTGTAGTTAGTGAGGTAGTTAAGGAATACTGCAGGAGCATCTTCAAGGAAGAACTGCTGGAATTCTTGATAAATTTCAGTTCTCTCTTGTGTATTAAATGTTTGCCGACCTTTTTCTAATAAATTGTCTATACGAGTGTTTTTGTAACCGGTAAAGTTTGTTGGCTGCTCGGAGTGCCATAACTGGTATTGGTCTGGGTCGGGTGGTATCTCTTGTCCAATGAGGAGTACTTGAAAGTTTGAGGTATCCGGAAAGTTGGTAATTTTAATTTGTACGGTAATTTTGAGTTTTTCACACTCAGCTTTGTCTGTAATTGCTGAAGCATTTTTACAGTCTTCATATGCAACTGCACCAAACTCTTCCCACTCTTGTTTGATTTGTTCAGCAGTGTTTTCAAAAAGTGACGTAGTGGTGAGAGTAAGGTTTAGGGGAAACGGTGGGATGGTTGCAAGGAGACGTTCTGAGGCACGTTCTAAACTCTTGTCATAGGTTTTTCCACCGGAAAAGTATGCCCAAGACTTTGGGTTAAGTGGTCCAATTGCTCTAATTTCACCGGTTGGTTTTTCTAGTGCATATGACAATGCTTGTCTAATGTTTTTGTCTAGAATGGGATCACGCATGTTAAAAAAGACACCCAAGTAATGTGAGGTATCAAGTGATTCACTAATCTTCATGGTGTCCCACTCAAACACATCATATGGTTTACTTAAGTCAAATATGGTATCAATTGCGCCGTGTTTAAGTGCTTGCACGGCGGCATCCTCGGTGGAGTAGAATCGGTAGATAAAGCGCTCATTTTCACCATCAATAATGAGTTGTTTTAAGTTTTTTCTCGAGTCTGTGGAGTAATCTGAAATATGGTACTTACCAATACCTATGAGTGTGGGGCGAGTGAAAAAGAAGTGATACTTTTCGTTGGTTACTCTAAAAATAGGTTGGGAAACGACATTAGGAAAAGGAGCATAGGCGTCTGGTAGTTTAAACACAATATCATTGGGTGTAACAATAGTTTCTACACCAGATAGTTTGTAGGGAATGTCTTGTGGTTCTAGTACCTTGCCATCTTGCCAATAGATATTCTCTTTTATGGCAAAACGGTAGGTTTTACCATCATTCTCAATAGTCCATCGTTCGGACAATGCCGGCACCGTTGATCCATCTTCTTCGATTTGTGTCAGTCCTGCACTTAGTTGTGCAGCAATCCGTGGAGGCAGTTTTTCTAAACTATAGGTACCAACAACACCAACATATTGACGCTTTGATTTCTCAATGGTGGTAACAAGTGTAGGAACAGTAAATGAAAAAACGAGAACTGCTCCAAGCACAGAAGCAATAACAACAAGGCCATGTTTTTTGATGTAGGCGGTAAGGTACCAATACAATTTACGCATGTGGCTTACTTCACCACGAGCAGCAGTACTCCGTTAATAGCAAAGAAGGCTACCAGAGCAATGGTAACTCGATATAAGACTTTTTCTACACCACGTTTGGTATGGAATGTTTCACCACCACCACTCCAGCTAGATCCTAAACCTGAGCCTTGTGGCTGTAGTAAAATGCTTAAAATAATGGCAACTGACACAACAATTTGAACAATGAGTAAAATAGTATGCATAAGATATTCGTTATTTTAGCACTATTTAGCTACTTGTTGACCACGAAGCTCTCTGATAACGGTAACAGTAACCGTTCCAGGATAAGTAACTTTCTCTTTAATTTCGTCACGAATCTTAGTACTGAGTACCGTAACATCATCATCTTTACTTTTTTCTGGTTCAAGTAACACTCTAATTTCACGACCAGCCTGAATAGCATATGCTTGTTTAACTTCACCGTACTGCATAGCAATTTCTTCTAACTGTTGGAGACGTTTTACGTACTCGTCATAGTTTTCGTAACGAGCTCCTGGTCTTGCACCAGAGATAGCGTCAGCAATATAGACCGCCATTTGCTCTGGGCCTGAAAATGGTTCATCTTCATGGTGTTGTGCAATACAGTCGATAACAGGCTGTGGTAAGTTAAAGCGCTTGGCAATCTTAATACCAAGTTCTACGTGACTACCTTCAACTTCTTCGGAAACTTTACCAATGTCATGAAGTAAACAGCCGAGCTTGACAGTGTTAACGTCTAATTTAAGTTCATGTGCCAACTTGATACCAATCTTTGTTTCTTCCAAAGTGTGAGAGATAAGGTTTTGTCCGTAAGAAAAGCGGTATTTAAATTTACCAAGCATTTTCATTAAATCGACTGGTAAGTTGTAGACACCAACGTCGTGACAGAGTTTTTTACCTGCTTCGAGTAGTACTTTATCAAGTTCCTTGCGCACTTTATCAACCACTTCTTCAATTCTTGTGGGTTGGATACGACCGTCTTTAATAAGGCGTTCGAGGGAAATGCGAGCAATCTCTCTGCGGACTGGGTCAAAACAGGAAAGGCGAACTTCGGTTGGTGACATGTCTAAATCGAGGTCAACACCGGTAGTTCTTTCAAACGCATTAATGTTTCTACCAGATTTTCCAATGATCTTACCTTTAGATTCTTCAGAAGGCAGCTGCACAACAGAAACAGTGTATTCTGGAACGTCATCAGTTGCGCCATGTTTCATGGCATCAACAAGGATTTCTTTAACCTTTTCGTCCGCTTCAGCATGTGCTTGTTCTTCTTTTTCACGGATGAAGGTTGCCATTTGGCGGTTGAGCTGCTCCTCAAGTTTAGTGAAGAGAATTTGTTTTGCTTCGTCACGGGTTAGGTTAGAAACTTCTTCAAGTTTTTTAACGGTGTCACGCTTAACTTCTTCGAGTTCCTGTTGTTGTTGTTCAACTTTTTTTCGAGCGGCTGAAACTTGAAGGTCACGTTCTTCGAGAGTGTTGAGTTTCTCTTCAACACGATTAAGCTTACCGTCAAGGTTTCTTTGCTGTACTTCAATAACTTGGAGCTTTTCTTGAGCTTCACGCTCAGCTTTACTGCGCAACGAGAGCGCTTCTGCTTTTGCTTCGACAATGATTTCACGAGCTTTTGCTTGTGCTTCTCTTACAACATCTTGTGATGCAACGGCAGCTGCTTGGTTTTGAGGTGCAACAGCCTTTTGTTGTATATCACCAGCAGGTTTTTGTACCTGTTGTTGTTTTTGGCCAGATTTGTGCTTTCTTCTTTTAGGCCTGGTACCTCTTTTTTGGGATTGTTCCGCTGAAAAGAGGGTAGATAGATTACTGAATAATGACATAGTTCTCCTTTTGTGTCCGGTTGCTTAGGTGTGACCAGACAAGTACACGGTCTCGATGTGGCGGAGAACTGTCGAAAAACTACGGGGATGAAAACTAAGAATGATGCAAAAAAGGTACCAGAAGACTAGTCACTTAAGGTGAGTTCCGCTGATCTGCTTTTTGCAGGTGTATTCATACAAGTTTGTATCTAGTTTTCAGTATTCTAGTGTTTTAGTAGTTTCGACGTGCATTCTCTTGCACAGCGATGCTGTCATTGTACTCTTAAAGCGAGATATAGTCAAATATTTTTGTTGCTATTTTAATCTGGCAAAGCACTCATTTTCCCCAAGTTAAGCACTCAACTTGCGTTATTCTTGAGCTTTCCTTATTTCTTTAATTTTGTCCCAAATTTCTTTTTGAATTTTTTTCATGATTTCTGGGTTTTCTTCTAAGAATGCTTTTGTTGCTTCTCTTCCTTGAGCAATGACTTCATTATTGTACTTAAAGAAACTCCCAGCTTTTTGAATGACTTCATGCTTGGCACCGATATCTACAACATCACCTGTCATGGAGATGCCATTTTGGTCCATGTCAAACTCTGCTTCTTGGAAAGGAGGGGCCATTTTGTTTTTCTTAACCTTCACTCTATGGCGACTTCCTACAATTTGATCTCCTTCTTGGATGTTACCAATTTTTCTGATGTCTAGACGTAGTGATGCGTAGAACTTAAGTGCATTACCACCTGTAGTTGTTTCGGGACTGCCAAACATGACACCAATTTTGTGGCGGATTTGGTTGGTAAAGATAACTAAAGTTTTTGTCTTGTTAATAGCCGCGGTAAGCTTTCTCATTGCTTGAGACATGAGTCTGGCTTGAGTACCCATTTGATGCTCGCCCATGTCGCCCTCTATTTCAGATTTTGGTACCAGTGCTGCAACTGAGTCGATAATGACAACATCAACACCACCAGAACGGATGAGTGTTTCTGCAATTTCGAGTGCTTGTTCACCATAGTCTGGTTGGGAGATGATGAGTTCATCGAGATTTACACCAATTTTGTTTGCTCTAACGGGGTCAAGCGCATGTTCAACGTCGATGAAAGCTGCAACACCACCTGTCTTTTGTACCGCTGCGATGGCATGCAAACAAAGTGTTGTTTTTCCTGAAGCTTCTGGTCCGTAAATTTCTACAATTCTTCCCTTTGGAAAACCACCAATTCCGAGTGCTAAGTTAAGTGAAAGTGAGCCTGTTGAGATGACCGGAACTGTTGCCATGTTGCGTAGGGAATCACCCATCTTCATGACCGAGCCTTTGCCAAATTCTTTTTCAATTTGTTGCATGGCAATGTTGACAGCTTGTACCTTGGCACTATGTTCGTTTTGCTGTACAGGGGATTCTTCAGCTTCAGACTTTTTGAGTTTTGTCATGATTTCCTTTTCTCTTTTAGTTTTGGGTTTTTTACTCTTTTGTACGTACTACTAAAGCATACTTAGTTAGCTTTTGCTATATCGGATTTTATATGGACTGTATGTATAATACGGTCACATTCTTACATATAGTGTGATAAAAAAACGGGTTGTAGCTCAGATGGCTAGAGTGCGCGCATGGGGTGCGTGAGGTCGCTGGTTCGAGTCCAGTCAACCCGACA
>CAZMZI010000047.1:0-6492 GCA_964570775.1 uncultured Pseudomonadales bacterium | reverse complement strand
CCCACAAGTAATAATTGAAAAAAAGACCTATAAAGTGTATACTACACTTAGTCAAGGGGATGTATTGCTTTGACGGGATGTGTTCGTTAATATCTGCAGATCGTCTTTGATTAAAAGACGTTAAAAAGAATCAAAACATAACTGCAAATTCAGCAGAATCACTTCTTACAAAAGTTGACGCAGCCTCTAAAAAGATGGCAGCTAGCCTTTTCGGAAGTTCCTCAGCAGCTACTCTCGTAGCTTAACTGTAGACGTTTACCAGTGTAGTTTCACTGGCGTTACCCGGTAAGCGCAAACACAGTCAGTGTGGCAAGACAAACTCGCTTGTTGGTTTGTTTGTAAGCTTTTTGACAAGGATTGGTACGAAAAGGTTTGTGTATTCACCTCCGTATCAATAACAAAAATATACTAAATCTGTAGATGATATTGGCATACTATTTCGGACGCGAGATCATTACTCGCCATCTCCACAAACCGTTACCTTAAGCACAGTATGTGCTTTAATGAAAGCCGCTCAAAAAGAGCGGCTTTTTATTCACAAATTACTAAACTAGTTTTCCTTAAAAGTAAGCAAATTATGCTTTAATTGGTGTATACCCTCAAAATCTGGAATCCATACTTTACATGAATCACTTGGCCCTTGTTGGAACGATTCATAACGAGCATGTCTCATTATTGTAATTGGATTTGAGAGCCTACCATTTCTTTTTACTCTTAAGCGTGTCTCAACAGAAAGTGGTGTATTAAAGTTTTCACCAAACTTGAACATATCAGTTTCAACCATAATACCATCGTCAACAAGTATACTTTCTGCAAGATTAGTGACTTTATCTCTACCTTCTTGTGGCAAAAAATATTGGACCAGACTTGCGTGAACTACATCAGCAACCTGAGTACCTAATAAGGCACCAATCTTTTCTGTGTCAGTAATATTTGCGTGGAGAAAATCAACAGAAAATGGACTTTTGTTGATAAGCTCTTGCCTCTCCACAAGTAATTCATAGGCTTCAGCTACATACCGTGGCCAAGATGAGCATGCTGTCCAAAGCAAATCAGGTTGTTGAATATCAACACCAACAATAGTGTTTGGCATAGTACTTCTAAAATCAGTATTCCATAATCGAGATTTGTCAATGATTTCTGGCTCGAAAACATCCTGAAAGACAGTTCCCACTCCCAAGTTTGCACTGCATCCTAAGTCAACATACTTCGTTGGGGAAATAGTATTACTAGTCCTTAAAAGTGATATAGCTGCACCCATGGCTGCATACCTATTTGGAACAAATGTTGCAACAATTCTATGCAACAGCAGTTGTTCAAGCTCTTCGATATGTTCATGATGAATATCAGAAATCAACAGCTTCCATTCATCCTTTGTTACTAAGCCAACCTGGGACATAATTGACATATTTTTTTTCGCTAACAAAAAAATATAACAACGAGGGAGTAACCATGAGAAATGTTGAACAGTTGTGAATATGTTTTCATTTCTTTTTCTGAAAACTGCATTTAACCACTGCACTCTTTCTCGATCATGGTTATATAACTCGTAAAAGGCATGCAAAAATGACTCAAATCCTTCAGAGTTAAAGTGTGTGAGAATGTCACTTATTGAGAACTGTTCCGAATACTCTAGGCTACCTTCTGCATGTTCCACTGATTTCATTTGATTATTATATCAAATTAGATCAATATATCTTGCTAATTCAACTGTTTCGTCTCGCTATTTGCAAAGTTGTAGGTATAGACAACGTCATTGTTCACGTATAACAACCTGTCGTTATCCAACCACACTCTTGGTCTACCCTCAGCTATGTAATCAATGGTGGTGCCACGATAAATATGCACCTCACCATCTGATGCGTCACCTCGAGATCCCCAAATAGCAACTTTGTCCCCTGTTGGTGACATCACTGGTCCTTGCTTTCGAGCCCACGGCACTTCAATTCGAGCAATATCACCAAAGTTAGGAAAATTCCCCATGGTTATTTGTGCCATGTCAGTACTGTTCTGTTCAACTGAAGTAACGGTTGACCATTTTTTACCATCTGAAGAAAATGACATTTGTTGTCCAAAAACCTCACTTAGTTTCTTAACCATTTCTGTGTTTACAGTATGCGTTGCTAAGTTGTAATAAGAAAAAAGTTCGTACTGTCCCAAACCATTTGAGACAATAATCGCATCACCATCAACCCACTCATATACAAGCATATCGTTTAATTCATGCATATGGCGAATAGTCCCAGCTGCAAAGTCGATTAAGTAAAAACCAGTGGGGTTCTCTGCAGGATTAATCACTGCTTCTGTGGGAGTCTCGTACCCAGGTCCTCCACTTTCAAAAATGTTCTTAATAGAGTTAGAAGTAACATATGCTATGAGCTTACTTCCATCTCTCGACCAACCCGTTATGTAGGTAACATTTTCTAATGGAATAATCTGCTCTGTTTTTGTATCAGCACTAACTACAACTAGCTTGCCATCTTTTACAAATGCAAATTTTTCTAAATCGGGAGAAAGTTCTGGTCCCGTTTCACCATGACCTAAACTACCGCCGTTATACATTTCTCCATACTTGGTATATAAAAAGGGTTCCGTCTCTGCATCGATTGGCACTATATATACCGAACCATCATTTTTTGTTGCCACAAATGCTCTATAACTACTCTCAACGGGCTGTACAACAGCTGCATTCCCATTTTGTGTTTCATTAAGGAGCGGAGCTAGTCCAGTAGAAGGGTCTGCGCTTGGTTCCTGTGAAGACTCAATGGCACTCTCTTCCAGCGTTGGCAGCTCACCATTTTTTGTATTCATGAAAAAACCGTAGCTTTTAGCAAAGAGAGCAATAAGTATAAAAATGCCTAAGCTATATGCAATAACTACACTCCAGTTTCTCTTAGGAACAAAAGCAAAGTGTGGTTGATCATCCTGAGGTTGTTGTAAAGTGTCGTTCATTGCTACCATGGTAGCACATTTCACCCTGTTAATTAAACCTACCCAAACCTAAGTTAGAGCTGTATTTAAAGCTTTTTGCAAAATAAAAAAGTGTTAACGCAACATACAAAGTATTCAATCCAAAACTATACATGATGTACTCAAACTGCAGAGGTTGGCCATACACTATCTGCCGCATCACTTCAAAAATATACGTTGTAGGTAACATTCTGCTAATTGGTTGAATAAATTCTGGCAATCTGTCTAGTGGAAAATAAATGGCACTAAAGGGTAATAAAATACCCGGGAGTGTCCAAATCACCGTTTGCATTTTTGGACCAAATCGCAACACAATTCCTGCAGATATAAAGCCAATCCACCATCCAGTCATTGTTGCGCCTAAGAAAAAAACGGGAAGCCACCAACCAAGGCTAAACACATTAATGGCATATAAAAAGAAGATAACTGGTGTGAGTAAACTTAAAGTAATAGCCGTTTTGACAACAGACAACATCAACACAGATAGTAACCATTCTGGGACTGTGAGTGGCGTAGAAAAAAGATTAATAAGATTGTTGTTCCATATCTCATCCATAAGGTTACGTGATACCTCAGCTTGTGAGCGCCAAATCACATTCCATAACACTAAGCCAAGCAAAATAGAGGTGAGAAGTGTTGCTCCACCATCTGCTGCTGAGCTACTTAGCCACTGACCAGTTACTCCCCATAAAACAGTGTCAATTAGAGGCCAGTAAATCATGTCGGATAATAAATCGAAATCTCTTTTAAGTGGGTAGAGATGTCGTAAAAAGAGTGCTTGAATTCTATGCCATTTCATGTTGTTACTTCTTCCCAGTCATACTCAAGAAATAATCTTCAAGGGTTGGTTTATCAATACTAATTTGAGTGTACGTAATTTTTTCCTGAGCCAGTTTACTCAAAAAATCTGCAACTTGCTGTTCATCTATTGTTAGCGTTGCATCTCTACCGTCTACAACAACTTCTAAAGAGAGTTCTCCTGCAAACCGTGTTACTCGTTTAAGGCCATCTTTAATACGGAGAGTCATTTTTGCTGTTGAAACCGAGTTAGCCAATTTTTCTGGAGTATCATGTGCAATAATCTCCCCTCCCTTTAGAAACATAACACTATCACACAAGTCTGCTACTTCATCCATATTGTGTGATGTATACAAAACACTAGTTTTATACTCTGCTTGCTGCATACGCACGAAATCACGTACTTGGTGCGCTATATCTGGGTCAAGTGAGGCAGTGGGCTCGTCAAGCAGAACCACCTTTGGGTGTGGAATAAACGCCTTTGCCAACATAATTCTGGTTACTTGACCAGCGGACAGCATATTCATCGTTTTATCGCGTTGTGACCAAACTCCAAAAAAGTCTAGAAACTTCTTTGCTCTCGAAACAAATAATTCTCCACTCACTCCATATAACATTGCGTAAATCTGCAAATTTTCCATAACAGACAAGCGCCATGGCATACGGATATAGGTACTCGCAAAAGTGACCGACTCCAAAATTTCACTTTTATGTTTAGAAAAATCTCTACCAAAATAGGTAATCTTACCAGAGGTTGGTGTTAAATTTCCAAGTAGCATTGAAATAGTTGTGGACTTTCCAGCCCCGTTTGGACCCAGCAAGCCTAAAATTTGACCTTCTTCAAGCGCAAACGAAATACCTTTTACAGCAGTAAAAGATGCACCCCCCTTTTTTTCGGGTGGATACACTTTAACCAAATCGTGAACTTCTAGAATACGAGACATTTTGCTAGTATATCAGATACAGTAAGGTGATATTCCAAGAACTACTTCTGTAGCTGAGTTAAGAAAAAAGTAAGCTGGTTTTTTGCTGTAATCGCAGGTGCAAGTGGTTTGTTTATAGCACTAACTGCATTAGAAAAAATTGTTCCCACTATCGATTCTTGCTGTACCAAACCTTCAGATAAACTCACTAACAAACCATCAGTTTTTGTATCAACCTGCGCTGACTCAAGCGTTGCATCTTTACGTATCAGCTCTCTAGCCTGTTGTATTTCTTGAAAAATGCCTTGATAACCTTTTTTATCTTCAAACAAAAGTGTATGCATTTTTCGTAACTCTTCATGAATCAATTTACTAATCTCCAAGACAAGGTTCACTTGTTCGAGGACTAATTGCAACTCACTTTCTGATCTAATTGAAACAGGTCCAGATAAGTCTGGTAATGACTGATGTAGTTCTGCTAGTCTCTGTCGGGATCTAAACAATTCTCCACTTCCAGAGAAAATAGCATGGCACTTTTCGTACACTCCACCCAGAATTCTTGTGTTTCGATTAACTATCTCCGTGTGGTTCTCGTTCATGGAGGGTGTTTTTCTAACCCAATCAGCCATCGCATCGCTTGTTGACTTGGCTAGTGCCAAGCCACTTTCAGATGTCGCTTGTAATGTTGACTCAAGTAAGCCTATTGGTTGATGTACTTGTGAGATTGCAGTATCAAATTGTTGTTTCTGTTCTTCTGCAAGTGGAAACAACTCATTCTTAACCTCGAACTTTCTCATCCATGGTTCTTCACCAAGAGTAAAAGAAGAAGTGTCAAACATATTAGTATAAGTTAGGGGCCGCTACCGCGGCCCCCTTCTACATTTCTTTACGACCCTGAAAATTTTCTCTTTAGTAACTTAAACACAATCATTGCTGGCACCCAAACAACAGCATACACAGTGCACCACACCAAGAAAATAGCTACCATGTATCCAAACTCACCTAAAGAAGCGCGAGCTCTTTCAAAGTGATACCACAGGCTTGTTCCACCATAACCATAATATGGCATTGGCTCATAGTAACGTTTGTTATCTGCGGCCGTAATATTAAGCGTAGCGTACTCTACCTGGTCTTCAATGGACTCGACATTTTGCTTCAAGTTCTCAATTTGTTTTTCGATATTTCGGATACTTCTTTCAAGATTGAGAACTTCATTTCGATACTGCCTCCAAAGTGTTGAACCTTCCTCAACCTTTGATAAGCTCAACTGAGCATCCTGAAGCTGAGCTTTAGTCATTGTTAATTCTTCTTCCATATAGGTAGTTTGATCCACAACAGACTGATGCATGCCCGTCACATCACTGGAGCTAATACTACTGCTATATACTTCCTTAACGCCCTCGGTGGCTCTTATAGTTGCTTGCTCAAAAGATGCTACCGGAACTTTTACGTATAAAGATCCAGATTTGTACTGACCAGAGTTGTTATAAGAATCTGAAAGAACCACTCCGTTAATACTTAACACGTACTCACGAACGCCTCTCAAGTAACTTTGAACATCTTTAGTAATTACCGAGAAATCTGCATATCTCTCATATAAACGATTTTCAACATTGAGTGCATTACCACCATAGTCAGGATATTGTGGCATGTAGGTGTCTGGAGTTGGGTACATCATCCTATCGGACGCCATGCCCATATCCTTACTAACAACCGCTGTTTCTTCGAGCATCACGGTGGATGGCTCAGCCATCATCACACCGCCACCACCAGCTTCCATACCGTACTGGCCACCATACAT
>CAZMZI010000046.1:0-6533 GCA_964570775.1 uncultured Pseudomonadales bacterium | reverse complement strand
TACAACAAAAAGTATCGTTCTTGGGATACGTCACAGACGAAAAACTAGCACAGCTCTACCAAAAAGCAGCAGTGCTAGTGCAACCATCACTTTCTGAAGGGTTTGGTTTAACAGGCGTTGAGGCATTTTCACTTGGTACACCAGTAGCAGCATCAGATATTCCTATATTTCACGAAATATATGGTAATGCAGCCTGTTATTTTGACCCCCATAATGTAGCTTCATTTATTCAATCTGTGCAAAAAGCAGAAAAACAATCTTCATCAGCATTTCAAAAAAAAGCTGAAGCAATTGTTGCACAATACTCATGGCATGACATGGCAAAACAAACTGCACAACAGTACCTTACAACATGCTCACATGCCTAATACCGTTTCTGCACCAAAAATGCCTATTAATCTTAGCAACTATAAAGTTGCGCTCGTCTACGATAAAGTAAATACCAAATATGGAGGAGCAGAGTGGGTGCTCCAAGCGCTGCATACACTGTTCCCTAATGCTCCACTTTTCACTTCTGTCTACCAACCAAACCAGGCTCATTGGGCACACTCATTTAACATACTGCCAAGTATAGTAAATGCTATCCCTTTTGTACGATCAAAGCACCAGTGGCTTGTTCCTCTCATGCCACTTATTTTTGAATCGCACAACCTATCAGATTTCGATATTGTTATCTCAATCACAAGTGGAGAAGCAAAAGGAGTACTTACCTTACCACACCAACTACATCTTTGTTATTTACTTACTCCACCTAGATACCTGTACAGTTTTTCAACTGAATACCTTTCAACAAAACCATTTTTGCAACTTCCGCTAGTACGTACAGTTGTTGCTGTATGTTTGCGCTATTTACGGTGGTGGGATAGTGCAGCAATGTGGAGACCAGACAAAGTAGTAACTATCTCAAAACTAATAACTAACAGACTCAAAACAATATATGGCAGAAAAGCAGATGGATTACTGTACCCACCTTTGCCACTAAAAAAAATAAGTGTGCAACCTAAAGTTGACCCACCTTTTCCATACTTACTTGTCTTATCACGTCTTGTACCATATAAAAAAATTGATGTTGCTATCAAAGCAGCCATTTCTGCAAAAAAGAACATGATCATTGCCGGCAACGGTGAAACAAAAAAATCGTTAATGCAACTTGCAGGTAAACACTGTTTGGTAAAACAACCTCAACAACCACTTGTTTCTTTTCTAAATGAGGCTTACACGAACATAACTGCAACAACAATCCTTTTTGTTGGGCTAGTAGATGATAAAGAACGCGAGTGGTTACTCCAAAACGCAATAGCATTAGTTATGCCTGGTATTGAGGACTTTGGCATAACTGCTTTAGAAGCAGCAGCAATGGGTACCGTGCCAATTATTCACCATGACAGTGGAGTTGCTGAGGTACTTGCAGATGGCATGGCTGCCCTGCATACTGAGTCTGACACAGTATCTGAACTTACGGCAACTTTTACTAAGCTGCAACAATTTAAAATGAATGTACCAGAGGTAAAAAAAGTTATTTCCAAACACTCAATGTCATCTTTTACTAGTCAAATGCAAAAAATTATATATGATAGTGTCATACAAAATGGCATTTCAACTCACTAAAAAAAAGAAAGGTACGTATGTCACAACTTGATCATGTCTACGCAGTAGTATTAGCCGGTGGAGGTGGTACAAGGCTCTGGCCAAAATCTAGAACTCAAACACCAAAACAGTTTCTTAAACTTGTTGGTGATGAGACCATGATTCAAATTGCTACATCTAGAATCACTTCTATCATTCCTTGGGACAGAATAATTGTGGTTACTAATGAGCTGTACAAAGAAGAAGTGCACAAACTACTGCCAGAGGTACCTGTCCAAAACATCATAGCTGAACCACAAAAGAGGGACACTGCATTAGCAATGTTAACGGGAGCCTTATTTGCAAAATCCAAGGACCCAAACGCTGTTGTTATCAACCTAGCATCAGATCACGTAGTAGCAGACAAAAACGAATTTTTACGCGTTATGAAAGCTGCAGCACGTGTTGCATCCGAGAATGCATATCTAGTATCCGTTGGTATTACGCCTACCAGACCTGCCACAGGTTTTGGATATATAAAAATTGGACAAGACCTTACAAAACTTGAACAAGGCATGTCACTTTTTAAAGTTGATAGTTTTACAGAAAAACCAAACACAGCTACCGCAAGAGGATTTATTGCCACAGGCAAGTATTTTTGGAACGCAAATATGTACGTGTGGGCTGCACAAACATTGGCTGATGCATTCAAGAAATACATGCCATCCCTCTATGAGCGCACACAATACTTGAGCAGTTTAGACAGCATTGCTTTTCACCAAGCACTACCCAGTGTCTACCAAGATGCTGAAGCAATTTCTGTTGACTACGCCATCTCAGAAAAAGCCGATAACTTGGTTCTCATTCCTGGTGATTTTGGTTGGGATGACGTTGGTGACTGGAAAGTAGTGTATGACCTTGAAACCAAAGATAGTCATGGTAATGTGATCATTAGCGATGATGATACCAAAAACGTGTGTGTCATTGATTCAGAAAACAACCTCATTCATAGTAATGGGAGACTTATCTCGCTGGTTGGAGTCAGCGACATGGTTATTATTGATACCAACGAAATCCTGATGATTGTGCCAAAAGCAAAGAGCCAAGACGTCAAAAAAATAGTTGAAAAACTCAAAGCAGACAACAAAAAAGAATATTTGTAGCACACTAACACAAAACTGAACCTATGCTACAATTGCCTTTTTGTACTATTCTGGTGTGGGACACTTTATGACGTATGACCAACAAAAGAGACTCTTAGACATTGCCGTAGCAGTATTGCTTGCTGTGTTGTTTTTACCTGTCTGGATTTTCATTCCACTTCTTATCTATTTTGATTCTGGTTTGCCCATACTATTTAAACACAAGCGTGTAGGCCAAAACGGTAAAGAGTTTTATCTATACAAATTTCGTTCTATGATTCCAAACGCTGATGAGGTTTTACACAAACATGATAAAGAACTGCTTAAACGTTTTAAAGAAGGTGACTGGAAAATAGAAAACGACCCAAGAATTACTAAACTTGGGAAAGTACTTCGTTCACTTACCATCGACGAATTTCCACAACTGTACAATGTACTCAAAGGTGACATGAGCATGGTTGGACCTCGAGCATATGTACGTAAAGAAATTGAAGAGCAAACAAAAAAATACCCTGAAACCAAGCAGTATAAAGATTTGATTTTATCAACGAAGCCTGGTATTACCGGCCCTTGGCAAACAAGTGGGAGAAATGAAGTTCCATTTAAGGTACGTGCCAAGATGGATGCCGAGTATGCAGGAGTTAAATCTATTACTAATGACATTGCCATTCTGTTTAAGACACCGAAAGCCATGATCTCAAAATGGTAAGTTAGCATAGGATTTGCTATACTCTTACGTATGTTTAGTGCACTACCCACAAATAACTCTGATTTTATAGATGCAAACTCAAGTGAGTTCCCAGCTACAGCTGAACCAGAGGTTTCACAGTACACTGGTAGATCCAGCTCGAGATTACTAAAAAAGAATCAGGAAAACTCCCAAAGTGGTGCTGTTAGTGTTGGTGACGAAAATACTCCTGCAAATTCGTCAGGGAAAAAACCCTTACACCCAAGAACTAAAAAAATTCTTATTGTCTGTAGTATCATTGTGTTATTAGTTGTTAGTCTCTTTGCTACACTCGGTTTCTATGCCTACACGGTAGCTATGGAGATGAAGGGACAGGCTGCTGTTGCAGAGGCAACCGCACGAGAAGCCTACACCGCTTTCAAAAACCAGGACTTGATTGGTACTCAAACAAAAATTGATGCGCTTTCTGGTAACTTAGATACAATTTCAGCTACCTACAAAAAACTATCACTCTTTCAGTTCTTTCCCATTGCTAGAGCTTACTACCTTGATGGCCAACATGGTCTCACAGCAGCTCATGCGGGTCTTAGTGCTGGCAAGAGAGCTCTCTCCGCTATTACCCCATACGCAGATGTATTAGGCTTTGCTGGTGAAGGTTCGTTTCAAGGTGGAACAGCAGAGGACCGACTTAAAATTATTCTTGAAACACTCGATAAAGTTTCGCCAGAACTAGATGCAATTGCTGCAGACTTGGCAATTGTAGAGTCAGAACTTTCTGCTATCGATCCTAACCGATACCCAGAAACTATTCGAGATATGCAACTGCGTAGTACTATTATAGCTGTTCAAAACATTGGAAAAGGTGCTACCACTACACTCACAGAGTACCGACCAGTTATTGAACAACTTCCAGACGTTGCGGGTGGTCGTGGTGATCGTAAAAAGTACTTAGTTTTATTCCAAAATGATAATGAACTTCGCCCAACTGGTGGATTCCTTACTGCGTACGCCATTATTAATGTTGAGAATGGCAAAGTTGAAGCGGAAAAATCTGACGACATTTATGAACTAGATAAGAAATATAAGAAAACAGAACCTATTCCAAAAGAACTTGGTAGGTACCTTACTACTGAAAAATACTGGAACTTACGTGACATGAATACGTCTCCAGACTTTAAAACGTCAATGGATACCGTGTACGATGTCTACCAAACAATTCCAGGTGAACCTAAAGAAATTGATGGCATCATTGCGGTTGACACCCACTTCCTTACCAGTTTAATTAAGGTTCTTGGCCCCATTGAGGTCCCAGGATACGGTACGTTCTCGGCAGAAAATGATCCTCGCTGTGACTGTCCTCAAATTATCTATGTGTTATCTGAAATTATAACAAGACCTACACCATACCTCCGTGAAGATAGAAAAGGAATCCTTGGTCCACTCATGCGCTCACTACTTACCAAAGCGTACACGGCACCTAAACAACAATGGCCAGCACTCTTTGCCGAAGGATTTAAATCTGTAGAAGGTAGAAACGTACAGTTCTACTTCCTTGATGAAAAGAACCAATCAGCTGCAGAGTTGGCCAGAGCTGCAGGAAGAATGACTCCACCAGCTGAAAATCAAGATTTCTTGGGAATTATCAATGCAAATCTAGGAGGTGCAAAATCTAACCTGTTTGTTGAATATAACGTTGAGCAAACAGTTTCAGCACCCAAAGATGGTTTCATAGAAAAGACCGTTGAAATAACCTACAGAAATATTCGTCATGGTGATAACTGTAACCTAGAGGCAGGTCTCCTGTGTCTTAACTCAACGCTGCGCGATTGGACACGTATCTACGTACCTGCCAATGCAGAACTTATTAGTGCACAAGGATTTACAGAAGAAGCGAAAGCGTACCAAGAAGCTGGCTTCACCGTTTTTGATGGCTTCTTTATTCTCGAACCAAAAGGTACTGCAAAACTACAACTCACCTATAAAGTTCCCTACACCAACACAGAAACATATACAGGTACTGTATGGAAACAGGGAGGATTGGAATCTTTTGAAGTTCTCTTTGACGTTGCCGGTGGACAGGAGAAGCAAATGGTTTCTAAGGACCTCACTTACTCCACACCATTTTAAGTATGAAAACCGCAGCAACAGTTGTTAAAGGTTTGGTACTAAGAAGGTCCAATTCTGGTGAAACAGATCGTATTCTTACCCTGCTTACCCAAGAAAAGGGGAAAATCATTTGTGTTGCTAAAGGTGTTCGCAAACTTACTTCCAGTACTAGAGCATACCTAGAGCCAGGAATGTTGGTGAAAGTAAACCTTATTGAAACACGTTCACTTCCACTACTTACGCAAGCAGTTCTCATTGATGACACCAGTAAAATGGACCAAAGCTTGCATAACTACCGCCAGCTCTCTCAAATTTTGGAAATCTTTGATACGTTATTTGTAGAGGCAGAAATTGACTACAGCACCTACCTGTCTGCTTTAAAACTGCGAAACCAAATTGTGTACAACCAAAGCTCGCTCTCGCTGGTTCGACAGCTACTCTCACAACTCATTGTGGCACTTGGATTCCAAGATCCAGCTACTTCTACCCATGACTCAATAACTGAGTATCTCGAAGCATTAACCGGCAAACCTCTTAATAGTTTTGCATTCCTTCGTGTTGAGTAACAAACAACAAAGAAGATATGTGATAAAATAGAACTGTCATACGTTGTGTCGTCTTTGGCAAGCGACAGCCCATACAAGCAAGCAGTGTATAACAAAGCGTCACACTTGGTGTGGAAATAGGGTGGAACCGCCCGGTAGGGTCCCTAACAGTTAGTAGAACTGTAGGGATTTTTTTGTACCTAGAAAGGCACTATGGCCCAGCCAACACTTGAAAAAATTGTAGCCCTTTGCAAACGAAGGGGCTTTGTATTTCCAACTTCTGTAATCTACGGAGGCCTTGCTAACTCGTACGACTATGGTCCGTTAGGTAGTCAGTTAGTTAAAAACATCAAAGATGCCTGGTGGAAAGAGTTTGTCTCGTATAGAAGTGACATGGTTGGTCTTGATTCTCAAATCATGTTACATCCACAAACCTGGGTTGCTTCCGGTCATGTAGATTCATTTAACGATCCACTTGTTGAAGAC
>CAZMZI010000045.1:2183-6832 GCA_964570775.1 uncultured Pseudomonadales bacterium | reverse complement strand
GAGTTGATAAGTCTCGAAGTCAACAAGAATCCCGAAGCAACAGATCTCATGTATTCTTCACTACCAGAGCCATCACCTAAAAGCATTGCCTCAACTAGTGATTGGTGTACTGTCTGTTGATAATCCAGTGTAGAAAAGTCTTGGCTATAATAACCAACCCGTACACCTGGTGTAATCCGAGCACCAGCCGCATTTCCTAAAGCCAAGGACCTGATGAGTGTTGTTTTGCCAATACCATTGGGGCCCGTAATTTGCAGGTGGTCACGTTTACCTAGTAACACTTTTGCTGGCTTGGTTACTTCTCTATGGTTCTCCATAATGGTAAATGAATCGATGGTCATGATCGTAGAAGGCAACTCTGTTTGAACTTCAATTTGGAAAGCTCGAATTGGCTTATCTTCTTTTCGAACAGCTACTTTTTCACTCTCATACTTCTCAACTTTCTCTCGCATTTTTCGTGCAACTAAGCGCATTTTTCCACCCTTATGCGCAAAAAAGTTTATCTTTTCTTTATTCTCTTGAATCTCTTTAGCCATACGCGCATTCTGGCTGTTCTCTTTCTCAATTCTTGCTTTGATCTGCTCAACCACGTCATAGTAGTTACCTACATACTGCTCAACCTTACGGGTAAAGTTGTCTAGGTACAACACACCATCAGTAAAGGTATTTAAGAAATCAGCATCATGGGAAATAACCAGTACTGTTTTGGGATACATCATTAAAAACACCATTAGGTGTCCAATACCATCAGCGTCTAAATTATTGGTAGGTTCATCAAGAAGTAAGATGTCTGGCTTTTGAATGAGTGCCGCAGCAAGAAGCAACCTGGCTTGTTGCCCTCCAGAAAAGTCTTTGATGTACTTGTCTGCTGGTGCTACCAAATTTACTGCATCCAGTGCCTCTGCCATTCTTTTTTTTACTTCATGAGATTCAAGTGGACATACTGCAGAAAAGTACGCTTCAACGGTAAGTTCCCGCTCCGCTGGTGTAATGACCTGGTGAGCGGTAGCAACAGTAAGTTCGTGTTTAACAGATACTGTGCCATTTTGTGGTTGCAGCGCCCCAGTGATGAGTTTAAAAAGGGTACTTTTCCCAGCACCATTTTGACCCATGAGTGCTATTTTCATACCGCTTCGTACCGTAAAGTTCACACCATCAAGAATTTCACGGTGCAGGCCGTATTCGAAGGTAACATCAGAAAAGCTAATAATTGTTTCACCAGGCATAATGAGTTGTTTAGTGTACCATAAAAATGCAAGTATGAGTATGCCAAGCTCTAGAGTAGAATGAAACCATTCATACCCAACTAACATGACTATTACTCAGCTTCCCCCCAACCGCTGGAAAGAATATAAAAATCTCCGTTTAGAGGCAGTTCAAAATTCACCTCAATCCTTTTTAGCAACAGTACAAGAAACACTTGCAGAAAAAGATAGTGAATGGGAGTCAAAGATAAACAACATGTTTTTTGCAGTTAGTGAAACAGATGAGCTTGTGGGCATGGCTGGTTGTTACCGTGACTCTAAACAGAAACTCAACCATGTAGCCAATATCGTTAGTGTGTACGTCACTCCAAGCTATCGTGGAAAAGGTGTAGGTAGAAAACTGTTAGAAGCTGTCATAGCTCATGCAAAAAACAGTCCAGGAGTTACAAAATTACAGTTGGGTGTAATAACTACCCAAGTGGAAGCATATACTCTCTACACCTCTTTGGGTTTTCAAAATGTAGGCACACTAAAAATGGCAACAAAAGTTGATGACACATACTACGACGAATATCTATTAGAAATGATTATAGAAACACCACTATGAACATTGTCCTTACCGGCTCACTCTCAATCGATCAAATCATGAGCTTCAAAGATCGATTTGAAAACATGATTCAAGTTGAAAAACTGCATCTCATTTCAATTTCTGTACTGCTCGATACACTTAAACGAACCAGAGGTGGTATTGCTGGAAACATTGCGTATTCCCTTAGTCTTCTTGGTGAAAAACCAACTTTACTAGCTTCTGTTGGAAATGACCAGAAAGAATACATTTCAGACCTCTCAAAACGCGGCATACAAACTAAACACGTGCACTTTTCAGATTTTCCTACTGCAACCTTCACCGTTTTTACTGACGAAAACGACTGTCAAATTGGTGGTTTTTATCCCGGAGCAATGTCTGATGCCTCCAGTCTAGACCTTACCCCATTTGCAAACACGGATTCATTGGTAGTCCTTTCATCTCATGATCCATCTCAAATGGCCACACAAATTACCCAAGCTGCAGCACACAACATACCTCTGTGTTTTGACGTTGGTCAACAAGTGATTATGCTACCTACTACTGTGTTACGCGCTGGATTAAAAACAGCCAAGGTGCTCATTCTTAATGATTATGAAATGGGAGTTTTGAGTAAAAGAACTAAGTTGTCCGAAACAGCAATTAAAAAAATGGTGGATATTTGTATTATCACTTTGGGAGAAAAAGGAGCGGCAATTTACTCAAAAAAGACAAATTGGCAAGAAGTAACAGTTCCAGCAGTAAAAGTTGCTACAGTTGTGGACCCAACCGGTGCGGGTGATGCCTTTCGAGCCGGATTTTTGTATGGATACGTTAGAGACTGGCCAGCTGGAATCTGTGCACAGCTTGGCGCAACAGTGGCCTCATTTGCCATTGAGCAACTTGGGGCCCAAGAACACGTTTTCACCAAGTTGGAACTTAACAAACGATACTTAGCTGCATACAATCAAGCCCTACCTGAATAAAAAATAAGGACAACTATGTCAAAATCTACCGAGTACAAAGTAAAAGATATAACATTAGCAAACTGGGGTCGAACTGAAATTGAGTTAGCTCAACACGAAATGCCAGGACTGATGAGTCTTAGGCGTGAATTTAGCAACAGCAAACCACTTAAAGGTGCTCGTATTGCTGGTTCACTACACATGACTATCCAAACTGCTGTGCTCATAGAAACACTGGTAGCGCTTGGTGCACAGGTAAGGTGGGCATCTTGCAATATTTTTTCTACACAAGACCATGCGGCAGCTGCAATTGCTAAAGCCGGCATTCCTGTCTATGCATGGAAAGGTGAGACAGAAAAAGAATACTGGTGGTGTACCGAACAAACATTACTCTTCAAAAACAAAAAGGGTGAAATTGTTGGCCCAAATATGTTGCTCGATGACGGAGGCGATCTTACTGCTTTAGTACACAAGGATCACCCTCAACTTCTTGAACAAATTAAGGGTGTTTCTGAAGAAACAACCACAGGAGTCCATCATTTGTACAAAATGATGAAGGAAAAAACACTCAAAATTCCGGCAATTAATGTTAATGACTCGGTAACTAAATCTAAGTTTGATAATCTCTATGGTTGTCGTGAATCATTGGTTGATGCAATTCGCCGTGCCACGGATATTATGTTGGCTGGAAAAGTTGCGTTTGTCGCAGGATTTGGAGACGTAGGTAAAGGTAGCGCACAATCACTGCGTAATAATGGTGCTCGCGTTATTGTAAGTGAAGTTGACCCAATCTGCGCACTCCAAGCAGCTATGGAAGGATATGAAGTTAAAAGAATTGAAGACGTTTTGAATGAAGTTGACGTTTTTGTCACAGCCACAGGATGTAAAGACGTCATTACCATTGAACACATGAAAAAGATGAAAGACACTGCGATTGTGTGCAACATTGGCCACTTCGATGTAGAAATTCAAGTAGAGAAGTTAAACAACTTTCCAAAAATTAAAAAACAAACCATCAAGCCACAAGTTGACATGTATATCTTCCCGGACGGTCACAGAATAGTTTTGTTAGCTGAAGGCAGATTAGTTAACTTGGGCTGTGCAATGGGTCATCCTTCATTTGTGATGTCCAACTCGTTTACTAACCAAGTGTTGGCACAAATTGAGTTATTTACTAAACAATACGAGGTAGGTATCTATGTTCTTCCCAAGCATTTAGATGAAAAAGTTGCAGCTCTCCATTTAGAGCATGTTGGTGCAAAGCTTACTAAACTGAGTAAAGACCAAGCTGAGTACATTGGCGTGACACCAAAGGGACCTTTTAAAACTGAGCAGTATCGCTACTAATTCAAATTTGGTTTATACTTATTGTCATAGGATGCAAGAAATTAATAAACTTCTGGACACGAACGAAAAAATTATTTGGGAAGGCAGACCACAATTCATGCCATTCTTTTTAAGTTCTTTTGGTGGTGTTTTGTTTGGTCTCATTTTTGCAGTTGTTGGTTCTGTATTCGTGATCCAAGAAGTAGCCAAAGGTAACTATTTATTTATTTTACTGCCACATTTATGGATTGGTCTTTTCTTCGTCTTTGGAGCCCCTGTTTATCAACTATTGGTGTATAAACATACTTACTATGTCATCACGAATAAACGGGTCATCATACAAAAAGGGCTCATAGGTCGCGATTTTGAAATTGTTGATTTTAATCAAATAACAAACTCTCAAGTTAATGTTGGGGTACTGGATAAATTGGTAGGTGTAGACTCTGGCAGCATTTTCATCTCAACAGCTGGTAGTGTTGTTCTTACAAGTAAGGGCACAAGACATAGGCCAAATTCATTAGCAAGCATCACAAACCCATACGAAGTATTCAAGCTCCTCAAACAAGTTTCACACGATGTCAAAACAGA
>CAZMZI010000045.1:0-2083 GCA_964570775.1 uncultured Pseudomonadales bacterium | reverse complement strand
TGAATGCTACAGATAAAAACAAAGCTGCAATTGCTGGAGTTATGACTGTACTTTCATACGTGGCAACTAGTGTCATTTCTGCCAAAACAGCAAGTGAATACCTTCACACGGTTGTCCATGGCATACCAGTAATGCCACTTACAACAGGTATTATCATCTTCTTTGCTCTGCTCACTATCCTGGGTGTAAAAGACAGTGCGAAAGTTGCAAAAGGAATATTCATTTTTCATATTTTCAGTTTAACCCTTTTTATTAGTATGGGACTTATTGCTGCATTCAATGGTGGTTGGGACTTTTTACTTGATAATTGGGAAGGAACAAAACAACTTTTTACTCAAAGACCTGCTGCAGAAATGCTGCTTTTAGCCTTTGCTGCCTCGCTCCTTGGAGTATCTGGTTTTGAAAGTAGTGCGAACTTTGTTGAAGAACAACAACCAGGAGTATTTAGAAAAACGCTCAAAAACATGCTTATTGGCGTAGCAATCTTCAATCCACTTATTGCTCTTATTATTCTTAACACCCTTGATTTACAAGCTATTAAAGCAGCAACCGATTTTGTACTTTCAGAAGCTGCATTTTCGATAGGTGGTGCAGCACTACAATGGATTATTGTTATTGATGCATTTCTTGTTCTCTCTGGTGCAGTGCTTGCAAGTTTTGTTGGTGCAACAGGGTTGCTGTATAGAATGACATTAGATCACTGTCTACCAAGCTCACTACTCCTTCCAAAGCTGAAATTCCGTAATGAAAATACATACAGACTAATAATTATGTTCGCACTGCTCTGTATTTCTATCTTATTTATGACAAAGGGCCAGTTACTTTCATTGGCTGGTGTCTATACTATAAGTTTCTTAGGTGTCATGACAGCATTTGCACTGGGCAACTTGATACTAAGAAAAAATCGAACAGACTTAAAAAGAACCTACCAAGCACCGGTGATATACGTTCTTCTCGCAGCATTGTCTACCCTTATCGGCATTGTGGGCAACATACTCATTAATCCAAATAATTTAGTATACTTTTTAATTTATTTCGTACCTGCGCTCATTCTCGTCTTGGTCATGATTTATCGTGACTATATACTAGAGTCCCTCATAACTGTGCTTAAACCTGTCCCATATCTACATAAAATAGTTGAAAAGTTATTTGAGTATGTAACACGCAGTAGGATTGTGTTATTTGCTCATCACCCAGAAAAATTGTTTGCATCCCTAGACTATATCCGAAGAAATGAAACCAGCAGAAGAATTACTGTGGTTTTTTGCAAAAAACAAGCAAAAAATGCAGATCAACAAATCGAAACATTTACACACTTTATTCGTTTGTTTCGTGAAGCAAAGGTTTTCGACAACCTTGATATTGATTTCATTGTTGAAGAAGAACTTGAGTTTGGTGTTGATGTAGTTAAGTCTTACGCAAAACGTTTCCACATTGGCAGAAACAATGTATTTATTGGTTCCATACATACTATGCACAGTTTCTCTTTCGAGGATTTAGGTGGCGTAAGAATTATTCAGTAGGCGGCAAATTACGGTTTGCCTCTAACTAAGCTAAGTAATGGTGTGCTATGTAGTATCTCGAAAGCTACACCATCTTCTGTGAATTGTTTCATGTGCTCATCTAAAACCATAAATAAAGCTGTGGGATCAGACTCAATAATGTCCACCATTTCCTGATACGCATTAGGTCGTATTCCAATTGCTGTCACTTTTCTACCCGCATAAAAAGAAGCTGAAGGCCCTTCCCCAGTAAGCAGATATAACTCACCTGGAATGTCTCTGGCAACTGTACCCAATACTGCTTCAGGCTGTTTGCTAACTTGTGATGGGACAACTAATGAAAAACTTTTTCTTACCTGATTAGTAGCAAGAAGTACAACACACAGAGTAAACGAGAGTTGTAAAAATAATCTTGTTATTTTTGAAACTAACAGTTTTTGTGCTACCCAACTTATTATTTCTATAAAAGTAAAACTTGTTAGTAAAAACAGTGGTGGATACAAAGGTAGCAAATGCCACACTTGTGTTTTTGCATTAAAAAAGAGTAACAGTGCAGGAACTAAAAACCAAATAAATAGTGG
>CAZMZI010000044.1:0-6910 GCA_964570775.1 uncultured Pseudomonadales bacterium | reverse complement strand
AAAGTCTAACAATCTATCTATATCAACCGATCTTTCTTCAGGCATTTCATACATTCTTTTTTGTAACTGTGTTGCTAATTGGATTGGTAGCGTCATATCCTTGTTCTCTAACAAGACTTTTTTCCAAAAAGCATACACACTATCATTCATATCAAAAACTTGGGGAGCTTGCTGTCTACTGCTTGGCAATACTGTAGCTTTTTTGGAAAGAGTAACAAGTCCATTTTTTGTTTGTTCAACCATGTTGTAATAGGGGTTTCTGCCAGCTGGGGTGACCGTAAAGACAACATCAGTGCCTTTATTTTCAACCAGAGTTTTGAGGGTTCCCAAAATATCTTCAGATGTACGTAGAGGTGACATAGGACTTAAATCGAGCACGATGTCGAAACTCTGATCTGTCTTTTCAACTTCTTGCACTGCATGAATTACTGCAGCAATTCTTCCAACGGTATCATTTGCTAAATGTGTGGGACGAATAAATGGTGCAACTGCTCCATACTCTAGTGCAATATCTCTGATTTTTTCGTGATCAGTTGACACGAGTACTTCATCAATTTCACTACAGTTTTTTGCTGCCAAAATACTATGTGCAATAAGAGGCTTACCTGCAAGTAGCTTCCAGTTCTTACCAGGTATCCCTTTTGAACCGCCACGTGAGCAGATAACTGCTAGAACTTTTTTATTTTTATACATTGTTTGAATTAGTTAGTAATGTCTCAACTATATCTTGAAGGCAAGCTTTGTCAAGAAAATAAACAGTGCATACTTATCTATTTGCTTGTGATCTATTTATGTGCTACTTTCAATTCCATACTAGTGGCATAGTTATATATACATGCAATCGCCTATAAATCTCTTTTCAATTAAAGGAAAAAACATACTTATTACTGGTGGTTTAGGGCTACTTGGATCTGTTTTTTGCACAGCTATGCTAGAAGCTGGTGCAACTATTTACTGTGTTGATATTGCTCCACATGCTGAGGGAACCCAAAAAGTACTATCATTTACACCTGCAGCATTACAAGAAAAAATCCACTATCTGCAAGCAGATATAACAAAACCATCTGAATTAGAACGAATTAAAGCAACTGTTTTTTCACATATTTCACTTGATGTGCTTATTAACAACGCTGCATTAAACCCAAAGGTAGAAAAAGCAACAACAAAGGCTTCAACAAGTTTTACTTTTGAGACAATGCCACTCGAATTGTGGGAAAGAGAGCTAGCGGTCAACCTAACTGGCACCATGCTGTGTTGTCAAACGTTTAGTTCAGTTCTTGCTAAAAATGCGTCTGTAATTAATGTGGCATCTATTTACGGTGTTGTCGCCCCTAAACCTACACTGTATCCTGAAGGCTTTTTTAAACCAGCTGCCTATGGTGTGTCAAAAGCTGGTGTTATCAACTTAAGCAAGTACTTAGCAGTGTACTGGGCAAAACGCGGAATTAGAGTGAACTGCGTAGTGTTTGGAGGTGTTCAAAACGGTCAACCAGAATCATTTATAACTAAATACAGTGATGAGGCACCACTAGGGAGAATGGCAACGCCTAGTGATTTTGTTGGCATACTCACGTACTTAGCATCACAAGCATCTTCATATTCAACAGGTGCGGTGTATCATGTGGATGGCGGTTGGACCGCAGTATAAAAAATATGCAAAGCATTAAACTGGGTACTAAAATAATTTCTTCCGACTCACCTGCATACATTATTGCAGAAATTGGTCTAAATCATCAAGGCAGTCTCGCCATGGCAAAACAGTTAGTAGATGCAGCAGTGGCAGCTCATGCCGATTGTGCGAAATTTCAAAAAAGGTCATTAAAAAAACTCTATAGATCAGAAGTACTAAAAAATATTGAAAAAGAAGAACAGGGTGGACAGTATCTGCTCAATAGTGTTATCAAGTGTGAACTTTCAGACGATGATATAAGAGAACTAGTTGTGTACTGTAAACAAAAAAATATTGATTTTATGTGCACACCTTGGGATGAAGAAAGTTTAGCATTGCTCGCTTCTTTAGATATGCCAGCTTATAAAGTTGGTTCGCCAGACATGACTAATCTGCTACTCATTAGACAGATAGCACAACTAAGAAAACCTATTTTAATCTCTACCGGCATGTCATTTGTGTCCGAAATAGAGCAAGTAATTCGATTTTTAAATGACTGTAACGCAGAGTATGTTTTGCTTCACTGTAATAGTACCTATCCAGCTCCCTATCACGATATAAACCTAAGGTTTATGAATAAACTTAAAACAATGAGTCATGAACTTGTTGGGTACTCGGGACACGACAAAGGCATTAGTGTTTCATTGGCTGCTGTAGCACTTGGCGCAAAGGTTATTGAAAAACATATTAGCTTAGATCGAACCATGGAAGGGCCTGATCATCGTGCAAGCCTAGAGCCTGATGAGTTTGTAGAGCTAGTGAAACAAATTAGAATTATCGAGACAGCAATGGGAGTAGAAGCTCGGTCGATGTCTCGAGGTGAGTACTTAAATAGACAATCCTTGTCTAAAAGCCTAGTAGCTACCAGAGATTTGCCCAAAGGCACAGTTTTACAGTACTCAGACATCGGTCTTAAGAGTCCAGGCAAGGGAACAAGTCCACTCAAGTTAGATCATTTTATTGGCAAGCCGCTTCTAAAAAGAAGTCTAAAACAAGATGAGTACTTACTTGAATCAGACGTAATGACTAGACCAATTGAGTATGCAAGTAAAACTGTAGGTGAGGTTAACAGACATTGGGGTGTTGTTGCTAGAATGAGTGATATTGAAACACTACTACCCTGTAAATCTAAGTTTATTGAAATTCACTTAACTGATTCGGACATCAAGAATGGCAAAGCCTACAAAAAAAAGTATGCTCGAGATCTAGTCGTACATGGACCAGAATATAACGGTAACTTATTGCTCGACTTATCTAGTTTGGATGAATCAATTAGAACACAATCAGTTGCTTTTTTTAACCAAGCACTTAACTATGCTCGGTCGTTTAAACCACAGTTTAAAAACCTTAATGAAAAAGTGAGATTTGTTATACATCCTGGCGGATTTTCTATGGAAAGAGCACTGCTGGACAAAATCGATGACCTTAATGAACGTCTACTTACTTCACTACAAGAACTTAACACGGATGGGTTTGAACCGTTGGTAGAGAACATGCCCAGCTGTCCTTGGTTTTTTGGTGGACAGTGGCACTGCTCTAACTTTATGGATGCCAAAGAAATTGCTGAGTTTTCCCGTCAAACAGGGTATGGAGTGGTATTTGATACTTCACATGCTGCACTATACTGCAATTACTATAAAAAAGATTTTGAAGAATTTACTGATACCATTCTACCTGTTACAAGATATCTGCATGTTGCCGATGCAATGGGTGTTAATGGAGAAGGTCTTCAAATAGGAGATGGCACGATTAATTTTGAAAACTTACTTGAGGCTATAACTAAAACTGATGCTTGGATGTTACCAGAGGTATGGCAAGGTCATAAGTTTAATGGTGAAGGATTCATAAAAGCAATGCATAAGCTCAAAACAATGCATGCTGGCTTATAAGAAGTTATTTACCAAATTTAAACTGTTTTACTTTAGTGGTTATGATCTGTATTGTTTGTTGATCAAGTAAGTCTTGTTTTAGTGCGAAGGCTGCAACAAGTAGTGAGTAGATACCACCAGTTATTAAGAAGCTACCAAATGTTTTTGGCCAAAAACCTACAGCTTTTACCGTCACAATTACCAGCAAGAAAAAAACAGCATATCTTAAATACAACTTGTATGGGATAGTAAAAGAAATTTTTCTTGACAACACATACAGGTATATCCCCGTAGCTAGCAGCTGTAACACAGCGTTTGCAACAATTAATCCCGTCACATCCCAAAAGGTTATAGCAATTGGATTTATGATAACGTTACAAATAAGTAAAAATGTAGTTATTGCTACCTTTTGTTTAAGTAAACCCATACCTTCAAGAATTAAACTCAAATAACTAACTAATGTAGAAAAAAGATAGGTAACTGAAATTAAAATAAGCGGTTTTTCTGCCAACGCTACCCATTTATACGTAAATAATGTTGCTATTGTTGACTGTGCAAATAAAAAGATAAATACGTTGAAGTATAGTGTTATAAGAGGAATTATCTTTAATACAGTCTCGGTAAAATAAGTAATTTTTTGATGACCATTTTTTTCCTCAGTAAGTAATGAAACCATTGGAAAGAAAACTCTTGTTAAAGGTGACAACACAATACTAGGTAAACCAATAATTGGATTAATAATGTTGTACAAACCCACCGAATCTACCCCTCTAATAAAAGTGAGAAAAACAGTGTCTACATAACTATTTAACTGGTGCACTACGCCACTAGCAATATTCGGCAGAGCATAGGTTTTGAGAGACTTGAGTAAACCTTTGTCATAAACCACAGGACCAACAAGAAAAGCGTACTGCTTTGCCGAAATAATGGTAAAAAGTATTACCGTAGCTGCGTATGCAGCCATCCAGGCAAAAGAAAAGTACCACAATGATGTACTGTGCGTCACAAAAAGTAATGCTGAAAAAAAGAAAGTAAGCAAAAAGCGAAATGGCTGCATCAAGGAGTAATACTTAGCACGTCTTAACCCGATGAAAATGTTTTTAAGAACCAATCCAAGACATTCAAAAACAAAGTACAATGCGAAAATAGGTATGATTGCTTTCGCTTCCTCGCTTTTAAAATAAAAATCTGCCAGGTAGCTATTAAAAAGCAACGCAAATCCCGCTAAAATAACTGATGAAACTAATCCAATAATTGCTGTATAGACGGCAACTAACCAAATACTTTTCTGATCTCCTTTTGCTAAGAATTTCGAAATATAGTAAGTAGCCGCTTTTCCAAACCCTAAGTCGTTATATGAAGAAAAAAGCGAAAAGAATGCCAACATCGCATAAAACAAACCATACGCTTCAGTGCTCAGAGAACGAGACAACAGTATGCGTGTTCCATACCCAAGCGGAGAAGCCAACACACTTGTCACAACAACAATAAAACTTCCTTTAAAAATTTGCTCAGTTAATGTGGGTTTTTTTGACTGCATAGCCTACTATGCAACTTCGGACAATCTCGAGTTGTATTCTTTAAAAATACTTTTTGGTGTTCCATCTGCAACACAGCTACCTTTTTCTAATAGCAGTGCTCTATCACAAAACTGGGTAACGGCTTCTTCATCATGACTGACAAAGATAATTATGGTATCTTTTTGCTTCTTAATTTGTTCTAATTTATTTAAGCATTTCTCTTTAAAAGCAGCATCCCCAACTGCCAAAACCTCATCGATAAGATAAATCTGAGCTTTAGCATGCACAACAATTGCAAAAGCAAGCCTCATCACCATGCCTGTTGAAAAACGCTTGAGCGGCTCGTGTAAAAATTCCTTGACACCGCTAAAATCGATAATATCCTCCAAAACCAATTCAATTTCTTTTTTGTGCATACCCAAAATAGCACCATTTAAAAAAATGTTTTCATACCCATTTAACTCATAGTGAAACCCTGCACCAAGTTCGATCATGGGGGCCACCCTACCATAGCTAGTAACACTTCCAGTTGTGGGATATGTTACGCCTGCAATCAACTTCATGAGTGTGGATTTACCAGCGCCATTTCTACCAACTATGCCAACTGTTTCACCAGCTGAAATGGTAAATGAAAGATCGTGCAGCGCTGTTAATTTTTTTGCCCAAGACTTTCCTTTTATTAAACTAGGGATAAGCTCCTTCATAGTCTTCTCACCTTGAAGGTAAAATTCTTTAGTAACTTGTGAGAAGGTAATGTGTGGAGTTGACATAGAGCTATACAACATCAGCAAATACTTTTTCTGTTCTTTTAAAGACTAAAAACCCTAAGATAAAAAATCCAAAAGATATACCAATCGACCAAGCAATTATTGATGTTTCAAACGGAAAACCAAACAGTGCAGAACGATATCCTTCAATTAAACCTACCATTGGATTAAGTTTGTAAAACCATATAAATTTTTCCGGAACTAAACTGAGTGGATACACAACTGGAGTTAGATACATCCAGATCATAAGTACCAAAGTTGTAAGATACTGCACATCTCTATAAAAAAGATTTAGAGCAGAGAGAAGTAATGACAAACCAGTCATAAGAATAATCTGTACAAAAAAGAGTCCAAAGAAGTAGAGGCTAGAAAGTTGTAACGGTTGGTCATACACAACCATCATCACCATAAAAATAAGTGATGCAAATACAAAATCAAGCAGTTTTGAAAGTACCACCGAATAAGGAATAATTTCTCTGGGAAATGCAACTTTTTTAAGTAAGACATCATTACTGACTAGTGAGTTTGTTGCTGCTGAAATCGTTGTTTGCAACTGGGTCCAAGGAAGTAATGCTGCGAATAAAAAAAGTGGATACGGAATTTCTGAAGGAAATCGAAATACAACAGAGAAGACAAAGGTATACACCAGCATTTGAGCAAGTGGATTTAAGATCACCCAAAAGTAACCAATAATTGACTGTTTATATCGGGCTTTTACTTCTCGTTGCACCAACTGTGCAAGTAAGTATTTATGTGTAATAAAAGGTTGAAGCAATAACTGCAACATATGGTCATTATATAGTGATTACAAGTATTTTGCTGCCTTAGCTCTCTTTCTTATAACTTTAGCAGGAACTCCATAAGCTACAACACCGCTTGGGATAGGGGAGGTAACAACAGCACCAGCACCAATAACACTATACTCCCCAACACTCCTTCCGTGCAGTATGGTAGCACCAATACTAACTGCAGACCCTGTACCAATGGATACAGCACCACCTGTTACAACTCCCGGCGCTAAACTGGAATAATCGGACATTATCGATTCATGTTCAATGACAGATGCTGAATTAAGAATGCAGTGAT
>CAZMZI010000043.1:0-7082 GCA_964570775.1 uncultured Pseudomonadales bacterium | reverse complement strand
AGTGTATTTGCAGTGGTAATAAAAATCACTTCGGAGAGATCGAATGGCATATCTAAGTAGTGGTCTTCAAATACATTGTTCTGCTCTGGGTCAAGGGCTTCTAAAAGTGCAGCTGAAGGGTCACCTCTAAAGTCATTACCTAGTTTGTCTACTTCATCAAGCATAAACACTGGGTTCATGCTTTGAGCTTGTTTCATACCAGAAATGATTTTTCCTGGCATTGCACCCACATAGGTACGTCTGTGACCACGAATTTCTGCCTCATCGCGCACACCACCAAGTGAAATTTTGACAAATTTCCTGTCGAGTGCTTCTGCAATTGACTTTCCAATACTGGTTTTACCTACACCTGGAGGGCCAACAAAACAAATGATAGTTGGTAGTTTTGCAGCCTTTTTCTTTGCCTTGCGTTGTTTGAGTTCCATAACAGCCATGTACTCAATGATGCGATCTTTGACATCCTTGAGGCCATAGTGGTTCTTTTCAAGAATTTCTTGGGCTTTTTTGAGATTCACTTCACTGGTGGTATGCGTACCCCATGGTAACTCAAAAACAGTATCGAGCCAGCTACGCACATAGCCAGATTCTGGATTATTGGGAGACATTTGTCTGAGCTTCTTGATTTCTTTACTTACCTTTTCTTTGATGTCTGGATTGAGTTGCAGTTTTTTGAGCTTCTTTTGATAGTCATCTGCTGCCTCTTCTTCATCATCAATATCACCAAGTTCTTTTTGAATGGTTTTAAGGCGTTCACGAAGGATATTCTCACGCATGTGTTTGTCAAACTTCTCTTGCGTTTTATGGACAACGTCTTTCTCAATTTCGAGTACTTTTATTTCGTGAGCTAGGTGTTCGATGACCAGTTTAATACGATTTTTAACATCTATTTCTTCTAAAATGGTTTGTTTTTGTCTGGTTTTAATTGAAAGTGTGCTGGCAATTTGGTCAACCAACTCACCATTAGTAACGCCGCCCATGAGTTTCATGAAGTTAAGAAACTCTACTGGTTTGCCCATGTGGACTGCTTTTCTAAACTCTTTTTGCAAGTGAGAGACCATGGCCTTCATCTCATCATCGTTGTTTTCTTTTTCTGGTAACCGTTCTACTTCTACGGTGAGTCTGGGGAAAGTTGAAGTAAAGTTTAAGATCTTTACTCTACCCACACCACGAACTAAAGCATTTGTGTTATCTTCTGCATTGAGTGTTTTTTCGACAGCTGCAAGTGTACCCACAGTGTACAAATCTTCTGGTTGAGGGGTATTTACTTTTGGATCTCGCTGAGTGACGAGGACCACATACTTTGGATTTTTCTCTGGTAGATCCTTGATAGCGTTGAGTGAAAGTTGTCGACCAAAGGTAAGTACAGACTCGGTGCTTGGGAAAAGCACGCCTTCTCTGACCGGTACCGCTGGAAGCATCATTGTTCTTGGCTTTCGCGTAGGTAGTTCACCCTTCATTGAAGCTTTGAAACTTGAGGAAAGAGAAGTCTTTTTTTCCGCTTCTTTCTTTGGCTGCTTTGGTAATTCTTGTTCTGGTTTTGTATCTGAATTAGATGAGTCAGTCATAAATTAGCATTCTAAATAGGAGACTGCTAAAAAACAAGTAGTAAATGGTGGTGGTGTACCAAAGAAAAACAACTTTTCGTCTGAGAAAAATATGATACAATGTACCCTTGTTGACCTGCATCAAGGGTGTATAGCTCAGTTGGTTAGAGCGCAGTCCTGATAAGACTGAGGTCCATCGTTCGAGTCGATGTACACCCACCTGTTACTTTTTTGAAATTTCAATTTTGTTGCTACGTAACCGAAGTTCCACAGCATCTCCCTCAACAATTTTTCCCTCAATGATGTGCATGGCAAGTTCATCAAGAATTTCAGTTTGGATAAGCCGTTTGAGTGGTCTGGCACCAAACACATCGTCATAACCTGCTTCAGAGAGATGTTTGATAACAGCAGAGTCAAAGGTTATATGCATGTTCTTATGCGCCAATCTTTTAGTTACCAGTTCTAGTTGTAGCTGTACAATCTGTTCAATTTCTTCTTGGGTGAGTGGTTGGAAGATAATGATGTCATCAAGTCTGTTCAGAAACTCTGGTTTGAAGTACTGGGCAAGCGTATCATTAACTGCTTTTTCTTGTGCTGTTTTATTATCTTTTTTATCGACAATTTCCAAGCTAGCTAGATTAGAAGTCATGATTATGACGGTATTGTTGAAGGTAACAGTTCTGCCTTTACTGTCGGTAAGCCTGCCGTCATCGAGCACTTGCAGCAATATATTGAATACCTCTGGATGTGCCTTCTCTATCTCATCAAGAAGAATGATGCTGTAAGGGTTTCTTCTAATTGCTTCAGTAAGCTGTCCTCCTTCTTCATAGCCAACATAGCCAGGTGGTGAGCCAATAAGTCTGGCAACAGAGTGTTTTTCCATATACTCGCTCATGTCAATGCGTACAATAGTTTGTTCGTTGTTAAAGAGAAAATCTGCTAGTGCTTTTGCTAGTTCTGTTTTTCCCACACCGGTGGGACCCAAAAACATAAATGAGCCAATTGGTTTGTGTTCTTCGCTCATACCAGCCCGTGAGCGGCGTATAGCATTTGAGACAGCAGCAATTGCCTTTTGCTGGCCAATAACGCGCTTACCAAGTTGTTTTTCCATGTGCTTAAGTTTCTCAGATTCTTTGGTGAGCATCTTTTCTACAGGGATACCGGTCCAGCGTGACACAATGCGAGCAATATCTTCTTCAGTTACCTCCTCTTTAAGGATTTTGGTGTCTTTTTGTACTTCCTGCAGTTTTTGCTTTGCAGCAGCAATGAGCTTCTCTTGTTCTGGGATACGGCCGTAATTGATTTCAGCAACGCGTTGTAGATCTAAATTACGTTCTGCTTTAATTGCTTCTTCTCTAAGTTGATCAATAGTTTTGCTACCCTCTTTTATCTCATCTATATACTGTTTTTCACTACGCCAGTGGAGATCTAGCTGGGTATGTTGTTCCTGCAGTTCTGAGTACTCTTTATCTAACGCTGATAGCCGTTGTTTTGATGTTTCGTCTTTCTCTTTTTTGAGTGCTTGTCTTTCAATCTCAATTTGACGCATTTTGCGTTCAAGTTTGTCTAGCTCAGTAGGTTTGCTATC
This sequence comes from uncultured Pseudomonadales bacterium, assembly GCA_964570775.1. Taxonomy (GTDB): domain Bacteria; phylum Patescibacteriota; class Microgenomatia; order UBA1400; family PJMF01; genus CG1-02-43-31. The sequence continues at coordinate 3,950 of CAZMZI010000043.1, read as the reverse complement.
AATCTCTATTCTTAAGCTTGAAGCGGCTTCGTCCATGAGGTCGATTGCTTTATCTGGCAAGAACCGATCTGAGATATAGCGGTGAGATAAATCGACAGCAGCAACAATTGCATTGTCACGAATCTTAACTCCGTGGTGAACCTCGTACTTTTCTTTAATACCTCTGAGGATGGAAATGGCATCAGTGACAGTAGGCTCGGAAACAAGCACGGGTTGGAAGCGTCTCTCCAGTGCAGCGTCTTTTTCTATGTATTTACGATACTCTTTAAGCGTTGTTGCACCAATGGTGCGTAGCTTGCCACGTGCTAGTGCTGGTTTTAGTAAGTTGCCAGCGTCTGTAGAGCCTTCTTGTGCTCCTGCCCCTACTATGGTGTGGAGTTCATCGATGAAGAGAATGATAGAGCCTTCTGAAGCTTCTACTTCGCTTATAACCGCTTTGAGCCTATCTTCAAACTCACCTCTAAACTTGGCACCAGCAATAAGCGCCCCAAGGTCCAAACTGAGCAACCTTTTGTTTTTTAGGTTACTTGGGACGTCGTTTTCAATAATTTTGCTTGCCAACCCTTCAACAATTGCAGTTTTGCCAGTACCTGGTTCCCCCACAAGTACAGGATTGTTTTTGGTTCTGCGCGACAGTATTTGAAGTACCCTGCGAATTTCCTCATCTCTACCTACAACGGGGTCAATACCACCTTTTTTAGCAAGTGCGGTAAAGTCTTGTGTGTATTTTTCGAGTGATTGATACTTCCCTTCGGGGTCTCTGTTTGAAACTTTCTGATTGCCTCGGATAGTTTGCAATGCTTTTTTTACCTCACTTGCTGTTATATCAAAGATGTCTGCTAGTTTTGTTTCCTGTAATAGTGCAAGTAGTAGGTGTTCTGTACTAATGTATTCGTCATGCATTTTACCTGCTTCAGACTCAGCGGTGCTCAAAACTTTTTGGAGTGTGGCAGAAGCTCGACCTTGTTGTGGCGAAGCAGCCGTTGGCAGTGTAGAGAGTTCATTTTTAAGTTGCTGGAGCAGTGATGGTGTGTCTTTCTTGAGTGTGGTAAGTAGTGCTGGGACAACACCCTCTTTTTGTTCTACTAATGTAGCAGCTAAGTGTAGTGGTGAGACTTCAAGATGGTTGCTTTGTGAGGCTAGTGTAACTGCTGCTTCAAGTGCTTGTGAGGCTTTCGTAGTGAGTGCATCTAGGTTCATGGCTTGACTCCTTCTGCGCCTATTGTAAAAAGAAGTTGTTTATTTGTGAAGTAGCAATTGGCAGAGTAACGACTTGACTGCTAATTAGAGCTGAAGTTGGTTCTAACGGATATATCAAGAAATTATTGATATATTAATATATATATTGATATAATTTGATATATAAAAACAAGGAACCACTACACATTTGATGTGAATGTGATAGGATTCTGGCCAGATGCCGATTCCCAAAACAGAGTTATTCATTCCGGTTGTTGAGATACCAGCCGTAACGGGCATTCCAAGATATAGTTTTAAAGAGGGCTTGCAAAAGATGCCAGGTGTTGCGCGGCGCTATGGCGAGTCTTTAGGTATAGAGTCCGAGCAACATGAGGCATTTAGTTTACGCCCTGTTTCAAAGCATCATCCACGAGTACATGATGTTTTTTGGGTGTTAGAAAAACAGCAAGGCACTGATCCCTTTAGTTCTTGGCAAAGCTTGGTTTCCGATGAGCCAATGCTTGTTCAATTAGAGGAGCAGTTTAGAGAAACTGTAGATACTTCGGACACCATTATCTATACCTTACAAGGGTGTGAACCCTTGGATGAAAGTTTGGAGGCTGTTTCTTGGCCACAGGGTCCATTATGGCCCGGTGGGCTTGCTTCTTTGCCGTACGTACATTTTCACCAAGTGGGTCAGGTTGAACAACTAGATATTACATCCATTTACCAGTACCCAGAGTTAAGCCAAGGTGAGGATGAAAAAGTTAAGGTTGGTGATCACACTCACACAAGAAAAGAAGTGTTACTGAGTGGTTTGTTCAACCAAGCAGGAGAAGAAGCAATCTTTAGGTATGGAGCTTATTTGGATCAGGTTGGCTACGGAGAACGTCAGGTTTTTGAACAAGTAGTTGGTTTAGATACTACGCTCCCTATTCAAAGAACGGTATATGGTTTTAATTCATTGGCAGAAGCAGCACAAAAGTCTTACCAAGTGAGATCGTTGGTTGCAGAAAGCTGGATAACCACAGCGTTGGCCATATTTGAGGATACCCTTAAGTTAGAGGCGGCAAGCCTTCGTGCCATGCAGGGAGTTGTTCCTAGTTTTGCATTAGTGATGTTACCTGAGTCTCTTCGGCAAGAATACCAATTGCCCTATCCAGTTATTACGTTTCCTTTTACGGTTACTCACCCTCTCCCTGCGTTGACAAAAGGTGGTGTGCTGATACAGCGAAACTGATATACTTAAATTCTTACATACCAGAAAAAAGTATGATCGAGTCAAGAAGTATCTTTCGAAATCGTGGTGGACCACCGTTACCAACTGACCAAGATTTTAAACGATTTATTGCAGCACAAATTGCGCAACAGGAAAAAGCTATAGCTGAAGGTCGAGAGGGATGGTCGCCATTCATTCAAAAAGAAGGTGCCGACCCTCGTTTTTTACCATTAGCTGTTATTGAAAATAACCCCTTTTCTGCCATGGATGTTGCACAGTTCTTAAGTGATAACAGGACCGATGTGTTTACCGTTGCTGAGATAAGAAGCTCACCTGAGTCTGTTGAAAAAGATCCAATTAATGAAGCATTTCAACTTATTAACCACTCTGTTGTTGCTACACTTCGTGAGGCACAAGAGATGTATACCAAAGATCCGGATGGGTGGGCTGCGTTACTGCGTAAAAGAATAACACATCAATTAAAACTTGATACTTGGCCGGTATATTTGGCTGTTTTTATAACAGGTCGAGGTGGATATCTTGACTGGATTGTTGGTGCTATTCGTGACTATATTTCTGAACGGACCGGAAATGGTGTTACCATTCCCTACTCCATTCAGGAACTGGAGAGACAGTTTAGAGAGTTCAAAAGTTGGCCCGAAAGAATGGCTCGGTCGAAGGCATTCTCTGAGGGATCTGCATTTGGTGTTTTTGCTATTACATCTGAAACATCAGACTCCCAAAAGGAGTTATTAACTAAGTACAAAGAACAAGGGCTTGATCCACAACTTGTACAGGTAGCATTGTCGATTGAACAACGTGGTCAGAGAATGAAAGAGTCGGCAGAAATTGTTCACGACATGTTCAGAATTATGTTTAACGAATCGTACACCGATTTAGTTGCTGATTTAGAAAAAACGAAGGATATTTCCTCTGTTGCATATGCTCGTAAACGTAAGTCACTACAAAAAAAGGTGGATACTGTTTTGGCAGTGGTTCACCGGCCTGATCTTCGTGTCTGGTCGGAAGTATATTCAAAGCGGTTGGCAGAAAGTACTACCTTTGATGCACAACTATTGAAAAAACTACAGCATCTTTTGGAAAAAAACTACACTGAGCGGTCTTTGGATGTCATGGGCTTTAGAAAATCACTTGAAGGAATTGAGATGCTCGATTTCTCCAAGGACAGAAGTTTGTTTGTAGATTTGGGTGGGTCAAACAGTTTTGATGTCCAGTATTTTTCTGCAGAAAGTGGTGAAGTTGTTGGTTTTGAAGAGTTATATATCCAGCTTGAGGAACAGGCAAAGCAGTATAGCGCTGAAATGCGACTTATTGGTACCGAGACACCAAAGGATGCCAATCCATCTTTGTTACAGCGAATACGTGAGACAGTTGCCCCAAGTGAAGGTGAACCAAAGAAACCAATTTCTCGAAAAGAAAAAATGGAAGAGTTTCTTGATGCAAGAAAACAAGCCATGATTGTTTGGCAAGAGTTATTTAATAATCATGATAAAAATAAAATTATTGCCAGCGACAAGAAACTCCGTCGATT
>CAZMZI010000042.1:0-7325 GCA_964570775.1 uncultured Pseudomonadales bacterium | reverse complement strand
GCCATAAAACCAACAGGCACATCAGTATCAATAATATCTATATACCCAGCTTGGCGAACATCTTTGCCTTGTTGTTTCAACTTCAAAGCCAAGTCAAGGTTTCCAATAGTCAAATCGATGTTTGCAGGGGTTGTGACTGAAATCTCACCTTTTGAATCAAAACTTGTCAATGCTCCTGCTCTATCTGCTCCCGAAGATAGCCCTCTAGACTCCAAAATAGGATCTAAATCATATATCCTACCCCCATGGAAACGAAGTGGAACGGTATCAGGAATATTTTTGATTGCCTCAACAACTGTACTTACAATAAATCTCCGTATCTCAGCATCATTTTCAGGTGGCGTGCGAACAGCACTGTCATGGCGTTTTTTTTGCTCCATCCGGTAGTATTCACGACGTGCATCTTCACTTAGCTGATCATTACTTGAAAACATATCTGATTTCTACTTTGAAATAACCAACCTTGCACCAGATAAGTATACGGTATCACCACTTGAAGATTTTACTTGCACCGCATAGGTATTTGTTCCCGGATGTAAGTAGAAAATGGGAGACGATTTCCAAGTAGTACTGCTTGCACTGCTAGCAAGTTCGGTGCTAGCTATAACCGCTCCCGTTGTTTTGTTTATTACTCTAGCCCAGGCTTCCCCACCTTTTGCATATAAGCCTGCCTCAAAAACAACGGTTACTCCTTGAGGAAAATCGATTGCTTTTAACGTAATTTCAGCCCCAGTAGTAGTCCATTCTCTGCTTATTGTTTCTGCTGAACCCAGATAGAGAGTTTGTTGTTGAAACACATTTGCAGTTGAGGAAGTCTGTCCCACAGCCTTTGAAGTGGTACTCACTTTGGCACTAGTAGTAGCCAAGTACTCAACCCTAGCCTGTACTGCAGACAGACTGGCTTCTAACGCAGCTACATTACTAGATGCATCTAGCTCTTTGCTTATTACGCTTTCTGAAGCGGGAATATCGCTGCCTGGTTTTTGTATATCTACAACAGCTTGCTGTAAGCTCCACACCTGCCAAAAAAGATACCCCATACCAACAGTAAGTCCAACGCAAAATGTGAGAATAATAGTCTTGTAGAGTGTCACCGTACATTCAGTATATACTATGTATATGCCCGAACTCTTTGACCCCTTTTTGATTAAAACCCTCGAACAAGACAAGCATATTCTTGCCACCACTAAAGTACCCATTATTACCGTTTCAAGCTCATATAAAGAAGACCTTAAAGACATGCATGGGTTTCCGGCAGATGAGACTACACCTGACATTGTTTTTTCTAGAGCGCACTACTCAATGGCACTTGCCATAGCCACTACTGCTTGGGAAAACACGGTTAACTCACATAAAGCCTGGATTGTTGACCCCACCAACTACGTTTCTAAACAAGACTGGAAATCTATTGTTCTTACTGAAGGCATTGGCAAAACTATAGCCCGCAACTCTCTTCTCAAGATTGTCAAAGACCTTATAGACACTTTTGGCCGCAAAAAACTCCCCATTCTGGGCAGTATTACCCCACCGCTACTCTATCTTTCAGAATCCATTTCTGGACCGATTCTTTCGCTGCACATAGCTGCAGGGAATATTTTGGCCTCTCAAGGTAAAACTGTTCTGCAAGTTATTACTGACCCCCATGTCCGTGATGAGTACGTTCAAAATTCCTTCAGAGAATCAATGTATTTTTCTGTGTTTGATGAGCACACAAAAACGGACTTCCTCGAAAAAGCAAAACTGCTTGGTATAAAAGCAATTCCAGAAAATATTTTCGTTACTGGCGCTCCTATCGACCCTCGAGTTCTAGCAGCTGGCAAAAAGAAACATATCTATCGAAGCGGACCGGTAAAACTTTGTATTACCACAGGAGGCTTAGGTACAAATAAACCAGAAATTGAAACTATCCTAGAACAGTTGCTACCACTGCTTAGGAAAAAAACCCAAAGCATACAACTGCTTGTCTACTGTTCTACACACAATGATATTTACAAAAGTGTGCTCGACTTAGCAAAAAAACACCATTTACCAATCTTTAATGAGTCAGATGAAAATGCACCTATAAGAGTTTTGTACCATCCACAAATTGTGAATGCAAATGAAAAACTCATTACATTTGGCTTCCCATGGGCAGACGGATTTATCACTAAACCTTCTGGAGACATGGCTTACGACGCTGCAGCTTCGGGTAGTTTTCTCCTCACTCTCGCAGAGTGGGGCCCCTGGGAAGAAAACATTCAGTCATTTTTTGCCCAAAAAGGTATTTCAAGAAAAGCAATTGTTGATAACATTGCGCTTCAAATCGAAAGCTTAACTTCAAGTAAAGGGAAAACACAGTCTTGGGTAGAAACCGCTATGCACGCAGCCAGCTCACTTCCTGCAGCGCTCACACATGGGTCACGTCACATTCTTGACGTTTTCGAGAAAATTAAAACAAGAGCGTAAAAAAACTACGTTTACTTGAGTTTTTTGGATTGTTTGTGTTCGGTATGCTTACGGCATACTTTGCAGTATTTATTGAGAGGAAATGTTCCATCTCCCTGTTGTTTTTTTAGTTGCTCGTTATTTTTGTTGAAGTCGGTTATATATCCAAAAGCATTACAAACTGAACACTTAAGACCAGTTGCTTGTCGAGGACCTTTTTTCTTACTTGCCATAATCACTTTCTTTAGAGATGGGTATTATACCAAAGCCAACTCGAATCGTAAATGAGTTGTTCTGAGCCACCTCGGGGATTCGAACCCCGGACCTACGGTTTACAAAACCGCCGCTCTAACCAGCTGAGCTAAGGTGGCATGTCTGTTACTCTTGTGCCAGGTGTAGGATTCGAACCTACGGAGACGTATGTCAGCAGATTTACAGTCTGCCCTCGTAGACCACTTGAGTAACCTGGCTTGTTACTGCAGCAACAAGTATATATCTTAACACTTGTTTGAGCCGAAGACGGGAATTGAACCCGTGACCCCCTTCTTACCAAGAAGGTGCTCTACCACTGAGCCACTTCGGCGCATTTTTGCACCACAAGGTGTGTAGTTTACTATACAGAAATTCAAATCACAATCTCAAGAGAAAAAAACGAAACCTGTAACAACCCAGCGTGAGAGACAATCGATTCCCGCGGAAGTGCAGGTGGGTTAGGCGTTTATGATTCCACGGAAGCATAAAACAACCTTCAAACCCTTTTAAGTGTTGTTCAGGAAAACAGTGTGTCTCTCACACAAGATTGTTAAAGTTCTCCTCTAGTATACACTCATCTCTTCTTAGTCGTAATAAGACAAAAGAACTCAGATTAACTCAATTCTTTGACCCATTCTGACACTTTTTGACCGTACTTCTCGTTCTCCAAAACAAACTTTAAGTGAGCCTTAAAATAGTTCTCTGGGTCTCCAGTGGTAAGCCACTCACCTTTTGTATGACCAACAAGTACTCTCTTTGTCTTAGCAACTTGAGTTATTGCGTCTACTGTCCAAAGTTCATTGTCTAAACCTGTGTTGCCTGGAACTAAAAACTGCAATATTTGTGGGGTGAGGAGGTAACGACCATATGATGCCAAACGCGAAGGCTCTGTACCCTTTTCTGGCTTCTCAACAATAAAATCAAGATCTGTCTGTGATCCATCTTTAAATGTAATAATGCCATACTTGTCCACCACAGAAGCAGGAACTTCCTGAGACATAATAATACCTGCCACGTCTCTATTAGCTTCGTAAAGATCTACCATAGTTTTAGCATCACCCTGCTGACCAAAAACCACGTCATCACTATAAATAACCAAAAAAGCCTCTTCACCTTCTACAAATCTTTGAGCTGAAGCAACGGGTGACCCATTGCCATATGGTAAGCTTTCGTCTTGGGTAATAACAACAATTTTTGGAAAATCTAAAACATGTTGCACTGGCTCATATCTATCTTCTTTACCTTGTGCAGCGAGTTGTTTACGAATTCTGTTAACGTTATTATTAAAGTAATCTTCATACACAGGCTGACCTTCGGGTGTAGACACGATAATAATCTCTTCAATACCAGCCTCAGCACACTCTTCCACCATAAACTGCATAATAGGCTTATTACCCAATGGCAACATACCCTTTGGAACAGTTTTGGTGATAGGCAAATACCTACTAGCAAAACCTGCATCTGTTATGATTGCTTTTCGCACAATTCCACTCATATTTCTGTCTCCGTTTACCACTTTTCATACATTGTAACATTCCCTGCAACTAGTAAAAAACAGATGTCTAGCTTTTGAATCAAAAACGCGCTACTATTAAGTTGATATTGGCTCTATACCACTACATGCAAGATACTTCAGATAACCCTCTTTCAAGACTATTTGCAAACTTAGATTCGTTTTTATTTGGTTTGAGTATTATTATGATTGTTTCAGGAATGATTGGTATATTTTTTATGTACCAAGAACAAGCGTTATCTTCTTCACAAGATGTGAGATCGCAGGCTCAAGTAGCACCACCCGATACTGATCCTCCTGAATTTATTGGTCCTCCAGATGAATCTCCTCCTCCAGGCTGCCATTATGAAGTAGTACAGTGTGTACAGGCACCTTGTCCACCACTACTCGTATGTGAGCCAAAAGAATGTGAAGAAAACCCAGATCTTACTGGAGATGGCATGGTAGGTATTGAAGATTACACCATATTAAATAGAGAGTTTTTTCAAGAACTCGATGAGTATACTGCCGATATCAACTGTGATGACGCTGTAGATATCCGTGATTACTCCATAATGGCCCGCAGCTTCTCGATACTTAACTAGAAAAACGCTACACTTACGTAAGTTATGAAAAAAACAACCGGAACATTCCTCAAATCACCATCCACCATTGGAGTATTGTTGGCTGTATTGGTCATAGCTTTAAGTGTTTTTGGGCTGCTGTTACTTCAACAACCACTTTCACAACCTCAAGAATTAACTTCCCAAGCATCTGTAGACAACGGATCTGTTGAAATCACCTATCAAGCAATGACCGACCAGCTACTTGAAGTTGGTGTGCCAACAGAGGTAGTACTGGGAATTAATACAAATAGTATCCAAACTGACGGTGTCCAGGTTGTTTTTAACGTTGTCACAGACACATTCAACACTATGACAGCTGATGTCATCACCTCTACTGGACTACAAGCCGCAAGCACACAAGTAGAACGTACAAATGATGGCTTTTTAGTTGGTGCACTTGCTCTACCTGCGCAAATCGGCTATCCCTTCACTACAACTACTCGCGTATCTTTCTTGAAGATAGGTTTTACTCCCACTAAAACAGGCACCGTTGAATTTAATTTTGATCCAGAAAATTCTATAGTTACCGTGTTTGGCAGCAACCCCGTCCAAGATCAACTAATGCATGTACCAGGTTTAGTATTAACTGTTGTTGATTCTTCCGTTGCCAGCCCATCACCATCTCCAAGTACTTCTCCCTCAGTTTCCCCTTCGCCAACACCTTCACCAAGTCCTTCCCCATCTCCAAGTCCAAACACCGTTTCAGGTTGTGATGGTACTTGTACCAGTAATGCCAGCTGCGGTATTAACCAGCGCTGCTATAACGTTGGTAACGGGAGTAGATGTCGTTTAGCCACAAACCCAACCAGTAACACTTGTGCAGCTGCAAACGCCGGACCCAATTATTCCTGTAACAAGTACTGTGCTGATACAACTGAATGCGCCTCAGGGCTTACCTGCTGGAACAACCAATGTCGTCGACCGGACAACATTGCTAGCACTACTTGCGCGGCACTAAGCCAAACACAACAACAACTACTAGCAGCAAGTTGTAATGATGCTTGTAGCAGTAATGCAGATTGTGCTGCAAATCTACGCTGCTATCAAGGACAATGTCGATTAGTTACTAACCCAAGTAGCACCAGTTGCACACCAGAAACTGTGAGTAGTGTTTCAAAAACATATAGTCCAGTTAAAGGTGCCCCAGAGGATACAAAGCTTGCCACTTCATCAGCAACACCATCACCAGCAGCAACTAGCTCTGCCAGTATTACACCTTCACCGTTAGCTACCATCTTCCCTGTTGCTACCCCAACACCTGCACCAGTACCAAAAGACGAAACCGCACTTGATTTATTACGCTCCATGATGCGTACACCTGAGTCTGCCCTTCCACTTATAGTTATTGGTAGCGGTATAGGCTTGCTCTTACTAGCACTGGTTATACTTGTACTCAAAAACCTTTTTGGTAAGGGTCGGGGGGGATCCAGTACGACACCAAGAACTCCACACCAGGTTCCTCCAATGCACCCTACTCCAGTTGAACGTGCTCAAATGTCCCAAGAGGTACAGCAATCACAACCAGGCATAGATAGCCAACCAAAAATTACTTTGCCGCCAACAACGGCACGCAACATGACCTCTCCAACTGCCAGTACTCCTAGTTCTTCCATGTTAGAGAGAATGAAGCAAAAAGGCATAACGCCACCTACATCAGGGCAATCTTAACCCGGGTATTTCAAATCTTGATGTTATTTGTTACAATACTTCCCTATGTTCAAACCTGCTGAGTACTTTCGGGAAGTGATCAGAGAGATCAAAAAAGTGTCTTGGCCTTCAAGAGAACAAACTCAAACCAACACTTTGCTTGTGTTAGTCGTTAGTATTATTATCGGTTTGTACATTGGGGTACTCGATTTTGTATTCGCTAAACTACTCGGAGGACTAGTATAACTGCCTACCAACATATGACAGATCAACAACTCACACCACCAGAAGTGCAAGAAGTTAAGGTGCAAACACCAAACCTCATCACTATTTCTGAAGCAGAAAACCGTCATGCTCGTTGGTATGTGGTACATGCCTATTCTGGCCATGAAAATAAAGTTGCTGAAGCTCTTAAGCAACGTGCCGAAACACTCAATCTTACTGGCAAAATTCTCGAAATCCTCATCCCTACTCAAGAAAAAATTCAAATTAAACGTGGAACCAGAAAAACAGTGAATGAAAAGATTTTCCCTGGTTACATGTTAGTACACATGGAACTCACCGATGACTCTTGGTTAGCTGTGAGAACAACCCAAGGTGTTACCGGTTTTGTGGGCGTTGGCAACAAACCAACCGCACTCCCTAAGCACGAAGTTAAAGCTATCATGAAGTACATGACTCAATCGACTCCTCAGTTTAAAGCTGATTATGTCGAGGGTGAGGCTGTTCGCATTGTCGAAGGTCCGTTCAACGACTTCCTTGGTACAGTTAACGCAATTAATGAAGAAAAAGGACAAGTTGAAGTCTTGGTCAACATTTTTGGTCGTGAGACACCAGTTACCCTCGACTTCCTCCAGGTAAAGAAAGTCTAATATGGCAAAAAA
>CAZMZI010000041.1:0-7411 GCA_964570775.1 uncultured Pseudomonadales bacterium | reverse complement strand
GTTTGCTAACTTGCCGTAATCATCAATTTTTGAGGTATCAAAATACACACCATCACCTTCAATTACATAGGTAAAACCTTTTGTTTCAAGTGTCTTGACCATTTCTAGTTGAGCTTCGATATGTTCGGTTGCTCGGCAACTCACATCAGGGCGAAGGTTTCCAACAGTATCCATACTGTAAAAAAAGTAGTCCTCAAACTTGTGGGCAAGGTCATACACGGACTGTCCATACTTCTTGGCACCTTTTTCTAGTTTATCTTCACCAGAATCAGCGTCAGAAGCTAAGTGACCAACATCGGTAACATTTTGCACAAACTGTACGTTGTACCCAGCATGTCGCAACATTCGCACCAGCACATCATCCATGATGTACTTCTTGAGATGACCCAAGTGCGTGTAGTCATACACCGTAAAGCCACAAGCATAGAGCCCAACCTTATTTTTTTCTCTTGGTTTAAACTCTTCAACTTTTCTTGAGAGTGTGTTGTATAGCTGTATCATTTTCCCTTTCATAAGGACAAGCCTATTCTATCGTATTCTCTGGTAATATTCTGTGTAATTCCCTGTTTTCTTACTCACTGGGTTAGCACTGTTAAAAACCTCTACCCACTCTTCTTTGTTTTCTTCTTGAAACTGTGTAGGGTAATTCCGTACTAAGTACTCATCTCTACGACCACTTGCATTATGTGTAAGTGAAACGGTATGCGTAGCCAGCTGCTTGTTTGTAGTACGTAAATACAACTCCGGCCTCTCTTGTGGTGCTACAAGTTCTGGTTGAAAATGTGTAACGTTAGTAGCCATGGCAGCAAAACGAGTTGCTTCTCCTATTCTTGTATGATCTGGGTGATCAAACACCCAAGTGTACTCACTAGGAGAAAAAGAAAACACAGCTGCAAAGTTCTGCGAACGTAACAAAGCCAACACTGGAAGTGCAAGCTCCTTAAACTCCATAAAGCTCAAATGTAAATCGGGAAACGCCAAAACATCAAAGCTAAAACCTAACTCAGCCATTGCTTGCGCAAATTCTGCACCACGTATCAGTGCCATATCTTGCGGCTGTGTTACCTTGTCTTGATACGGAATACCTAGTTCACCCAGTGTTGCAAGAATAACAGTGACTGGTATGTGTGCCTCAACAAAGGCACTCCACTAGTCCCCAAAACAAAGCCTCATCATCTGGGTGTGCTATAACGAGGGCTACACCTTTTTCTTTCCAGCTGTTTGGTACCTGTATTTCTGATTTTGTCATATTTCTTTCGCTTCAATTACTTTTTAACATATAAAAAAACCGTCCCACTTGGAGACGGTTGCACCACAACAGCTCCAAGTATCATTGCCAACTACAACAACAGATAGATTTGAAGTCATTTCGCATGTGGAGAGTATATACCATACAACTAATTTGCACTACTTGGACCACTTAATTGTTTTCGCTTATCCTGCAGTGTTTGTACTGCACGTTGTTTCTTGCTGCCTCCAGGATTTTGTGCCCCAGACTGTTTGCCGGCAGGCATTACATAAGCCTCTGATTGAGCCGCATCTTGTTGCCTTTTTTGTGCTGCCTCCTGCTCTAACATTCGCTTGCGCTGCTGTTCCTTTTGCATCTTCTCCCGTACAACAGCTTGCTCTGCTTCTGTTAGTCGAGAGTAATTCGCATGCACTTGCTTAAGTTTTCCCAATTCTGCTGGTGAAAGTTGAGTGGGTTCTATTCCCAACCATTTTGCTAAATTAAAAATGTCTACCACACCTTTTGCTAAATCAGTTCCCATCATCTGCACTTCTTCCTGCAGTGTTCCTACAGGACGAGGCGGAGGCGGTGGTTTTGGTAAACTAGGCTGGCTACCACCCTTCGCAGTTCCATGACCAGCTAGTTGGCTTAACTGGCCAAGCTCATCTGCTGAAGAGCCATTAAGGCCACCCATATCTCCAGGCATGCCCATACCAGGACCACCAGGTTGTTGACCACTCATATGCACCCTTTACACTTTATCGTGATCTAGCTGGGTAATTTCAAAACCTTTTCCAGCTGAGTCTTCTTGCGATTTATCTTGCACTTTTTGTTCTTCTTGCTGTACACGTGCCTGATACTGCGGAGTTTCTTTTAGTGATTCAAGTAGTTTTTGTTGCTCTGCTATTTTTTGCTCATCAATAGCAGCTTGCTGGGCAATTTTTTGTTGTAGCTCTTCCATCTGTCGAGCTTTATCTTCCTCAGTTTGCTTGGCAACTGCTTTTGGGTCCGCACCTGCACTGCCTGAATCCTTAAGAAGCTCTTCTAAAACATCAAGCGGATTCTTTTGGGGTTGGTCACTAGCTGCGGAATCATCGGCAGAAGCTGCGGGATCTGTAGGTACCGCTTGTTGCGTTGTATCATCGTTCATATTTTTTCCTCTTAGTTACAAACTCGTAGGAGGTGCCGCAACTAGGTATGACACCTCCTTCAACATACACGATGATACCCTTCCTCTGCAAGGTGAAGCCGCTTCATCACTTGGCTGAAAGTTAGTAGGCAGTTGGCAACGTATCGCCAGTTATATCATGTCGACGTAAACGCTTAGCTCCCAACTGTCTTTCATAGTATTTTCGTAGTTGTCTTGCTGCTCCCCTTGATGCGTCAACAATTGCATCGTACATATCTACAGCTCGCCTTGTAACTACAACATCTTTGCCAGGTGTTTGCACCCTAAAGGTTACACTATTTGCAAGTGGATCGTTCGATTTCTTTTCAACTGTTTCGAGATTCACCCGCACCATTGTGGCTGGTTTTGACAGCTTCACAATTTTTTGGGTGTGCTGCTCCACAAATTGGCGGAGCGCCTGTGTGACCTTCATTCGTTTGGACTCGACAATTACTGTCATAGTTCCTCCCTTCAGTTCCCCATGGGAACAGTAGTACTACTGTGGTCTGGCACAAAAAAACCGCCAACTCTAGATATAAGAGTAGCGGTGATACAAGCTGTTTTGACTTCCGTCATTACCATATCAGTGTAGCACTTACACACCAAAAAAACAACTACTGCACCCTGCGTCTTCCCTCGAGTGCTCGGGTTAAAGTCATACCATCTGCATATTCAATATCCGCACCTATGGGCAATCCATGCCCAATACGAGAAATTGCAAGATGAGGGTACTTTTGGGATTGTCCGATAAACTCTGAAATATACAAGGCTGTGGCCTCACCTTCCATGGTTGGATTAGTGGCAAGTACAAGCTCGGTGACAGAATCAAGTCTGCCTACAATGTCATGTAAAAAGAGCTGTTCTGGTCCAATATTGTGTAGAGGTGCAATGGAACCATGCAACACATGATACAAGCCTTTAAATGATTCCGAACGCTCCAAAGCGAGTACATCGAGTGGTTGTTCAACCACACACAAAAGTGAGGTATCTCTACTTGTGTCAGCACAAATGGGACAAGGGTCTGTTTCACTCACGTTGTGACACTTGGTACACAACACCGTCATTTTTTTTAGATTCTCTAAGTTGCGAGCAAACTGAGCCAATTCATGTTCAGGATTATGCAACAAATAAAATACTAAACGCTGAGCCGATTTGGGCCCTATGCCTGGAAGTTTTTCAAAGGAGTCTACAAGTGCTTGTACAGCTCTGGGAAGTTTCATGATTGCACTATCTTACCGTTAAGCAGGCTCTTTGCCTAGGAACGCATTGTCTAGGGCATTCGCAAAAACTTGACGCTGGGGTTTCCTATAAGTAAGTAACTCACCAGACTCAATCGAATCGTTCCATCGTTGCTCCACAGTATTCTGTATATCATGTAAGTTCGTACCTAAAGCACCTAAAATACCATTCCCCGAATCAGTGCCAAAAAATGGCAATACTCTTTGTAAAAATAGAATCTCTCTTCGATAAAACTGGCCCTGACTGTCTGTACTATTTTTTTGCAAAAAAGCTAGTGCTAGGTTTACTTTCTCCTGAGCATAAAGTTCTCTTCCTGCCTGCACCGCTTTTTTACGTTCAAGTTCTAAAAAATCTTGCAACTCACCATTGTAGTTGGCCGCTCTACTAATGGCATGCTCAGCTAACTGGTCCAATGAACGCAACTTCGTGCCGTTAAGATCATTTTCATCGTGCCGCTTAGCCACAAAATCAATGTAATGGAACAACACTTCTTCGATGTAAATATTTTCAGGCAATACTCGTTCATCACCACCTTGATAGTACCGGTAATCATGATTAAACTCATGTTTAATAAGTGGCGGTTTCAATCCAATTGCGTTTGCAATTAAGTCTGGCAAGGTTTCGTGCAATACAGGGTGATGTGATATCCATCTACCTATATCATGAAATAACATTCTTACTTTTAAACGTTCTAAATCTATCTGTCCATATTTTTCATCTTGCTGTCGTAAGGCACCAAATGAGCCTTCTTCTAGTGACCAACCTTCTTCGTTTGCTTTTTCGATGTACTCATTTATCTTCCCACCCAATTCGTCAATAAAAAGCTCAGTGGTCATAACATGTACTAACAAATTACGATAAAAGTTATACTCTTGATCCATTTTGTACTCTTGACCAGGTTTAACCAGTCTATCCCAGGCTGGGTACTGGTAGTACGTATCCACACCATCTGAAACTGATATACCACCATTTGCTTTTCCATAAGCATGGAGCATGCTAACAGGTGTAGGATTACCAGCTGGCGTAAGGTCAATGATGGCTCTTCGAACATGCTCGGTAAGATCCGGAGTAAAGCTAAATGCGGGGTCATTTGGATGACAAATGGCAGTTTCTCGAAAACCAATCTTAAGCTGCTGTGCAACATAGTCAACCCGAGCAAGAACTCTCAAACACTCTTTCCTGCCATACGTCTGCATAAGATCATTACCATGCTTATCCTTCAAACCACCAAAAATTGCATCTAAGTTTTGCTTAGCAAGTTCAAATGTTTGCTCAGAAGGTAGGTCAATAAGAAAGGGAAACGTTGTTACTTCTACAACATCGTGTGAATGTGTTGCTTCACCTACAACACCTACTTTCTCACTACTACCAGAATTCATACTAACAATAGTACTACATTAGGAGTTTAGTTTTAAAGCTTGTGCAACTTGTTTCCACAACTCGTTTTCAACTTCTTCGAGTGTTTGTGAGGCATCAATAATGCGCCATCTGCCTGACTCATCGGCTTTTGCCAGCTCTAAATACGCATCTCTCACCTTAATATGGAACTGCTCACCCTCCATGTCTAGGCGATCCATCTTGCCAGATTCAACCCTGCGCTTCAAACCAACTTCAACTGGTAAATCAAGTAAAAAAGTCACATTTGGGTATGTATTTCTTGTTGACATATCGTTGAGCTGCTCAATCATATCTTTCCCGAAGCCTCTCACCATGCCTTGGTACACTACAGAACTGTCTCTAGAACGATCCATCAGAACAACTTTACCGGCCTCTAAAGAAGGAAGCACAATTTCTCGATAAATTTGAGCACGTGCTGCCTGAAATAAAAGCACCTCTGTAGTAAAAGCTATTCCAACATTCTTTGCAGAAAGTACCACATCACGGATTTGTTCACTAATTACCGTTCCACCGGGTTCTCTCAACACCACTACATCCTGACCTGCCTTTGTTAATCTGTCACGCAGTCTAACCAGCTGTGTGGTCTTGCCACCACCTTCTCCGCCCTCTAGTGTGATAAGAAATCCTTGGTTTTGTTGTTTTTTTGCTGACATGTTTTCCTTTTACTTTTCTTGTTGTTAGTTCGTTTTAGCGTGATATTTCCATCTTAGCATTTTCTACTAGTGGGGTTTTGGTAGTATGAGCTTCAGTATTAACTTCCAGACTTAATGCAGCTAATTGAGCATCTGAATCTACCCAGTTTTCTAGTCTCTGTTGGTGAGGTCTCCAGTCACTTTCTACCAGTGTTCTCTGAACTGTTGCCCTCAGCATTCTAGTACCCTTTTCTAAATGAAGGTATTTCAGCACAAGCTCTTCACCTTTTAGCTCTCTTTTTAAAATAGGACAGTACGTGTTGTATAAATGTGGGTGACGATTAGAAAGTACCTTACCTATTGTTCGATCTAGTGTGCCAAAAGTAACGTACGGAGCTGGTAAGTGTAAACCTACAGAGAAAAATCTGTTAACAAACTCTGGAACAGCACTTGCCGGATCATCAGCTGCGTCCCGAATTACCGGGTCAAGTCTTTCAAGAGCCGCTGAGTGTGATCCATATCCGTTAGCTGAATGAACAGTTGCCATCATGTCAACCTGCGGCGCATGTGTTAACAACCATGACATATAAAACACATATACATCGTCAAACTCACCTTCAAGTTTCTTTTGTGAATATTCTGGTGTCCCATGCTTAGCAATTTCTTCCCCAAGCTCAGTTAACTCAACAGCAGCCATGGTGAGCAAAAAATCAGGTTGTGCGTATTTATCCACACCTTCTAAAAGGTTGGCTGCTCTACGCATGTTGCCAATTTTTTGTCGTGCCTCAAAAAAGGGATGCCCCATTACACTCCTAGGTTTTCAAATACAACTACTTCGTCATTCCCCCGATGTTGAAGCTCAAGCACAAGCTTGAGCAACCCAAGTGCTTGTACACCAACAATATGTGCATACGTCAACTGTTCTGTGGTTAGTTCTTCCTCATTTTCAGCTCGCATTGGAAGAATTTCGGAAGCCGCCTGTCCAAGTAGCTCTAGTTCATTATCAAATAGTTGTTGTAGTTGCTGCCATGCACCACCTAGTCCTGCATCTAAAAACACCGTTAATTGCTCTTGAACTTCCTGGGTAAGTGTTTGTACTAACCTAATTTGTGTAGACTCCATTTCTTGCTCTAACACCGAGAAGGCAACCAAAGCTGAAATATGTTCTAGCGTGGCTCCTACGGCCAAAATCGTTTCTTTGTACCACTGCACAAAGGATTCCGTATCATGCCAGGGGATCTGTCCCCAGGTAGCTTCAGCAGTGCGTTTAAAATTAACAGGTTTACCAAGCTTTATTAAATCCTCGGGACCACTATATCCCGTTGAGGTCCCCACCGTGTCACTAGCAATAATGTAGGTTTGTTGACCTGCAAATCTTTCCGCAAGACTTGCTAGTTTGTTGCCAGCCTCTAAAAGAGGATGATCGTTACTATCTGTTTCACCGCTTTGGGGGTAGGCATAAAATGGTACGCCTTCGAACTCACCCAAGTACACTTCTTGTTTGAGTTGCATGTCACCGTTATATACATATTGTGAAAAATAATCTTGAAGCTCTCGTGGTGAAGAAACCCCTTCTAGTCCTGGGCCTTTTACTGCTATACCCATCTCTTCGAGATTGAAAGAAAAATTGTGAAGGATCCAATGAAAAACTAGTGCTTTGCGAACACTTGAAGTAGCAAAAATAACTGAGTCTGGTTTTTGTCCACGCCATAGAGATTCCTGGTCTGGAACAGAAAAATGACGACG
>CAZMZI010000040.1:1682-7474 GCA_964570775.1 uncultured Pseudomonadales bacterium | reverse complement strand
CTAACTCACACTTTACAAACGCAGCAGGTTTTGATGATCCGGCACAGTACTCGACAGCCTATGATTTGTCACTACTCTCAAGGGAAGTAATGAAAGACGACTTTTTGCGCGCAGTAGTAGGTACTAAAGAGCTGACCATTGCTGATACCACTCAAACGTTTCATTACCCATTAGTATCAACCAATCAGCTACTGTTTGAGAATGCAGCTGTTGTTGGAATAAAAACAGGAACTACTGAGCAGGCTGGCCAAGTACTTATTACCCAATACGAGTACCCAGATAAAAAACCTATTTTAGCTGTTCTTATGGGTAGTGATGATAGATTTGCTGACACTGCTGCAGTTGTTGAGTGGGTATATACACAGTATAGTTGGGTTGAGCTTGACACCTTATTGTCACGACTACAACAAAGTATCTAACTCAACCTGAATGGGATGATATACTGGTGAAATTAGAGGGAAATAACACGTATGCATATTACAGTTATTGGAACAGGATTTGTAGGAGTTGTCTCTGCAGCAGTGTATGCATCTTTTGGTCATACAGTTGTTGGTCTTGATGTAGATGAAAAAAAAGTTGCGTCGCTTAAAAAGGGCATAGTTCCTTTTTATGAGCCTGGACTAACAGAGTTATTACTAGAGCAACAGGAAAATAAAAACTTACGTTTTACCACAGATTACGAAACTGCTATTAAAGATGCGCGGATTATTGTTATTGCAGTTGGAACTCCGTCCACCGAAGAAGGAAAAGCAAATTTAGCCTATTTATATGCTGCTACAGAGTCTTTAGCACCCTTTATGCAGAGCGAAGCAATAGTTGTGGTTAAATCCACAGTGCCTCCTGGTACGCTGGAAAAAGTAGCACAGTTGTTAAACGAACATACCAAGAAAAAGTACTACCTGGCATCGGTGCCAGAGTTCTTACGTGAAGGTACTGCGGTCCATGACACACTGCACCCAGATAGAATTGTGATTGGAGCAGTTGAAGACTCTGTGTTTGAAACGTTATCAGATCTACACAGGCCACTTGGAGCACCGGTAGTGAGAGTTTCGCCAGAGTCGGCTCAGATGGGCAAGTATGCCGCAAACGCCTACTTAGCAACTCGAATTACCTTTATTAATCAAATAGCAGATTTGTGTGAGCACAACGGCGCTGATGTTCAACAGGTTATTGCAGCAATTGGGCTAGATTCTAGAGTTGGTAAACATTACTGGTACCCTGGCTTTGGCTATGGTGGTTCTTGTTTCCCCAAAGATGTTAAAGAGTTAGCATACTACTCAAGACAAGTGGGTGAAGGTGGTAATTTGTTTAACAAAATTAATGAACTAAATGCTGACAGAATTGAAAGACTACTTACCTCTTATGGTGCAAAAATTGGTGGATGGAAAGATAAAAAGGTTGCGGTGTTAGGACTTTCTTTTAAACCCAATACCGACGACATGCGGGATGCGCCAAGTATTAAAGTTGTTCCCTTCTTGGAAGAACAAGGTGCGAAAGTATTAGGATATGATCCTAAAGCATTAGAAACAGCGAAGGTTTTTTTGAAAGATAGTGCGATAACCCTGCATGAAAAAATTGTTGATGCAGTTGAAGATGCAGACGTGATAATTGCTCTCATAGAGTGGGATACTATTTTAGGTTTTGATTTTGCTAGTGTAAAAGCTGGGAAACAACAGTGGTTTATTGATGCTCGGAATCAATTTGATCCAGCACAAGTTGAAGAGTGGGGATTCACCTATATGGGTGTAGGTAGGGCTGCTGTATGAACACTTCCGAAATAATTTTAGTTACAGGGGGAACGGGATTTGTAGGGAAGCACTTACTTGAGTATCTCAAAGGTTTGGGTTTTACAAACCTACATACTACTTCACTTTCTGGTGGAGAAAGTGAAGTTTCAGGTGTGGCTGTCCATGCAGTTGATTTACGTGACAGCCAGAGAACAGCTGCCCTTTTTGAAGAAGTTATGCCCACACAGGTGTATCATTTAGCATCCATTGCATCGGTTGGTAATAGTTTTGATATTGCTGACACATTGTTAGCCGATAATACAGCTTTGCAGGTTTCAGTATTAAATGCTGCTAAAAAGTACGTACCCAATGCTCGGTTTTTGCAAGTAAGTTCTGCAGAGGTGTATGGAGTAAGTTCACAAGAAGAGTTGCCAATTACAGAACAGCATCCATTTAAACCTATCAACCCATATGGGGTCTCAAAAGCAACGCAAGAACTTTTAGCTGCAGTGTATCAAAGAGTATTTAACATGCCAATTGTTATCGTTAGACCATTTAACCATATTGGTGAAGGACAATCTGCTGCGTTTGCACTTCCCGCTTTTGCCAAACAAATTGTAGCAATAGAAAAAGGCGCAGAGCCGATACTTTCTGTAGGGAATTTAGACGCTGTTCGTGACTTTACTGATGTGAAAGATGTAGTGAAAGCGTATGCTTTGCTGATGGAAAAAGGGGTAGTTGGTGAAGTATATAATCTTGGATCAGGTACTGGCGTTACTATGCAGTCGGTGTTGGATCAGTTACTTCAGTTAAGTACTAAGAAAATTTCGGTTACTGTAGACCCAGCAAAACTGAGACCGCTTGATATTCCTGTTAGTTTTTCGGATAATGGGAAGTTAGCACAACTAGGTTGGAAACCAAGTATAGCTTTGATTGAAACACTCGAACGTATTTTAGAAAGTGAAAGAAACGTATGAAGAAGGCATTTATAACCGGTATAACTGGCCAAGATGGTTCATATCTTGCGGAATCGCTCTTAGAAAAAGGATACAGAGTGTACGGTATGACACGACGTACCAGTACTCAGAATTTTGCTCGTATAAAGCATATTATTCATAATGAAAACTTGGAATTGGTGTCTGGTGATCTAATTGATCAACACTCACTCACCAATGCACTTAATAGCATTCAACCAGAAGAAATTTATAATTTGGCCGCACAGTCATTTGTGCAAGCAAGTTGGGAACAACCAGTATTAACTGGAGAGTTTACAGGTCTTGGTGTTACTAGAGTTTTGGAAGCCATGCGTTTAGCATGTCCAAAGGCAAAGTTTTACCAAGCAAGTTCTAGTGAAATGTTTGGCAAAGTCAAAGAGGTGCCTCAGACAGAGGATACACCTTTCTACCCACGATCGCCTTATGGGGTAGCTAAAGTATATGGGCATTGGATTACGGTGAATTATAGAGAGTCTTTTAATTTGTTTGCTGTTTCTGGTATTTTATTTAACCACGAATCTCCAAGAAGAGGGTTAGAGTTTGTAACAAGAAAAATTGCCAATGCAGTTGCCAGAGTAAAACTGGGCAAACAAAAATTTGTTGAACTGGGTAACTTAGATTCTAAGCGTGATTGGGGATATGCAAAAGATTATGTTGAAGCAATGTGGTTAATGTTGCAGCAAGATACTCCAGATGATTATGTCATTGCAACGGGAGAGACACATTCTGTGAAAGAGTTTTTAGAGTTATCTTGTAAAGCTGCGGGTATTACCGATTGGGAAGCAGTGTACAAACATAATCCTAAGTATGATAGACCAGCAGAGGTTGATTTGCTTATTGGTGATCCATCGAAAGCAAAAAAACAACTAGGTTGGAAGCCAACAATTTCCTTTGATGAATTAGTAACACTCATGGTGAAAGCAGAGTTAGAAGCAGAAAGTATTGCAGAGTAATGTCAAAAAAAGCTGTTGTTATTATTCCAACCTACAATGAGCGTGAGAACATCGGTAAGATTATTCCAGCTTTGTTAAAGGTATTTGAAACAATTGATACTTGGGATATGAGCGTATTAGTTGTCGATGATACTTCACCAGATAAAACCTATGAAGTGGTTGAACAGTTATGTAAACAGCACAAGAACGTACATTTGGTACTCAACAAGGTAAAATCGGGGTTGGGTGGTGCATACCTTAAAGGGATGGATTATGCGTTTACTAACTTGAAAGCAGATGCCATTTTTGAGTTTGATGCAGATTTTTCTCATGATCCAGATAAGATTCCAGACTTTTTGAAAGCACTGGATGAAGGGTATGATTTTGTACTAGGTTCTAGATACATTCCCGGTGGTGGTATTCCCAGTGATTGGGGATTACATAGAAAGTTTCTGAGTGTGGTTGGAAACATTGTCATTGCCACGGTTCTTACAAACTTTAGTATTAGGGATTGGACAACTGGGTATAGGGCAATTAGGAAAAAGGTGTATGAAGCAGTGCATCCACTAATAAACACTGAACGGTTTATGGGATACACTTTTCAGATTGGATTTTTGAACAACGCGGTGAGGAAGGGATTCAAGGTTAAGGAAGTTCCATTTGTGTTTGTTGACAGGTCTATTGGTGAATCAAAGTTGGGAACTGAGTATATCAAAAATACTTTACTGTATATTTTAAAAGTGAGGTATATGGATGTGGTGACTAATAGAGTTTTTAAATTTTTAATGGTTGGTGGTATTGGCACAGTGGTGCAGTTATCTGCTCTAGTTCTACTTAAAACTCTTTTTGGTTCGGATAGTTCACTACTTCTTCAGGTACTTAACTTGGTTTCAATTGAATGTGCAATACTAAGTAACTTCTTGTTGAACAACATCTGGACGTTTGCAGATAAGAAACTACAGCTACATGAGTATCCAAAGAAATTTTTGCAATTCAATGCTGCATCTGCAGGTTCGGTACTTATTCAAGCGGCAATTATGTTTTTGGGGTTAACCTTTATTGGTACTAAGCAGCTTTTCACAATACCACTAGTAGGAGTAGGAATAGATACGCCAGTAGTGTTTGCTGTTGTAGGTATTTTGGTTGGATTATTCTGGAACTTTTTTGCCTATAACAAGTTTGTTTGGAAGAAAAAGTAAGGCTGCATGAAAAAAGTGCTTGTTGGCATACAGCGGTTGACGAAACGTCAATGGTGGGTTGTGGCAGTAGTATGTGCAGCTGCTTTCTTGCGCTTTTACAATTTAGAAGATAGCGTTCAATTTTTAGGTGATCAAGGTAGAGATGCTTTGGTAGTATCCAAGATTTTTAGACAGAGTGATCCTGTGTTTATTGGCCCAGTTACTAGTGTTGGCAACATGTATCTTGGACCGTTTTACTACTATTTCATGTTACCTTTTTTGTGGTTGACGTATCCAAGTCCAATGGGACCAGTATATGCCGTGGCGTTTATTGGAGTGCTTACGGTATTCTTAGTGTATAAATTGGGTAAAGAGATAGTAGGAGAGAAAGCAGCACTCATTGCAATGACTCTTTTTGCATTTTCTTCAGCTGCTGTTGCTCAAGCGCGTTTTAGTTGGAATCCGAATTTAGCTCCGTTTTTTTCAATAGTTATGGTATGGGCGGTGTATAGAGCGTACAAGCAGTCAGCTTGGTATTGGATACTAGTTGCACTTTGTAGTGCACTCTTAGTGCAACTTCACTATGTTACCTTACTAGCGGTAGCGGCTGCAGGTTCTATTGCACTTTTACAAGCTTTGAACGTGTTTGGGAAGCAGAGCACTGACCTTAAGGTTAAAAGGACATTTGTTTTAGCTACAGTAGTGTCACTAGCAGTTGTAGCACTTACCGTTGTCCCACTAGTACTTTTTGATTCTAAACATGGGTGGCTTAACTATCAAGCATTTTTGAAGATGTTTCAAAGTGAGGATAACTTTACACACATCTCACAAAGTGGCAGATTGGTAACAGCACTGTTTGAAATGCACGGTAGAAGCATGCATATCATGGCTGAAACCATTATTGGTAAACAACGAGGACTTAACACTCTTTTTGTTATATTGTTGGCGTGGTTAAGTATC
>CAZMZI010000040.1:0-1582 GCA_964570775.1 uncultured Pseudomonadales bacterium | reverse complement strand
CGTGTAAAACCAGGCGAAAAGTATAACATTGTACTGTTATCGGAAACGGGTGATATTGATGCACAAAACTATCGGTATTTTTTAACTGCTACTGATACTCCACCAGTAGAGATTGAACAACGGGGTGAAGTTGAAACATTATTTATTATTAATGAGGATAGAGTGTTGCCAAAAGTTGTAGATTCACCAATCTATGAAATAGTTGTTTTCCCAAATAAGCAGCCGAGTGAAGTTTACGAAGTACTAAATGGACCTGAAATAACGGTGCTCAGAAAAAGTGAGTAAGGCATATGAAATCAAACGACATACAAATTCCATATCTTTCAGTAGTAATCCCTTCGTACAACGAAATGAAAAACATGAAGCGTGGTGTTTTGGATGATGTTGTTTCCTATTTACAACAACAAGTGTACACATGGGAAGTTGTATTAACAGACGATGGGTCTACAGATGGGACTGTGGCAGCACTTAAAGAGTTCGCAAGTAAACACAAAAACGTTAGGGTGCTGGAAAATGTGCACGCAGGTAAGGCTCCGACAGTGAAGTCTGGAATGTTGGCAGCTAAGGGACAATGGAGGTTATTTACCGACTTTGACCAATCTACACCACTGGCAGAAGTACGAAAGTTGTTTGAGTTTGCAGAACATGGCTTTGACGTGATTATTGGTTCTCGAGAAATGGTTGGTGCACGCAGAGATGACGAGCCCTTTTACCGTAGAATTATGGGAAGAGGATTTAACATTATGGTGCAGATGTTAGCTGTCCCAGGAATTTTAGATACGCAATGTGGATTTAAATTATTATCTGCAGAAGCCACAGAAAATCTATTTAACAGGTTGTACATTTATGGTTCACAAGAAGAACGAAGTGATGCATTTACTGGTGCTTTTGATGTAGAGTTGCTTTTTTTGGCATATAAGTCTGGTTTTAAAATAAGAGAAGTACCTATTCAATGGCATCACAATGAGACACAGCGGGTGAGCCCGCTCAAAGATTCGTTACGAATGTTTAGAGACATTGTGCTTATTCGTTTAGCAAGAATAGCGGGGAAATATAAAACGTGATAGTTGTATTACTGCTCATTGGAATACTCTGCTACACATTTTTTTCGTACGCCTTTACTGATCCAGACTTACTTTTATTGCAAGCAGAGTGGTATCAAAGGTTTCAACAAACAATGTGGGAAACGTTTTTTCATAACCGCCCACTAACAGCGTGGCTCTTTGTTGTTTTTTTAGTTTTTTTCTTTCTTTACTATTTTGTGGTATTGGTAAAAGCTAGAAAGTGGCAGTCACTGCCAGTCCAGGCACTCTTTGTGTTAGTGCCACTCATTATTTCATATAATGCACTTTCCCACGATGTATTCAACTATGCATTTAATGCAAAAATGGTAGTTGCGTATGGAGCAAACCCACACCAAAAAGTTGCACTGGATTTTGCACAAATGGACGATTGGTTGCGGTTTATGCATAATACCCATACACCTGCACCGTATGGATATGGGTGGACAGTTTTTTCACTTTTACCTTATATCATTTCTGGAGGAAAGTTTTTCATAACTTGGATAGGATTTAAGACTCTT
>CAZMZI010000039.1:6019-7577 GCA_964570775.1 uncultured Pseudomonadales bacterium | reverse complement strand
AAGTTTTTTACACTGGTGTGAACACTTTTTGTAGCTTTTTTATCAATGTGAATAAGATACTGATTTTTGGAGTTATACACAGCTGTAAATAACCTTTTAAACTGATTAGGATAACGGTGAACTAGAATGAAATATGCAATCATAGTAAAGAAATTCCCACTAACATAGTGTTAGAGGTATCTGTTAACTCAAACTAACTAAGAAATACGGTGTATCAAAAAATTGAGATTACAGTAAAAATATGGGAAACAATATACCAACTGTAACAGGAGATTTGCTAAAACAGAATCAATATAATGATTAAGAGTAATCACAGTATACTCGCATATCCCATAATAGATAGTGGTATTCACTTTTGTTCTACACTGCTAAAATAGCTGTATATGCATACAAACATTCTGGCTTACAATAACGCCCAAGCTGAAACTGATAAAGAAATCTGTGAGTTACTCCAAAAAGTAATAACCACAAATCTACCTAGAGCCGAAAGTAAAATATGGCATGGACACCCTGTTTGGTTTTTAGAGGGTAATCCAGTAGTAGGGTATAGCAAACTAAAAGATAGCGTTCGGCTGTTATTCTGGAGCGGACAATCGTTTGATGAGCCTGGATTACAACCGGAGGGAAGCTTTAAAGCAGCAGAAGCAAGATATACTTCTGTCACTCAAGTTGTTGTAAAAGACGTAGAGCGTTGGCTTAAAAAAGCTCAAACAATTCAATGGGACTACAAAAATATTGTCAAACGAAAAGGGGTTCTCGAGAGAATAAAGTAACTTTACTTTATGGCAACAACGTAATGCTACAAGAAATACACACCCGTGTTGCATAGCTTCTTTACATCTTTAGCTCTAAAATAAACACACAAGACCAACTAGTTTTTTTAATAGAAAGCAGGTTGAATGAGTAGACGCGAAAGAGAAACAAGAAGAGAAAAAAGAAAATGGAGAAATCAAAATCGAAAAAAAATCGCAGAAAATCACTCAGCTAACCCAACTGCTTCTCAAGTAACAGACCTCTCAAAAGTACCCCCCATTGAAACCATTTCCAGTCCTGCACATTATGGCAACGGTATTGTGCTGTGTGGAATAGGTGGCTGCAAAGAATTCACTTGGAAATTTATTGGGAGAGTATTTGACGGCTATGAGCTTGCACAGTTAACTCCAGGTATGATTCATGAATTACAGGTTATGGCTGCAGAACACCTAAAGGAATATCCCAAACATCCAGTACGCGTAATTGTATTTGAGCAGGGTATGCAACCTCAGGGTGAGATACAGGTACATACCTCAAACACTCCACTGGTATAATCCACGCACTATGAGTGACAAAGAATTCCTTAAACTTGCATACTTAGAAGCAATGAAAAGCACAGACACCAGTACACAAAACGGTGCAGTGATTGTAAGAAATGGGGTAGCGGTTGCAAGTGGAGCAAACGTTTTTCCAACAGGTGTTGCAGAGCTTCCCCAAAGACTGGTCCGGCCAACTAAGTATCAATATGTGGTACACGCAGAAACAAACGCAATCTATGATGCTGCAAAAAAAGGTGAAGCAACAC
>CAZMZI010000039.1:0-5919 GCA_964570775.1 uncultured Pseudomonadales bacterium | reverse complement strand
TCATCAACAATGTACGCTCCATTTGGTAAATCATAGACACTCTCATTTGACATACCAAGTGATCTACGTCTAACGCCATACGCTGCTAATGCTTTATACAGTGGGTGAACAAAATAACCTTCAGGAGCCCCAACCAAGTATCCCATGCCTGTATCTACTGGTTCAAAAATAAAATTACTTTCTTCAGAAGAATCACCAATCTTGGTACAGAGTTCATTGCAATGAGCCTTGGTAACTTCATCGCTGCCTTCTTGTTCCATTTGACCTATAAAAAGTGGCATAGACACCTCCTTATAACTAGATCAAGTATACACCTACTGTTGCAAATACTGTTTTTGTCTGTCATTATCCAATGGTCTGTATGCCGTTTACCAAAACGCTCACCAACACAAAAACACTTTTTCTTGCTTTAGCTCTCTTGGCACTGTCAACCTTACTTTACTTTCAGCTATCTTCTCACTTCACAGCACAAGCAAACACCATACTTACCCAAGTGTACACTGCCTCACAGGTAGTTAATGAAGATGGTTCACTTTTTACTGCTACGGGAACACAAAACAACCCACACTGGATTGGCACTGGTGCCACTAAAGGAAAATCATATTTAGGACTCCACTTCACCGGTCACCAACTACCTGCAAATGCCACCATTACCAGTGCAAAGCTAGAATTTACTTCAAGACTACAACAGTGGCTGCCCATTTCTGCAGCAATCTATACTCAAAATGGGGAAGTGGCTGAACTGTTTACCCCCAGTTCAAAACCTTCACTAAGACCACTGAGTACCACATTTGTAACAATCTCTAACAACACACTCTGGCAGAGCAACATAACCTACTCGTTTACAAATATTCTCAAATTAGCACCCTCAATTGCCAGTCACAAAGGAAGTTTTGCAGTCATTATTAAAGGAACTGGAAAACAATTTGGAAGAAAAATGATCTATGGACTAGAAGATACAAAATACCTCCCAAGACTTGTTCTCACCTATACACTTCCTGAATCTATGCCAGCCCCAACTCCGTCACCTACTCCAACTGTACAGCCAAGCCCAACACCAACACTACCTCCAATTCCTTCACCATCTCCTAGCGCCCATCCAGACCATGACCACAACACTAATAGTCATGCCATGGGACTTTGGAATCCAACAAAATGGGACACCTGCCCAAACCCAGATGACACAACTCGTATTAAAGAAATACATGACTCATACTTCGTGTATGGCCCTGACGGTAAAAAATACCCAACTTGGCATCCACCCGTTGATCCCACTACCGGTTGCATATTTGGTCACGAACATGGCAGAGATCCAAGTACTTCTGCACTCATGCCATTTATTACAGAATACTATGGTTGCCAAGATCACGGCGTGCATTGCGGTATCCCCTTTGGGTATGCCAATGAAAGCTTGGATACATACAACATGGTGTCTGGAATTACCAATGGGATGAGACATGAAGACCATGTTGGTAAAAAAATTGAGTGGGAAAATAACGTAGCCCTTAAAAAAAACGCCTGTGATAATCCAGCAAGTAGCGGTTGCTTTGACATGATTCCTATAGGTACTACGTGTAACTTTCTTATGGCACCACACCAAGGCACACACTCTCAGGATGCTTTCACCAACAACATGCATGAGCTACAGTACTTTGTAGAGTGCAATAACACGGGTCCACTTGCGGGAACTAAAGTAGCTATCACTAAAATGACGATCTTTGGCACTGCAGGTGCTTTTTTTGACGGCACTGTAGATCAGGGTGGAAAAGAAATTGCTGTTGGCTCTGCTACACCAGCTAACTCACCGTCTAACCAGAATAGTGCGCGGTCAATTCCCACAATTGGAAAGGTGCGTGAACATATTTTAGTAACTAGCGGGAAGTGGTCTCAATATAGTTTGGGTCTCTATGAAGATTGGATAAGTTCAAACTACATAACAACTGTTGCTGGAGCAGAGTTACTGTACTTTGATCCTCACTTTGCGGTATTCTCTCCCAGTCGCTTCTATTGGCCAAGTCAAGATAGCGTTCAGGGTGTAACGCGAACTGAAAGTGATAAGCAAAATAATATTGGGAGGTCAGTTGATGTGTGTTACATGACGGAAAATAACGGCACAGAAAAATTTAGAGGAGGGGAGTGCGATATTCTTACCAACTATGGAGCTAGCATGACACCAATTTCATATGATGATCCACGCTCACCCTTTAACGGTGTCCAAAGAGAGA
Organism: uncultured Pseudomonadales bacterium; assembly: GCA_964570775.1. Classification (GTDB taxonomy): domain Bacteria; phylum Patescibacteriota; class Microgenomatia; order UBA1400; family PJMF01; genus CG1-02-43-31. Next base: position 3,694 of record CAZMZI010000039.1, on the reverse strand, counting down.
TGTATTTTAACCAAACAACTATTACGAATACTGGTGGTTCCAGTTACTGGTACACAGATCCTTTTGGCAAAAATGCAACTGCTGCTAACCCCGAAACTGAGTTAGCAAAATCATTAGAAGCAAAAGGATATATAAGACAGTTCATTGCCCCAGTAAATAACCGACAAGAGTATGCACTAGAATCACAAGCAATTGGTGGCTCACGATACTATGGTGGTAATGGCGTACATGCACCAAATTAGGATACTTTTTGCAGCTTACCCAGTTTTTCTATATTTTTGTTGACAAAAAATAAGTGACCGTAGTAATCATTTGCAAGTTTTTTATTATATCCAGATCCATTAATGAGGCTACTCCATGCATACGCATCCTCATATACAAGTGTGAACGTTTCTCTCAGCAATTTTTCTATTTTTTTTCTTTTTTTCATATCTTGGTATTCTATAAGTAGTAATGATGTTTTGTTGAGCTTTAACTGTTCCACAATCATTGCTTCTGCACCCTCAACATCAATTTTAATAATATCCGCAGTTGGTAATTGCGAAGGTTTAATAGTCGCTACTGTAAAAAGCGAATTATGATCGATTGTTTCAAAAGTACTTTTTGCATACACCTCTAAACTCGCCTCACCATCACCAGCATATCTACTAAAAAAGAGTTGACTTCTTGCTGCCACCGTACTTACGGCTTTGTTGTACAACTTAATATTAGTATGTTTAATTGTATTTTTTTGTAAAAAACTAAAAGTTTGTGGATTTGGTTCTAAAGCATGTATGGTACTACCCGGCCAGCGACTAGAAGCCCACACTGAGAATGATCCTATGTTAGCGCCAATATCTACAATAGTTAACCTTGAACCATCATAGCCTGCTTCATACTCTCCAGATAAAACCTCCTCGACAGCATCAACCATCTGAGGAGGAAACTCAAAAATAACTGGTATTTTTGTAAAAAATGATTTTCTAAGTACCATACCAACATTGTACACACTTTTAACCTTGATATACATATTTACACATATCACTACTTTGTGATAGTTTCACTGGTATGCAGCAAATGAAAAACACAAAAAACTCGTAGACTGCACACGTTAAAAAATGGTATGAAACTCATGATAATTGGGGTTTAACAACAGAACATAAAGAAAGAACAAGACTACAACTACTTTTAAATGAATTGCCGCAAAAAAAATACTCCAACGTACTACTCATTAGTTGGAAGCCACATCAGTTTTTAGTCAAATACTTTCCACAAAAAAGTGTAACTATATATAGTTTTTTTCTATCTAAAAATGCTACTCAAATAACTAGCACTGAATCACTTCTTGAACTATTAAAAAGCCTCGTCACACTTAAAAAAAAGTATGACCTTATACTTTTTGACAGAATACTCTATACAGATGTGATAGGTAATATAATTTCGTTAGTGCAACTGTATTCACTGCCACTGCTTACCAAAGATGGCATCCTAGCATCATGTTGTCTTGGAGCGCTTGCACCTCCTCGATTCCCGTTGCTTCTTATTCAAGAATCCTACCTAGATTTACTCGAAAATCACTATCGATTAAAGATATATACCCAATGATACTTTTATACCATAAGATAGCGCCAAAAAGTTTAACTCAGTTTTGGGTAGATAGCGATACATTTTATAGGCACATGATTGAGTTAAGTGACAAAGAAGTTGTTCCTTTATCAAAATATAATCCACAAAACCCAAAGCAAGTTGTCATCACCTTTGATGACATTTACGAGAATGTGTATCACTATGCTTTTCCTATTTTAAAAAAATGTGGGTACCCATTTGAACTCTTTATAATCGGTAACTATATTGGAAAAAGGAATACCTTTGACACTATTGAACCACCCTCTGCATTTACAACAAAACAACAGTTACTAGACATGGTTAAAGGAGGTGGAAAACTTCAGTGGCATACGGCCACACACCCCAATATGGGCGAAGCGCTTTCAGAAAAACACATTTTGAGGGAACTTTTGGTACCAGAAGACATCAAAAAATTAGATCCCAAGGGATTCAAATGGTTTGCATACCCTTATGGGAATTTTACACAAGAAACACGACAACAAGTTAGTGTTCAATTTAATGGTGCTGTTTCCTGCGTCCAAGGTAGTGATAGTGATACCTTTGCACTAAACAGAATCACCGTTACGAACAACATGACACTTTCTACAAAGAAAATAAGTGTCATTATCCCTTCCTATAATTACGGAAAGTACTTAGTTGAAGCAGTAGACTCTGTGCTAAAACAAACATATCCACCTTCAGAAATATGTTTGATTGATGATGGATCGATAGATGACACAGCTACTATTGGAATGAGATTAGCAGAACAGTACCCAGAACTAATCAAATTTACAAAACATGATAAAAACGAAGGCATTATTTTCACATTTAATGAAGCTGTACATACAGCTTCAGGAGACTATGTCTGCATACTCGATGCAGATAACAGATTTAGAAGTGACTTTCTAGAAAAAACTACAATGGCACTAAATATGAACAAAAAAGCAGCAATTGCATACACCGATTTTGCTTTTTTTGGTTCAAGAGCTGAAGCAAAATATTCGCTATTTCCTGTAGAGTGGCGCAAGGGTATTAAAGCAAACTGTTTTTACACTATCGGCTTTCCTACGTTTAATGAGCAATCACGAAACTTCTTAAAAATTAGAAATTTTATTCATGGAAACTCGTTGTATAAGAGAGATGCTTTTCTACAGGTTGGTGGATACAAAAGCGATGCAGAAAAACCAGAGGATCACAGCTTATTTTATAGAATGGTTGAAGAGGGTTGGGATGCTGTACACATTCCAGAGCCGCTCTTAGAATATAGACAGCATGCAAAGGAACAAGAAAATGATCGATTTAACTACTTTGCTCAACTTGATTTTTATAGAACAAATTATCAACAGTTACTAATAGAAAAAAGAGCACTGCAAACTATGCAAGAAACTATTCCAAACTCAAAAGTAGCAAGGTTAAAAAATGTCATTAGAAATCCAAAAGCAGTACTTAAAAAAGTCATGACAAAAGTAGTAATAAAACTAAAAAGAGCACCAAAAAAAATTAAAAATATCATTAAATCCATCAACTTAATTGGGGTGGACTACTCACATCTACACCTTGGGTGTGGCGCACGTAACATCCCTGGCTGGTTTAATGCTGACATCGACACCAGCTTTGGTCCACATGTTCATAAGCTTGACCTTCGTAAACCTCTTCCATTTCCTAATCAAAGTGTTTCTAAAGTTTTTATTGAGCACACTATTGAAAACCTCACAAAACATGAATGTATCTCACTATTCAATGAACTACACAGAGTTATGAAGAAAGATGCACCTCTTAGAATTGGTATCTCAGATAACAGTAAGCTCATTACTGCATATGTGCATAAAGATCAAAAATTCAGAGACTCTATGCAAAAAGACATGCAGCCACTCATTACAGACACCTGGGATGAATTCCTTATGGACATGCTTTTTAACTGGCATAGGAGATCACACTTTTCTCCTCCATTGCTCACTCTTTTTCTACAAAGGGCAGGACTTAAAAACATCAAAGAAAGCAGTTTTGGAAAAAGTGAGTATGGTTTTAATTTTGACACCAGACCACTATTAGACAACGTGTATCTTGAAGCACAAAATGGGTAGTTAATTCTTATTTTTTAGCAAATACG
>CAZMZI010000038.1:0-7967 GCA_964570775.1 uncultured Pseudomonadales bacterium | reverse complement strand
TGCCCCCCCCACAGGAATACCATGCGCCGGACTCTAATTTTATTGTGCCCGGCGTGCAAAATCCTTGTGCAACGCTAGTTTCCTGGCTTGCACCATCGCAAGCAACTAGCAAAGTTACCAACAAAACAAATCCAATCCATCTCACGTTCACACTATCCATTTTGGCCATCCACGCATGGTGAAAGGCCGTTAGAGGGTTGCTAATAACTAAAAAAGGTACTAAATTAAAGATCTCTCTCCCTGGAAAAGCACACAAAATGCACCACCCAAAAAGAATAGGGTAGTATACCACATTAGGCCTATATTTGTAATATATTAGACTGCTTTAATTGTGAACTCGGTGCCACCAATTGGGTAGTCAAACCGCACAGCAGCTGTTCTCTCCGAAATCTTGTGGACACGTAAAAAGAACTCAATGAAAGGATCTGCATAGCCAGATGAGCCAGCATTCACTGCTAACACACCTCTATCTACTTGAAAGCCACCAATAGACATAACGCCAATCATAGAAACACCATTCATGATTACCTGCACTTTATCTCCTGGTTTTAAGCCCATTTCTTTTAAATCAGACATTCGCATTGTTGTCTTAATGTTCCCAAATCCGTCAGTCCAAGCAACAATATTATTTGGAATTTCTGGAATATCATCCACATTTAGTTCTTTGCCAAACGCAGAATAATCACCATTTACAATCTGGGCTACAACAATGGGAAAGAAGTCACGTGACCTAAACTGTGAACCAGAGTTTGGACAGTTTAGTTCTCTAAATTCCACAATATCTTTCTTTACAAATCCAAAAGCATGCTCGGACCACACGTTAATAATTTCCACACCATTTCTCAGCTTTGCGTATTTAATGCCATGATCGATGTTATTTAGTTGAGCCCGTTCAGAGCTTCTTCTTGGGGCACAGTTGCCATAAATGATCATTCGGCCGTCAAAGTCTGCATACGCTAGCTGAGAAGTTACAAATCCTAGTGCCACGGTGTCTAGTGATGGCACCGATAAATCATGGATATACACTTCTTGTGGAGATTCCAATCTGCTATAGAGCCGGGTATCAATTTCAGCAAACTCAAGTCCACCTGGAGCATAATCATCAATATGGTGTAAAAGCACTTTTTGTGGCATGTAACATTCCTTTTTGTATTTCCAAACAGAGTAGAAGTATACCATCTCTACTTGAGCTTTTGTAGAAGAAACACCGTGAGGTATAATGCACCCCTATGACAGAAAAAAAACAAGACAAACCACTTATTATCCCAAATACAATCCTTACCCTTACCATCCCTAAGTCAGAAGCAGAGGCAGCGTACAAAAAGAGTTTGGCTAAGCTCAGTCCAACCCTTAAAGCCGCTGGTTTTAGAAAAGGTAAAGTTCCCACTAATGTAGCCGAGGAAATGCTTGGTTCAGAAAAAATTATCGAAGAAGCACTACAGTTAGTAGTTCCAGACCTCTACAGAAAACTGATGGAGACTGAGAAGAAACAACCTCTTACCTATCCGGAATTTAAGCCGCTTTCGCTAGTAAAAGGAGAAGACTGGAAACTTGAGGTACATATTGCCGAAAAACCAGAAATTAAGTTGGGCAGCTATTCCAAGATAGTGCAAGCAGCTAAGAAAAAAGCAGCAACAGAACTAGAAACTCAAGAAAAAGAACTCAAGAAACATGTCCAAGAAGCAATTAAGAATGGTGAAAAGCACGACCATCCTCATGAGGTTACCGAGCCACAAAAACGTGAGCACACTCTCCAGGTTATTTACCAGGAACTAATTGGCAGTATAAAACCACAAATTGCCGAGCTATTAGTTAAAGAAGAAACGCGTTACGACCTAGATAACATTGCCCACAGACTCCAACAGTTAAATATTTCTTTTGAAAAATTCCTCGAGAGCAGAAAGATGACCTTTGATCAACTTTCAACAGAGTTGGCAGCAGGTGCATTAGCTAGACTACAGGCTACTTTTGTTATAAGTGCAATTGCTGAAGAGCAAAAACTCACTGTCACAGCTAAAGACATTGATGCTGTCATTGCAAAAACCACAGATGAAAAACTCAGAGAACAGCAAAAATCTGATCCACGTTATCAGTCGATGCTTACTGAAACACTGTTACGTCAAAAAGTTGCCGACTATCTTTTAAGCCTATAGCGGAAAATCTAGTGCGCTCTCACAACTTGAGAAAATCATGTTGACTTTTGCGACTGTTAGTCCTATAATTAGAAAATTTCTCACACTAGAGAGAGCAATACAATAAAAATGCAAACAGGACTTAAAAAGTCACCACAAGGTTCAAAGAGTATGAGCGGAAGCATAAATCCGTTTGCTCGTGCTTTGGCTGAAACCGAAAATAGCTATAGTTCTCCCCAAAAACCAATGGATGCACCCCTCAATCCGTTTAGTGAAGCACTTGCAAGAGCAGGCGGCGCGTTTCCACAAGATACAAGTAAAAACACCGACTGGCAGGAACAGCAGCGTGCCTTGCTAGAAAAACAGCGCAATAAAGAAATTCTTCGCAAAAAGTTGCACGACCAAGTCAATCAAATTGATATGCGTGCTGTCTATGATGCTAGAGAAAAGCAGGTTAAACGTGAAATCGATCAACTTCGCGCAGAATTAAAGTTACTGGCAAAAGAGGTTGGCGCATTCCATAAAGAGATTGAAGTTACCCTCCACACAGAAGTTGGTCACCCTGGCCAAACTGGTAAGTATTACCTTACTTTTTTCAGAGATCTCAAGAATTTCATTATCTTGCTTAGGCAAAAAATCCACAGTGCAAGAACCTGGGCAACACAATTTCATGCTAAACAAAAAAAGAAACAACGTGGCAGTGCTGGACTCCAAATTGCTGGCCAACAGCATGAACAAACCAAAACTGTTTATGACATGATGCACCACGAGCGTTCAAGCACTTACTCTGGTGGCTAAGTTCTGGTATAATTCCCCCTGTTAGTTTATACAAATTGAACTCGTAGCTCAGTTGGTTAGAGCGCTTCGTTGACATCGAAGAGGTCAGAGGTTCGAGTCCTCTCGAGTTCACTCTTTTGTTTTTCTAAGCTTAATGATATAATTTTGAGTCTGGACTGAGCTTCCTTTTGCTTTTCCAGACAGTTGTTGTAAAATACAACTCTATTTGTGAAAGATAACTACTAAGACTCGTGAATAAATATAATTCGAATCAACAAAGTAAGCAGCGTATTGTTGCCAACGAGCGAATTTTCGCTTCCGAAGTCAGGGTTTTATCAGAGCACAAAGAAATGCTGGGGATAATGAGTAGGGAAGAGGCGCTTCGCCTTGCTCGTGCAGAGGAGAAAGACCTTGTACTAGTAAGTGCAACAGCAAGTCCTCCCATTGCTAAAATCATTGATCTAGCAAAATATAAATATCAGTTACAACAGCGTGAGGCTCAAAACCGTAAAAACGCAAAGACACAAGATATTAAAGAAGTTCGCTTTTCACCGTTTATGGGTGATGGAGACTTTGAAGCACGTTTAAACAAAGTAAAAAAATTCCTCGAAAAGGGGGATAAAGTAAGGCTTTCACTGCAATTCAAGGGGAGAGCTATTACTAAAAAAGAGTTCGGCTACGATATCTTCAACAAAGTTATCAGTGCTACCACCGAGACTGCAACAGTTGAAGTAGCACCTAAACTGTTGGGCAAAAAATTGATGGCCCAACTAATGCCGGTGAAGAAATAAAGAGAGGCACAATGAAAAAAATAAAACAAAAAACAAGATCAGGTGTTCAAAAGAGATTCAAGATTACCGCTACCGGTAAGGTGCTTCGACGTTCACAAAACATGCGACATCGTAGAAGAACAAAGAGTAAAAAAGCAATTCGAGCATATAACGTGCCAGTACAAGTAATGGGTAAGTGGGCTCGAAAGATCAAGCGCATGCTTGGCATAGCATAACAGCAGAGTAGAAAGACATCATGTCCAGAGTAAAAGCAGGTTTTACAAGAAAAAGAAGGCACAAAAAAGTATTGGGTCTTACCAAAGGTTTTAGAGGCGCTAATAACAGACTCTACAAAAGAGCCAAAGAAGCCCTTCTTCACGCTGGTGAGTATGCATACATTGGCCGCAAACTTCGTAAGAGAGATATGCGCCAACTTTGGATTCTTCGTATCAGTGCTGCACTTAGAGAAGTAGATGCAACACTTAACTACTCAAGATTCCTGAGTGCTATGAAAAAAGCAAATGTCCAGTTAAATCGCAAGATGTTATCTGAAATTGCTATTGCTGATTTTGCTTCGTTTAAAACCATCGTATCTAAAGTGCGCGGGCAGTAAACGAATACTCAAATAACTGAAAACAGAAAAACCCCGCACCATGCGGGGTTTTTTACAAGGCTAACAGTTAACACAGGAGATAAAAAAGAGGTAGAATAAGGACTTATCATGACCATCCAAGAGTACACACAACAACTAGAAGCAATAGTAAGTACACTCACTTCACAAATTGCTACGCTACAAACTGCGGCTGACCTAGAGCGCATCACAATAGAGTATCTTGGAAAAAAAGGTAGTTTTACACTGCTTTCAAAGCAAATAACACTGCTTGATGTATCAGCAAGAAAAGAAGCTGGGGCAGTACTCAACACCACCAAACAAACACTCGAAAAGATCCTGTCCCAAAAACAAACCGAGCTATCTGGAACTCAAGCTTGGGTCGACCTCACCATGCCAGGAATTAAACCAGCTGTTGGTCACCTCCATCCTGTCTCGCAGGCAATGGAAGAAATCACCCACATTTTTGAACAAATTGGTTTTACGCGTGTTCGCTATCCAGAAGTTGACTGGGATTGGTACGTCTTTGAATCACTCAACATGCCAAAAAGTCATCCTGCCAGAGATGAATGGGAAACTTTTTTTGTTGAGGCACCAGAATCAAAAGAAAACGGCAAAATGGTTCTAACCACCCATACCTCAAACGGTCAGGTGCGAGAAATGGAACGTCTCAAATCCACGCCACCAATCCGCATGATTAATATTGCAAGATGTTACCGCAGACAGCAAGATGCTACCCACACACAAATGTTCCACCAATTTGAAGGACTGGTTGTTGATAAAGGTATTACTATTCAACACTTAAAGGGCACACTCGATTACTTTGCCGAGCAGTTTTACGGACCTGGAACAAAATCACGCATTAGACCATTCCACTTTCAATTCACCGAACCTTCATTTGAGGTCGATTTCTCTTGCCATATCTGCCAAGGAACTGGATACCTAAAAGCGGAAAATACCAAGTGTCGTTTCTGCAAATCTGGCTGGCACGAAGTGGGGGGAGCAGGCATGGTACATCCTAATGTTCTCAAAGCGGGTGGCATTAACCCAGATGAATACACGGGCTTTGCATTTGGCTGGGGTGTTGAAAGAACGTACACACTCAAAGAAGGTCTCAATTTAGATGACATCAGACTGTTATACAGTGGAGATCTTAGATTCTTACATCAATTTTAATACCCATTTGAAAGCATACACATGAACATACTCATTCCCCATTCCTGGCTCCTTGAACACCTTGAAACTACTGCAACCCCAGAGGAACTGCAAACACATCTGTCTCTTTCCGGACCCTCTGTTGAGCGTATCTATACAAGAGAAGGAGAGCCAGTTTTTGACATAGAAGTAACAACTAACCGTGTCGACAGCATGTCGGTCCGTGGCATTGCCAGAGAAGCAGCCGTCATCTTAACGCAAGCAGGGATTGTTTCTTCACTCAAACCACTTCCAAGATATAACGTGACAAAAACAGCAAGTCTACCGCTCCCTACAATTGTGCAAGACGCTGCACTTTGTAAACGAGTAGTCTGCATAGCATTACAAAACGTAGATCGAACACCAACCCCAGACTGGATGGGTAAAAGGCTCACTCAAACTGACCAAAACACTCATGATAGTGTCATCGACATTACCAACTACATTACACATGAGCTAGGTCATCCATGCCATGCATTTGACTATGACAAAGTAATGGCTCTTGGCGGTGAAATCATCATTACCCAGGCCTCTCCGGGAGAAAAATTCACTACGCTTGATGGTTTAGAGTACTCCACTGTTGGTGGGGAAGTGGTGTTCAAAAACCAAGCAGGCCAAATCATAGACTTACCAGCAATTAAAGGAACAGCAAACACATCAATCTCTGACACTACCAAAAACGTACTTCTGTGGGCAGAAACACTGGATGCACAAAAAGTCCGTTTTGCCAGTATGACTCATGCAATTCGAACAGTTGCAGCACAACTAAGCGAAAAACATGTAGATGCAAACTTAGCCGAAGCTGTAGTAAAACGTGGTGCGCAGTTATACAAAGAGCTCTGCAACGCAACTATTGCCAGTGAACTCTATGACGATTTTCCAGGTACACAACACCCACAAACAGTGACAGTACCACTCAAAACCATTACTACCTATCTTGGAATTACCCTGGATACCAAACAAATCCAAACTATCCTGCAAACATTGGAATGCACCGTAGTTATTGATGGAGAAACACTACTTGTTACTCCACCAACTTTTAGACCAGACCTAACCATTCCAGCTGATATTGTAGAAGAAATTGCGCGTATTTATGGCTATCACAACTTACCAAGCAAGCTTATGGATACCGCTATTCCCGTTATTCGTCCATCATCAACAAACTTTGTATTCGAGAACAGAATCAAACACTACCTGGCTGCAATTGGGTGGCAAGAACTCTACACGTACTCGATGGTAAGTGAAGCTATTGCACTCCAGTCTGGTCATCAGTTAGATGGTCATCTAAAGCTGCAAAACCCACTCACCGATGACAGGGTGTACCTACGTCGCTCACTCATTCCCTCACTAATTGAAATTATGGACCAAAACTCAAACCAAGGGCTCTTACAGTTCTTCGAACTTGCCCATGTGTACCATCCTGTTGCGGGAGATTTACCAGCCCAAGAGCTGTACCTAACCTTGGTAAGTTCAGACACCTACAGAAACGTCAAGGGCACACTTGAAAGCTTGCTGGCTCAGTTCTTTGTTGTTAGTTCACGTATTAGTGTTACTCCACTTGCAACAGTTTCTGGACTCTCCGTGCAAATGGGAGAAGTCTGGGTAGATCAAAACTTACTTGGTACTATCCAGGTGCTTGCTGGTGGTCAAACTGCTATTGAAGTTTCACTCACAGCACTCCAAAAAGTTGCCCAAACACATCCAACCTACCAAAGTATTCCTAAAACTCCAGCCGTCAAAGAGGACCTCACGTTTACCTTGCCAGATAAGACACCTGTGGGTGAAGTACTCACAACAATGAGAACTGCTGATGCACAAGTTACTGGTGTTGAGTTAACTGCCGTGTATAACCAAAATCATACATTCTCGCTTACCTACTGGAACGCAGACAAGTCACTAACTGCCCAAGAAATTGAAGCTATTAGAAAAGCCGTCATAACGGCAGTAAAAACAGCACACAACGGTACACTTGTGGGAACAGTATAGTAAATCTGTTGCCCCGCAGTATACTGGTGGTGTGAAAAAACTGTCTGACCTCTTGTTTGCTGTAGTTATCTTTCTTATTCCTACAAACCTTTTTTTGGTACTATCAGAGTCCGGCAGTAGAGTACACGGACTACGGGTAGATTACTTACTCCCAAAACTCTACCTTACGGATATTGTCTTGCTGGCAAGCATTGTGGTGTACGTACTTTCAACAAAAAGGCCCTTTCAAAAAGAACTAAAAAAACTGTTCACAAACAAACGCTGGAAACTCGGTTTGGGACTACTTGCCCTGCTCATTGCAGCACAATTTTTTTCCGTAACTCCCTGGTTATCTTTTTGGTTGCTAGGCAAACTAGCACTTTTTGCTTTTTTCCTATTTGTAAGTATAAAAAGAAAAATACCTGTAACTAACTCGCTTACTAAAACAGCTCTGCTAGTAACCATTCTGTTTCAAAGCGTTGTAGGCATTACCCAGTGGGTCCTTCAAAAATCGATAGC
>CAZMZI010000037.1:0-8011 GCA_964570775.1 uncultured Pseudomonadales bacterium | reverse complement strand
GAGAGTCCCAAACTCTCGAATAAGCTGAATGTGTGGTTTGCCAACAAGCCTGCTAAACAACATTCCCCATGGGATAGTTAGCGTATTTGTAACCACAACGTCTGGCTTGTAACTCCAGTTGCTAATCCAAAAAGAAAGTAAGTTAAAAATGGAAAAGACCATTTCCCAACACCAATACCAAGAGATTCCTTTTCTTGAAGAACACCACCATCTATAATTAACAACACTTACCTTTGAAGCTACTTTCTCCAACTCGTCTTTTAGTGAACCAACATTAGGCACCACTGCATCTACACTAAACCCTTTTGCAATGCATTCTTGTATAATGTTGAGAGCTGATTTTTCTGCACCTCCTAATTCATTGGTGTGAAAAAAGAAAAGGATTTTTGTTTTCCTGGTACTCATTATGTCTATTCTAAAGCAACTGTTCACTTTCTTGATAGTCATAGACTCAGACTACTTGTACTTAGCCTCAATTCCAGCAACCATACAACACATCAAGTTAGTAAGACAAGCATTTGCACTCTATCACCATAGATTTGGCAAAAAACTAAACTGGAGAAACCCAACACGATTTTCAGAAAAAATACATCTTTTTAAGATATCGGCACTTGCAGAGAGTGTGCGTCAATTTGCGGATAAGTATGTAGTACGTGACTATGTAACAAACTCAATTGGTTCTGAGTACCTTATTCCATTGCTAGGTGTTTACCCCTCAGTATCAGAGATTAACTTAGAAAAACTACCAAACTCCTTCGTCTTAAAGTGTACACATGGGTCTAACTGGAACATTATTTGTGGAGATAAAACTAAGTTAGATTGGCCAAGGGAGAAAACAAAACTAACTACATGGTTATCCAGCAACTTTTACTTACATTTTGCAGAGAGACAGTACAGAAAAATGAAACCAAGAATTGTCTGTGAAAAATACATAGGAACTGCAGAAGGTCTAACCGATTACAAGTTTCACTGTTTTGGTGGCAAGCCTGCTTTTATTAGAGTAATGACGGGAAGAAGTACTGATATAAAAAAAGCACATATACTCTTGACTGGCAGCTAGCACCGTTCACCTACTTGAATGATCAAGGCGGCACCGCTGCCCCTGCTGCAGTTGTACCTAAACCAAAAAACCTTGCAAAGATGGTTGAGCTTGTAGAAAAACTGGCAGCACCCTTTCCCTATGTAAGAGTTGATTTGTACAATGTTGACGGCAAGATATACTTTGGCGAATTAACATTTACACCAAATGCAGGCCTGGATATTCACTCACCAGAGGGTTACGATGAAGAATATGGCAAAATGTTTGACATTACTTTCTAATACCTGTACTGTTAAGCTACTACCATATAGTTGAAAAAATAATGACAGATACAACAACGCATTTTTCACCACAACAACCAACAGTAGACCAGTCAAATACACCACCACTACCTCAAGAACCTACTCAGCAAAAGCTTACACATCACAAAAAAAAGCTACCTCTCAAGTTGATTATTGGTGCGTTACTTCTGTTGCTCCTTTTTGTTGGTTCTGTAAGTGTCTTGTTCTTGTCACAATTTAACCAAGACCTACGACAACAAGCGTCTGGTGGTGTCTACTCCGGAAGTGGTAAAAAACTAGCATGCAACAGTACTTGTTCGACCAATGCAGACTGTCAAAGTGGTTACTGCCATACCTACTCAGGTAACGTTAAAGCGTGTAAAAACCAACAATGTGTTGATGACTCAGACTGTACTTGTAGTATGTCTTGTCCAGGCATTCCAAACTGTCCTTCAAGTTTATTAGCTACACCTCTGAACTCATGTGACGACACTTGTCACAAACTTGGCTCAACACGTTGTATGGTTAATGGATTACCGCACTGTGGTTCGTTTGTTGGCACAGTATCTTGGTCCAGCGGAACATCAAATTGTCGAGGTGATGGTGGTGCAATACTCAGTGGCTGGTACTACAATGATTTACCATTAGATGGAATACAATTTGTTGTCAAAAAATGTATCACAAACTACGACTCAGAATCTTGTAATAACTATGAGTTAGTTGGCACATATGACAAAATCAGTGAGGTAGAATTTGACATTGAGAGTGGTACTCGAATATTCTTATCTGTAGTAGCTGAAGCACCAAGCTTAGGTATTCATAGTAATACAGCAATCGAAAATAAAGGATGCAAGTAATACTCAGCAGTACTTGTCATAACCATGAGAATTTTGACATTACTCATTGCTGCAGCTGCTTTACTTCTCATACCTCAAAAAACCAGTGCTAGCACTCAAACACCCAATGCTCATTTCACCCTTATCTTGCACCAGCTCCGTGGTCCAGAGTGTTGTGATAGTGGAGATATTAAGTGGTTTAGACACGACCTGGAACACTTAGAAAAAAATGGCCTTGTTGGTAACTTTGCTTTGCGATATGACGCACTACAAAGTGACAACTACCTATCACTTGTTACAAAGAATGATAAAAACGAGTATGGAGCCCTGCTAGAAATCACGCCAAAACTTGCAGAGGCAGCTGGGGTCACCTACAAGAGCAGTCCGGAAAGATGGTACGAGGCACAAAATGTGTTCCTCATTGGCTACACCCAAGAAGAGCGAAAAAAAATCATTGACACCTACATGGATTCCTACCAGAATCGCTTGGGTAGTCTCCCCAAATTTAGCAGTGCATGGATGATAGATGCCTGGTCACTTGCCTATTTAAAAGAAAAATATGGCATAGTGGCACATCAAATTACCCGGGAACAATTTGGGACAGATTCGTACACTCTCTACGGTGGACCAGTTCACTATCCCTACTACCCCAGCAGTAACTGGGCACTTATTCCACAAAACGGTAACACCTCCATGCCACTCATCATGCGCCAAACCATAATGGATCCTGTGTTTGTGTATGGTGACAAAACAGATTCATATACCTCACAACCTAACGACTATGCACTGCGAGACGACACTATAGAGTATTTTAAGCACCTGTTCTCTCAAGCTCACCAACAAGAAAACCCATACACTTTTGCACTCATTGGCTTAGAAAACACCATGCCAGAAAGTGTTCAAATTGAGTATGCTCAACAACTAGAAGAAGTGGGTAAGTGGCAAAAAAAAGATAGCAGTAACCAGACAGTTACTGTGAGTGATTTCGAGGCATGGTACCGTCAAAACTATACACAAATAACTAGCTATGAAGGTGTCTCACACAATGACTCGGGGGAAAAAGCATGGTGGATAACCACGCCTACCTACCGTGCTCGTGTAAGACTGAGTGACAGTGAACTTTCAATCACCGATTTACGACTATATAACAACAAGTTTGCAGACCCCTACCTTACCACTCCAGCAAAAAGCTTTGGTTGGTGGGTTGTACCATTTGTGCTAGATGGGTCACGCTATTTTGAAGGCAACGCAGATGGTTCAATTGTTAAGAATGATCTAGTAAAAAATAGACCACCAGAAATTGGTGCACCTATTAAGCTTGTTCTGAGCTCTACTGCAAATAACGTTGTATTAGAAAATGAAGGTTCCACTAAAGTGCTTAAAAATGGCACTGAAACAGTTGCTACTTTTACGCAAGAAAATATTCAATTATCTCAGACCACCGCATTAGACTCACTCAAAAACCTACCTAGCCCTTTACATGAACTGACGTGGAAAAATGATCTAGGTCAACTCTATTGGGGTTTTACTTTTGAAAAGAACATTCTTACACCTTTTGTGTATGTCACAGACTTAGACAGAGCTCGTACAGAGTACAAATCACTACTCTTCCCAGAAAAGCAGTTTGATACCCTCGATGTTTCCCAAACATCTCTCTACGTAAACAATTCTCACTCAATTGCAGGAAGAAACCCCATTAGATTGGTACTGTTTCCCAAAAATAAAGATGGAGAAGCAATTTTATTACCAAGCTACCCACGGGTTGAAACAACTCCACGTGCGGAAGCTGTGACGTTTTATGAACAACACCAAAACAATGGCATGATTTTCATTGATATCCATAACTCAGAGCCACTTACATCAAAGGTTACTGTTTCACACAGCGGTTTTGAAAGCACAGTTACCGTATACTTCGCACCTAACTGTAAAGAACAAAAGTGGCACTGTCTTTTTCATCCGCAACAAGCTTGGTGGTACATACAGTCTGTACTAGATGACAAGGCTCGAGCCAAGGAAGCAAAAGAACAAAAAGAGGCCTTATTTGTAGATTAAAGTTATCACTAGTCCACAACTTGCAGCTGCCAAAAATGACTGTACAAACCTTGCTTTTCCAGCAGTTCCTTATGATTGCCTTGCTCTACAATCTTACCTGCATCTAGCATGTATATCTCATCTGCTATTTTGGCAGAAGTTACTCGGTGTGTAATAAACAGCACCGCAGCATTTTGTGCATACGTTTTTAAAAGCCGTAAAACCGCTTTCTCTTTTTCAACATCTAACTGACTGGTGCCCTCATCAAAGATAACAAATGGCCTTTGTTGTAGTAACACTCTTGCAATGGCTACCAACTGTTTTTGACCTCCAGATAAACTAGCGTCTTCACCATATACCGTATCTAACCCTTTAGGTAACAGTTTAATTGCTTGTGCTAACTGTAGTTTTTCTAATAGTTCCCATATCTCTAAGTCAGTAACCTTTCGTCGTATCCCCAAAGTTATGTTCTGCTTAATGGAGAATTGATCAATCAAAAAAGGATCTTGTGTTAGTACACCAAACTGCTGTGTCAGTACCTCACGTTCGTACTCATATATTGGAGCATCATTTAGTAGAATACTCCCTGTTGTTGGTTCAAAATGGTGCATCAATAAATGGGTCATTGTTGTTTTTCCTGCTCCATTTCTGCCAAGCAAAGCAACTACCTTTCCCTTTTGTAACTCAAAATGTATATCCTGCAGTGCTTCCTCAAACTGTGTCGTTGTCTCCAAATCCCTTTTTAGTCTCTGCATCTCTATGTCTACTCTGCCATGTGGATTGCGAGCCTGTAACTTTTCCAACCGTTTTATCATGAACTGTAAGTACGCATTTTCATCTTCATGTGGATCTGGATAGGAAAAAGAAACATCCTTAAACTGTATCTTTTCTGCATGCACAATTGTTTGTCTTGTTACTTTATTCGTAGTAAGCCTTGATTTTAGTTTAAAGAAAAACTCCACTTGGGATAGATCTGCAACAACATCATCCCAATCTGTAATACTGGTAAAAAGAAATCCAAAAATACTTCTAATTTGAGATGTATATGAAACAGTTAATGTAAAGGTACCCAAACTCATTTCACCTGCAAACACACTGTATCCAACAAAAACATTAGCAACTATGAGTAAACCTTCGTTTGCCAACCACTGCAATGCATTAATAAACTGATTTTTTTTGTATCTTTTTTCAATTGTGCGAAACTCTTCCAAAGCTGCAGCAAAGTATTTATCCAACACTTGTGAAAAACCACCTGTTGGTTGAAGTTGTGTAAATTGCTCTAATGACTTTTCCATTCCCCATACCGAGTAGCTATTTTGTTGTTCAATAAGAGTACTCTGGGCATCCATTGCTCTTAATTTCATAGAAAGAAAATACTGTATGACTGAAGTTATTGAAATAAAGACCAACAGCTCCCAACTTACCAACGTCAAAAGCGGAATAATGGTTAGCAAACTTGCAATTCCTCTCGCCCTTTGGTTAACAAAACCAACAAGTCGGTTTGGTACATATGCAAGACGATACATGTTAGAACGTAAGTGATCACTTCTTCTACTTAAAAAAAATCCGTAATCAAAATTTTGAACTTTCTCCCAAATCTTATGACGCATATCAGTAGTAATGACATGCTCAATCATACGCAGTAAACCAGAGTGAACTCTTTCAAAAAATAGTAATCGTAACAACTCTATTCCTGCAGGAATAAGCAGTAAGAAAAGTAAGGCAATAGTTGGATGAAAACTATTCAATGGCCACAGTGGCAACTTGGACTCTAAGAGATCAACTTGAAGTTTGGTGAAGTAGGGAATAATTGCGCTTAAAACTGAGAGTGCAATTTCTAGTAGCAGTGAAAACGCCAATAATTTCCACTGTTTTCGAAACAATGGGAATAAAAATGAAGATCGTTTAATCCATGAAGAAACTCGGCTCAACATGAAAATAAGTATATCAGCTTATCCTACTAAAGGCCCACCTTGGCAAGTAACTCTTTCCTAGCCTTTTCCACAAAATCCATCTCAACCAACCAATCTTCATAACTAACAACTGCAATATCTGTATATTGATGTTCTCGAAGGTACTGTCTAGCTAAATCCATATGTTGAGAAGTAACTATGATCCTCTTTAAGCACTTATGTAAGTCCGTTGGAATGTATGTAAGTGAACATGCTTCATGTTTAAACTGTGGTATAGGTTTTTTGCTACTTCAAAAATTATTACAATTTCAGGTGATTTTGTTGCATGTGATTCTAACATCAATGGCAGCATCTTGAACAAGTCGTCTTTTCCAAAATCAATACCTGCCAGGTACTCGCCCTTTGTGAAGGTACCTTCTCTGGGAAGAAGATGACCTGATTTTAATATTACACCAAGTTTGGCAGCATTTGACTGCTCACCATTTCTAAGGACTTTGTCCATTCCTTCAATACGAACAGCATTGTGATAGTAGTGATTAGAACCTGCATGTAGATCCTGGGCAAGCTGTGTTAACCCAGCAGTAATACTTGTTTCAGAACCTGCTTCTCTTGCTTGCTTCAGAGCTAAATCTACAACAGAAGTATCAACTGGTAATAATCTTTCATTTGGGTCCATACCATCTAACTCAACTCGTTTTTGTATCTCTATTAGTAATAGCTTTTGATCCTCAGAAAGCTTTAATTTTTTTGAAGCTACATCAATACTCAAAAGAAAATCCTTAACATTCCCATACTTCAATAACCCCTCAGCTACATCAAGTCTAGTCAAACCAACTCTTTTAGCCATGTACCCCACTGATTTTTCATGTGTAACCAACTTGTCAGCCAAACCATTTGAGTCCAATGCTTTAAAAAAATCATCTATCTCAGAATCAGCTTTTGCTCTCTCATCTGGAGACATACCTTCTAATACCGAATTAACCTTAGATATTCTTTTTTGTGTCTTGGAGTCTATGAAGTTTAAAACGAGCGTTTCAACAAACTCACCACGATCGTCATAAATGTGTATTTCTACTCTTGGGTACTGTAGTGAAGGTTTCTCTAACCCAAGCGAGTCAGCAATCATCAAACTTGAATACTCTTCCTGCATTATCACACCCTGCATTTTTGCTTGATAACCAGGAGGGAGCATCTCGTCTACTTTTGTCTCAAAATCTCTCTGCACATCAACTGGAATTGTTTTTATAAACGGAACTATTCCAGAAATGACCTCCATAAGTTTAATTTTTAAGTTTGGTGGCAAAACTTGGTCTTTAATAACTCTATTCAGGTCAAATCTTTTTTGAATACCTGGGTTATTTATAAGGTAAAAGTTACGTTCATGCCTGTGAGCAGTATCTGGATTAAACAGTGGTATCTGTTCTTCAACTCCTTTTTCTTGGAGAAAACCTGAAAACTCTCTTCTGTCCACGACACCATCAAACCTAGATTTAACTTTGTCTTGATGCCTGGATATTGCTTCTCTATTTTCTAGTTGCGGCAGTGGTTTATCAAACACACACTCAGTCTATCAAAGATCTTGAGAAAAAAGTTGGCTAGAATATTTTTCGCAACTTCGTAATTATCTCTGCAAATCAAGAATGCTATCAATTCTAATTTTCGACACAAACTCCTCTACGTGAGAAACTAATATCATTGCTCCTTCGTACTCACTGAGCGCTTGGGCAATAATGGGCAAGTGCCTAAAGTTAATGTGATTAGTTGGTTCGTCCAAAATCAGTAATCCAGGCTTTTGCAGTACTAATCGTGCAAAACATAACAGTCCTTTTTGACCTTCAGATAAGCTGTGGATTTCTGAGTTGATAAGTCTCGAAGTCAACAAGAATCCCGAAGCAACAGATCTCATGTATT